>JASMKV010000405.1 GCA_030749035.1 Myxococcota bacterium | reverse complement strand
ATCATAGCTCCAACCCGGATGACAACTTGCAGTGGCATTCTAGTGCTGAAACGATTGCTTTGTTTAAGCGTTACGGTGATTGGCATCAACGTTTATTGCCTTACTTTCTACAAATCGTTGATGACGCGGTAAGTTTAGGTTTGCCACCAGTACGTCCCATCTGGTGGGGCGCAGAAAACGCTGCGGAATTATACGATGTCGAAGATCAAATTCTTATTGGTCAAGATTTGCTTTTGGCACCGATTATTGAAGAGTCGTCAACGCAGCGGACAGTTGTGATACCCGCGGGGAGCACCTGGCGGCGCTGGCTTGATTATGAAGCGCATTTTGGCGAAGTTTTAACACCGGGCTCACATACTTTAAGTGCCGATGTTGATGATACTATTTTACTGGTGCGCACGGGATCTGTCTTACCTGTGCTCACGCAGGTCTATGACACTTTGGCCCTTGAGCGGCAAGGCGATGATTATGCCGAGAGTCTCGACCCCGCGCCGATAAACATCACTGCGATAGGACTGTTGATGAGTGTGGGGGGGGATGGCAAAGGCAATTTTTCACATCCGGATTTTGGCAGCATAAAATGGGAGATACAATCGAGTGCTTTTGATACGGCGACTTGTGATGCGGTGCAAGTTAACGGCAACCCTCTTGTGGGTTGCGCTGGGGACGATTCCATCAACTGTTTTGCCGGCAATAGAATAGAGCTGCGTGGTGAACTGACTTCCGCCCAAGAAGTGATTTGCGCGTCTGAAAGTCAAAGCATGACGTTGAATTTAGAGGTTTCAGGGCTTGGAAAGATTTTCATTGAAATTCGATGAAGTGCCTTTTCTTAGAAAAGCACAAGTAAAACAGCTAGATAATCTAAGTACCCTATGATCTTTATTTCGCGCCAAAGAGGCGCTCGTACTAGGTCTCGTCGGGTTTTTGGCTTAATCTTAAGTTATGGGTGGGTCTTTACTTTTTGAAGAAAGTACCGGAGTGGAGCGTCTTGCGGTCCGGCAAGAAGCTTTCGCACATCAGATAGGTTTAGCCCTATTACCCTCATTAAGTGCCTTAGAAAAACATCACGTTTTAGCATCGCTTCTTGAGGGCGTGACGGCAAAAGAATTTTTGTCACGAGGTGGCGCTAAGAGTGGCTTTCTGGCCGTCGTTCTTCGAGCACTCTCTTCTGCGGGCTGGATAAAAAACTGGCATCCATCGATGATGTTTGATGACGCTCAAGGTGCTGTACCATTAATTTTAACCCATCGAGGAGAAAAAGCATTGGGTCTTCTGCAGGAGGCCCCTCAAGCTTTAGCACATATTGATAAGCTCTTAAATCTTGCGCAAGAACTTCCGGGATATATTTTTGAAAACAAAAGTTTGAGCGCTGCGACAGGAGAGTTGAATGGGCTTGTTGAGTTTTTTGGGGATGAATGGTCCTTCCCCAAATTATCAGAAAGCGAGGAAGATCTAGACCGTGCCATCCTTGTGGATTATTTCAATGGCTGCTTGGCCGCTCCTTTGATCGTGCATTTGGTCAAAAATCAAGTTTTGCGGACCAAGGGTGAGGGACGAAAATCAGAAGTGCTGCCCTGGTTTTGTTGGCCAATATCTTTTGATGAAAGTCACCTTAGAGAGATTGAAAATTTTGTTTACCCTGTTTTTCGTCGTTTAGGTTGGAGCGTGGAGGGAGGCAAGGGTGAACACTTAACACAAAAGGGGAAAATCGCCGTTTTTTTTGCCTCTGCATATGTTGTGACATTAAGTTATGTGCCACTTTTTATGAGAATGGAGGATTTGCTTTTTGGACACGAACGCTTTGATGCAATTTTCCCACATGTTGACGGCGTCGAATCGCATTTAGATCGACCTTTGAACATATGGGGCAGCGGTGCCGCGCATGAGATGTATTTTAAACAGGTACACAATGCTTTAATTGAAATATTTTCACGCGCAGAGTACCCTCTGGCCGTTTGTGATACAGGTTGTGGAAATGGTGAGTTTTTGCGCCACATTTATGAAATTTTGCGTTATGCCCTGCAGTGGAACTTTTCCGAAAAACCGATCTACTTTATTGGCTCGGATTTAAATAAGCAATGCAGAGAACAAACAGCACTTACCTTAAAAGAAGCAGGTGTGCCCAATGGTTATGTCTTACCAGAAAATATTGATATCAATTTTCCGGGAAAACTTGCGGCGGCCATTGAAAAATTACATTTGCCAGTAAGAGATCCAGAAAGTGGGCGCCCTCGAAGATTATATGCGGTAGATGCCTTGCATACGAACTCCATGCTGATTCATAACCGTCGCTATTTGCCGCCGGAAACCAGTTCAGAACAATGGCCCGTATCGCAAAGTGATGCATTATATGCGGACAGTGCGGGGAGAGGTATTCCACCTCAAGAATTGCAGGAAAACCTTGTTGAATTTATGCGTCGCTGGAAGCCGGTTGTGGAGCGTTATGGCTGGCTTTTTATTGAGTTGCACACCGTTGGTGCAAAGACGATAGCACAGAACCCACACCGAACACCTACCATTGCTTACGATTTAACGCATGGCTTTACCAGTCAATACCCTGTGGAGCGGCACGAGCTTTTGGCCGCTGCCGAGGTGGCAGGTTTAAGATTGGGTGCGGATAAGCTGCAAGCCACATTTCCTTCTGAAAAGTTTACGCGTGTTTCTATGACTTATCTGCGCGGCTAATGTTTATTTTTTAGGTGAACGCCAGCACCCACCTGAGGGTGTTTCGATGCGGATGGCTTCATTTGCCTGCACAGTTAAGGAGACTTTTCCGGCCAGCTCTACTTGTGAGCCATCTTTCTTTAGCAAGGTGTTTTTTCCACACTGTCCATCAGGTGCGTTGTTTAAGCCATAAGGTTTGTGGATACGTCTCTCACTTATGATTGTTACCTGAGCAGGAACGAGAAATTGATATTGGCGTACAATTCCTTTTCCACCACTATTTATATTGCCCTTTGGCTTTTGTTGTTTCCGCAGCGCATAGGTGTCGATCTGTACAGGAAAATGTCGCTCTAAGGCTTCTACAGGAGTATTTAAAGTATTTGTCATATGGGTGTGAATTGCATCAGCGCCAGGCCCTTGCGGGCCCCCCCCCGCACCCCCACCTAAGGTTTCATAGTGGACAAAAGTGCTCTTTTTATTTTTGCGGTTATCGATTCCACCAAACAAGATGTTGTTCATTGTACCGCAGGAGGCAGCAGGGATCTTTTCTGGAAGGGCTTTTGCAAAGGCACCATAAATAAGATCTACGAGACGCTGTGCTGTTTCGACATTTCCAGCTGAGACAGCAGCTGGGGATTGGGCATCAAGAATTGTTCCGGGTTTTGTTAGGATTTCTACAGGGCGCATGAGTCCAGCATTGGCAGGCAACTCCTCGCCGCCTAAGCAGCAAAAAGCATAGGTCAGAGCAGAAACAACGATAGCGCGCACCGCGTTAAGGGATGAATCGACAGCATTAGGGTTGTCCCGAAGGTCAATGATTGCTCTACAATCTTGAATTTTGATCTTAACCTTTAATTTGATGCTGTGCTTATTGTGGTCACCATCATCGAGAGAGTCTTCAAAGGAATATTCACCATCAGGAATGCTTTTAAGGAGTGCCTCCATGCGATTTTGTGCGTAATCAATGAGACATTTATTTTCCCCAGTGAAATCCTCAGTAGCCTTTGCTGTTTCTTGCAGTCGTTTTATGCCGTGATTGTTGGCTGCTTCCTGTGCTCGTAAATCACCATAGCGTTCTTGCGGTGTGCGCGAGGTCGATGCCAGATCCTTTCTTACGTTTTCATTAAGAATTGTGGGGCCGATACGCCAGCCTTCGTCATCAATGGTTAGTTTTCGAAAAGTCCCGTCGCTTTTTATCGGCGCGGGCATCGAGCCGGGCTCGAGTCCGCCAACATCAGCATGATGTGCGCGATTGGCAACATAGAAGTCAGGTTTAGAGCTGGAATTGGTTTGCGAGTAAACGGGTGAAACCAACGTTATATCTGGAAGATGTGTGCCCCCTGCAAAGGGGTCGTTTAAAATAATATGAATGCCCGGACGCATGGTGATTGAATCAATAGCCGCTTTTACACTTAAAGGTTGGGAGCCCAAGTGCACCGGAATGTGTGCTGCTTGTGTGAGGAGATTGCCATCTCCATCAAAAATCGCACACGAATAGTCCCGACGCTCTTTGATGTTTGCTGAAAAGCTTGCGCGCATAAGTGTTGCGCCCATTTCCTCAGCAATCGAAATCAACTTTTGACGATAAACCTCCATAGAAAGATTTTGTTGCCGCTGTTTTTTAATTCGTTTCGGTGAAGGTTTGTGGCGACAGACCAAGTCTCCGGAGGAAAGTTTTTCTGCATGCCAATCATTCTTGAGATAGACAGTGGAGCTATAGGAGCTGATTGTCTCGGGACCCGTGAACCGCTCAATGACTTCGCTTTTTTGCTCTTCTTCTGAACTCGAAGGCAAATGTCTTTGAACACTTCGAATAGAACTTAAAACGATAGGGTTCTCTTTTAGGGTATATCCAAAATGCTGTTCATGAGTGGCGGCAAAGGCGCTCTTAATGCTATCGTATAAAATATTTGGAACGAGGTCCTGAAGTACATCCTTTTGTGATGGGTTTGGATTTAATTTTTGTGTGGTTTCATTGAGATTTATCGTTAAAGTAAAGGTTTGTCCGGTATAGCGACAATCAAGATAAATTTCAGCGTGTGTTGTCTCCAGATTGATTTCTGGAAAGTCGGCGACAAACTTACTTTTAAGGGTGTCGCTGTGGACTTGAATCTTTTTTACTAAGCCAATTTGGCCCCAATCGCTTTCTTGTGCTTCTAGATTTTCGCATAAGTGGGTTTCTTTGGGTGCTTGTAGAACACCTTCGGCTGAGAGCAGACCTGATTCCCGGGGGGCGATGAATTCAGAGATCTCGAGTTCTTCAGCAAGGCTACAGGCGTGTAGTCCGCCGGCGCCGCCAAAAGCGACCATCGTTAAGCCCCTTGGATCGACTCCATGGTTTAGACTTATTCTCTTGCACGCACGAACCATATTCGCTTCAGCGATTTCCAAAATGGACTCGGCAGTTGTTTCGATATCAGAAGATAACTTTTCAGCGAGTTGCGCTATCGATTTTTTAGCCGCCTCTTTGTCGATAGGCATTTTGCCACCTAAAAGAGTTGTAATTCTTCCGAGTACAACGTTGGCGTCAGTTACAGTTGCTTGGATGTTCTTTGTTTGCTTGCCGTAAGCTGCGGGGCCGGGGTCAGCGCCTGCAGATTTAGGGCCTACGCGTAAAGTTCCACCCTCATCAACGAAGGCAATAGAGCCACCACCGGCGCCAATTGTTTCTATAGGCAAGAAGGGAATTCGAAGCGGTAAATTTTCTACAGAGGTTTCGTTTTCTGGCTTTAGATGGCCTTGAACAAGTGCGATGTCCGTAGATGTTCCGCCCATATCAAGACTCAGTAAATCTTTTCGACCAAAACGTTGCCCAGCCAACCATGCACCGCGTACTCCACCGGCAGGTCCAGAGACCAGTGAGTGTACCGGTTCTTTGATGATACGTGATACGGGAAGAAGGCCGCCTGCAGATCCCATGATATTTAAATTTGCCTCTTTAAGTGTTGCTGAGAGTGCGGAAATATAGGTTTCAAGTTTTGGTGCCACATAGGCGTTTGCGACAACAGTTGTTGTGCGTTCGTACTCACGTTCCAATGGAGCAAGGTCACTTGAACTTGTCAGGAACACTTTGGGGTAGCGCTTTCTCAATAGCTTTGCTATTTCCTGCTCATGGCTAGGGTTTGCGTAACTATGTAGCAAGCAAATAGCGATGGCGTCGGCCTTTTCGAAGAGCTCCTTATTGTTGTCATGCCAATCGTTTAGTTCCTCTAATGGTCGTATCACTTTGCCCCAAGGATCAATCCGTCCGTCTATGCCGAGAATGTTTTTGGTAGCAATGATGGGCGTGGGCTCTTGAGGGTGCAGTGCGTAGAGGTTGTCACGGGCTTGGCGCCGCAAGAAAAAAAGGTCTTCAAAGTTTTTGTTGCTGATAAGAACAACATTCGCTCCCTTTTTTTCCAGCAGGGTATTGGTCGCAACGGTGGTGCCATGTCGAATGTCACTTTGGAAAACGGTGTTGTCTGTTTTCTGAGCAAGAAGATCCAGAACTTTGAGTATGGCCTGATCTGGATGACTTGGGGTTGAGGGCACTTTGATGTGGAAGAGATTGTTTTCCTTTTGGGCAACAAGATCGGTAAAGGTTCCACCGGCATCAATCCCAATCTTCACGATTCAAACCTCTTCAAGAGATTCTTAGAGAATATGACAAATAAAAATAGACCAACAAGCAGGGGAGCAAGTGTGGCTAGACCTTTTAGCCCGAGAAGCTCTCCAATATTGAAAGTGTGAAAGTGTTGAATTGGTGGATAGTCAGGAAAAGTTGTTCGCACGTGGTAGGTATGTTGTGCAATATTGCCGTCGAAAAACCGCCTGTAATATTCTGTGAGCCCAAGGTAGTGCGCGTCTTTAATGGCATAGATTGGTGTTAGACTGGCGATAACCAGCATATTTGCCATAGATATACCGAGTGCAACTTTCATAAGTTTTAACAGGATTTTACTTTGTGGGACGAAGCAAAGCGCCAGTGCGTAGAGCCCAAGCACAGGAATTTGATAGCGTGCCCCGACGACAAAGCCACCATGCCAGCCTAAAAAAGTAGAGTTTAAAACGAGTTGTACAAGCGCGGCTAATGCCAATGTCGCAGCAAGTTTTCGTTGAAGAGTGTTTTTGGAAGCAAAATAGAGGCCAATAAGTGCGAAAAGAAGTATCGGCATATGAAGGAAAATACCAATCCGATTTGAATACAATATGGTACCGAGTGCTTCTGTGTTGATGAGATCAAACATTCCAAAAACCTGCTCTGCTTGAGCAAACTCCGGGTTACTGTAGAAAGATGCGGGTTTCCAGAAATTACCAAAGCAAGCAGAGTGGTAGAACATATAAACGACAGCGGGCCCGAAAAGTCCAGTTGCTAATGAAAGCAGCCTTCTCTTGCTGTTTTGAGTAGTAGAAAAAGCGACAAGAAAGAATACCGCCGGGGCGGCTGCGTACTCTGTCAAAACGGCAAGACCCCAAAAAATCCCGCAGAGCAGAAGAGAACGAGTATGCTGCGCATAGAGAAAATATAGACCTATAATAATAAAAGCGCATGCACTGGTCGTGCCCCATAATTGCGTGGCGTAGGGGAAAAGCAGGCTTCCCCAGTAAAGAAATATCGTGGCGATAAGCGTTTCTTGATAACGCCGACTTAGCATGAGCACCAAGCGGAAGAAGCATAGAGCACTAAAAGCAAGGGGCAGCACACTTACAAAGATGTTTATTATCCAAAGATTAAATATCGTGAGGCCTGGCTCCTTTACCTCCAAACCAAGCAAGGAGTGTTCCAGGGCATAAAGAATAGAATAAACAGCACTCCCCAAGAGGGCGCTTCCTGGTGCTTTGTTGGAGTAGTAATGCCCGTCGTGTTGTGCCCAGTCACCCGTGTTAAAATTATGCTTGGGACTTTCGATAAAGCGATCAATTGAAAAAAGAGGCGCCTCCATGGTGTGAGGCTCAACAAGGGTGAAGATAAGATCGTATCGGGAAATTTGATTCCATTCACCAGCAGAAAAAAAATAGGAATAGGATAAGAGTATTCCCAAAAAAATAAGTTTTTCTACAATCAATATGTTTTTTGTAGGTTTTATATCTTGGGTATTTATTTCCGATATCATGTGTCTTTGTTTTCGCTATTTTTCATTTGTTTTACAAGTAATGTTAAACAGATAAGCCATATCAGTGCAGAAGGGACAATACTTATAAAGGATGATAAACCGAGTAATTCGCCGAAGTTGAAAGAGCTGTATCTCTGTAAAAACTCTGTTTGCGGTAAAATAAGGCGCAAAGGTGCTCTCCATTGCGCAATGATACCATTTCCAAAAAGCCGATAGTAATCGAATAAAGTGTAGGGGTTGGTAACCGCTTTATAGACAGTGGAGACAGAGCCTATAACAAGCATATTAAAGAAAGAAATCGATAGAAGTAGGTAAAAAATAGAGTTCAATTTTATGTTTTTGCCTACATAGGAAAGCCCAAGAACTCCAAAGGGGATTATAGGGATAAGATACCGAGGGCCCATCACTTGACCTCCGTGCCAGCCGTTAAATCCGCAATTCATGAGGAAAAAAAGACCACAGGATGCCATAGAGACGATAAGCAGCACTCTTTTTTCCCGACTTTTATACCATGCGTAAAAACTCCATGGCAGAAAAATAAAAATAGGCGAATAGGTTAATAGCCCGCATCGACCGGAAAAAAGAAGTTGTAGGGCAATGGAAATTTGTGGCAGCCGAAACTGCCCCCCGGCGAGATGTTGATCAAGAAACATTGGATTGTTGTAGCTTGTCGCTGGCATGAAAGGGTTGCCAAAACAGATACTGTGATAAATGCAATAAAGGCACAGGGGTAGCATTCCGCCGCGGAGAAAATGTATTGTTTGCCTTCGATTTTTGCTCAAGAGTAGAGTCAGTAGACAAATAATGACAATCAGTGCTGAAGAATATTCGAAAAGCACCGCGATGCCCAGAATCAGGCCGGCTTTATCCTTTGAAAATAGGCAGGCTTGGGAGAAATAATAAAGGCCTATTATGTTAAATGCGGCCGCTGTCGTTGATCCCCATAAGGCTTGTGAATAAGGGAAAAGTAGGGTCCCAAAAAAACAGGAAATTGTGAGCAGGCAAGCCAGACGAATGTCGTTTTTGAGAAGAAGAACTAATTTGAAGAAGTAGATGCAGGCTAATGCCAGCGGCAGAATGGAAATAAAAAAGTTGAGAAGCCAACTATTGAAAAGTGCGACTTGTTCGCTCTCTATATTGAGGTTGAGAACGAGTTTTTCGATCACATATAGGGGGTAGTATATGAGAATGCCAAGTAATGTGGTGCCGGGCGCTTTGTTCGAATAATAGTGACCATCATAAAATGACCAGTCTCCCGTGTTGAAATTATGTTGTGGCGATTTGATAAAAGCGTCGATTGAAAAAATTGGGATATTAGGGTCTTGATTCTCAACGGTGGCAAAAATAGCATTGTATCGACTGGCTTGATTCCATTCTCCAATACTAAAGAAAGATGCGTAGGTGCATAGAATGAGAACAAAGAGAAGCTTTTCGAGCGTTCGCAGCTTTGGTGATTTTATGTCGAGATTCATTTCGTGGATAGGAGATGTCATTTAGGCATAACATAGGGAAATTGATCGATATTATCAATGCTGCTAAAGAGTTGCCGATTTGGTGTGCTTTGCGTTAAGGAAACAGGAACTTAGGGAGAATCGTTTGAGTAGCGAAGTGCGAACAGAATACGCAAAAATGTTTCGTCGTGGTTGGGAGTTGATTAGAAAGCTGCCATCTGCCGAGCAACGTGGAGATAAGCCCCTGGGTTGGTTTGCAGCGCGTCACGTAAAGGCAGCGAAAGAGCTTTTCGATAAGTGTTATGTGCTGGAACCTGATGACAGCGCTTGTTTGTGGGCTCTTGGAAAGCTCGAGCAGGCCATTGCAAATCACGTCAATGCGTTAGAATGGTTTGAAAAAGCACTTGAGCAGCAGCGAGACAATTTGGAGCTTATTCGTGAAGCATCCTATTCAGCGATGGTTTTAGGGAGAGGTGAGAGGGCCGAGCAACTGTGCCGTCATGCTGTTGATTTAGAGCCGAATAATCAGGATTTGATGGCCAATTATGCCCTTGCGCTTTTACTCAATAAGCAGGGAAGGCGAGCCTTGGGCGTAGCAACGAATGCTTTTAAGCTTAATCCAGAGGAAGGCTTCTGCAGAGAAGTTCTTGCCTACGCTAAAAAAGTTGTCGACGGCAAAGAAGATTACCCAGAGCACCTTTAGGGCTAGACAAGAATGGCCGGCTTGTTTATGGACTTTTCCGAAGGACTTTTATCATGGCTGAAGCACTCCAATTACATCATGACCAGGACTTATTTGAATCGGAAGGTCCAAAGGTTATTTTGACGAATGCCTTTGATGATAGTTTCAATAATGCTGTCGCCACGGCAAGAACGTGCTACTCATCTCGTGTGATCAGCAGTGAAGATGTTGACAAAACGGATAAATCGAGAGAGCAGCGGGATCGCATTGCCGAGAGTATTTATGCCGCAGGGCACCACACCACGATTCAGCATGCAACTTTTCAATTTGTTTTAGAGAATGTTTCGCGCCAGTTTTTATGGTCATTTTTACATGCCCATCCATTTTATAATTCGGAGCAGGTTTCCCAGCGCTATGTTTCTGTAAAACCAGATCGAGTCTTGATTCCGAAGCTTTCGGGGCAAGCCGCCAAGCGATATAGGCAAACAGTGCAGGAGCAGATGGCTTGTTATAAGCGCTTGGTGGACCTTTTAACGCAGCCCGCTTCTAAGGCTTATTTCAGTATCTTTCAGGCCCGGAAGAAGCATGAGGAACGCTACGCGGGGGCTTTGAAAAAGAAAGCACAGGAAGTTGCCAGATACGCCTTGCCGGTTGGCACTTTTGCGCACCTCTACCATACGGTCAGTGGTTTAACCTTACATCGCTATAACCGTTTATGTCGCATTGTGGATGTTCCCAAAGAAACAGAGCTCGTGATTGCTCTGATGATTGAGGCGGTGAATCAGCACGATCCCTTATTTTTTCGTTCGATTGAAGATCCTATGCCCATTGAGGATACACATGAGTTTAAGGCGCTACAGAATTATAACCGCTTAAAAGTTTCGTCCGAACAAAAACGCTTTATTGACCATTTCGATACAGAACTCGATGGCCGTATCTCCAGAATGGTTGGCTTTAAGCCCGCAGGCGAAGCACTCGTGGCGCGGTCTGTTCGTTCTATGCTGGGGATGTTGCCTGAAGAACTCAGTGACGCAGAAGCCATTGCTTTGGTGCTCGATCCGGCAAAAAATAATTATTTGCCCGGCGCATTAAATTTGACTTCTTTAGGGAAGTTGAGTCGAGCCATGAACCACCCTCATTTTACATTTCAGAAAAAACTTTCCCACAGCGCTGACTCTCAAGATCAAAGGCATCGTATGGTGCCAGGGTCACGGCCAATTTTACATTGTCACTATAGTGGTGGTGAGCCGGATGTTGTTGTGCCGGCCTTACTGCGTCAGTCTCAAGAAGCTTATGATTGCTTTACGGAGACAATGCACAACACTTGGCAAGCCATTGACGAACTTTTGGATATGGATGTTTCGCCCGAGGATGCTTTATATTTGCTGCCAAACGCATTTCCGATTCGCTTTGAAGAGTCGGGAGATCTAAGTGCTTTTCATCATAAATGGACAACTCGGCTTTGTTATAATGCGCAGGAAGAGATTTGGGGCGCTTCGTTAGAGGAAGTCAGACAGGTGAGAGAGGTCCATCCGGTTTTGGGGCAGTACTTAGAGCCTCCCTGTGGTGTACGTTTGAGAGCAGGAGAGAAACCCTATTGCCCGGAAGGCGATCGTTATTGTGGTGTACCCGTCTGGCGCTTGCCCATGGAGGAGTATGAGCGCGTGATTTAGCACCGTTGTTGGAGAGTAATGTGATGAGTTTGATTGAACAAATGCGTGGTGAGGATTTTGCTGCCGAAACTTTTTCTAAAACCCTTGATGGCAGTTCGCACGAAGATTGTTTAGCGTGGTCGCGTTCTTTGAAGCAAAACGAATTAAAGAAGCTTTACGATGCGTTTGAAAATGTGAAACCAATTTCATTAGAGACATTGTTGCCTCAGAGTGCCCCCGATTTTGATGTGGTTGAACATTTTGGTTACAACAATTTGCCTTTTTTCCGGACTTTTTCAAAGCCCATGTATCGAAGTTCTGAAGGTTTGATTGCCGGGCGAAACGCACAATTTTGGGAGTTTGCCACTGGGCCAGGATACTTCACAGTACGCCAAGTTAATGAGAGTGAGCTTTTGGTTGATTACACAGTGTTGCCCGAGAGCAAGCCAGCGAGCTGGCCGACCGTGAGAAGCAATGCCCGTGGATTGTCATTTTTTGTGTTTAGAAATTTACAAGATACATTGCGTGCCATCACCGATCGCATCACCATCGGGCGTGCAAGTCGATCCGGTAAAGAATTGCCACAATATTTTATTTTAGTGCGTGACCGCTTTTAAGTTTTGTTTTTAGCTAAAAACAAACGCGGGGTATGAGTCGACGGTTGTCGGAGTGGGTTGGCGTATATCTCTGAGGCAAGAGGTGAGCACATCTTCAGAAAAACATACTTGTTCACCGAGATTGGGTGTGCCGATATGGGGCACGAGTCCGCCTTTGATAGAACGGGCAATGCCACCCACAATTTTTTGCCCTAAGGCAACGTGCTTTTGTAGCCATTTGTGTGTTTCTAAGTCACGAACAGCAATACAGGTCTGTTCACAGAGGTGATATTCAGAGTTTTCGGTGACATACACTTTATGTCCTGAAAGATAATCTGTTTTTACCATGCGATCTCCACTTCTGGGCGCTTTGCTTTGTATTATCGGCTCGTAGCCCCCCGTGGTGCTTCGATTCCTCTTCAAAACGATCCAGATATCTCCTATGCTCTTAGAGTATAGCAGATGTTGAATCTTTTGAAAAAGTTTGGATTAATCTTTCTGGTTTTACTCGTGATTCTAGGGAGTTACTACTGGCGTGCGCAAAGGCCTCTGCCCGCATCCGGCTCTCGGCTGAGTATTGGTGGCGTTTCGGCAGAGATTTTGTTTTTTGAAGTCGGTGATTTGATCAAACGAGGTCCGGATCGCATTATCGCCTTACGGTTCCTGGAAAACGTGGAATTTCGTCCCTATCATTATAAGGAAAGCGGTTTGGATGGGCCCAGGATTGTTGAAGAATGGGCAAAGCATTTAAAGAGTCCGCTGGTTTTTAATGCAGGTCAATTCGATGAAGATTTTGAACATATTGGCTGGTTAAAAAGAGAAGACCAATTTATTTCTCAGCGTTTTGCCAGTGCCTGGAAAGGACTTCTTGTAAGTGGTCAAAATCAAAGTGAAATATTTGATTTAGAGAAGGTGGACCAAGCCGCCCATCAGCGTTTCCCCCATGCCCTGCAATCGATGATGCTTATTGATGAAAAGGGCACATTGCGGGTTCGGGATACGGCGCTCAATGCCTGTCGCACGGTGATTGCCCAGGATAGACAAGGACGCATGCTGCTCTTGTTGACGGAGGGCGCAATTACCCTGGGCGATATGGGCCGATGGTTGGCGGCATCAGCACTGCAGATCAAATACGCCATGAATCTCGACGGGGGTATAGAATCACAGCTGGCGTTGCGCGCCGAAGGACTCAAAATTAGTGTTTACGGGCAATATGGCACTGGGGCGACGGTTTTTGATGCCAGACCAGGGGAAATTCGTTACCCCCTACCCGCGGTTTTGGCGTTGGTGCCCACTACAAAGTGAATTTGCTTGTATTTTCGTAGTAGTTTAAGAATGCATTCAGCGCTTTACGTCGATGACTGATTGCATTTTTAGCGTCTTGTGAAATTTCTGCCAAAG
The DNA here is from genome assembly GCA_030749035.1 of Myxococcota bacterium. Classification (GTDB taxonomy): domain Bacteria; phylum Myxococcota; class XYA12-FULL-58-9; order XYA12-FULL-58-9; family JASMKV01; genus JASMKV01. Next base: position 1,241 of record JASMKV010000405.1, on the reverse strand, counting down.
TGACGTTCTGGCCGTCGGCTTGGAAGAGCATATCATAGCCAAATCCACCGGCACCGCGTTCTTCCAGGGTAATGTGTCCACTCAATCGGCCTTCAAAGATCTCTTGTGTGTTGTCGGCACAAAAGGCCAGTGCGCATCTAAAGTGGGCACTGCGCTGCTCTTTGGGGAGACCTTGAAGTTCTCTAAGGAGTTTGTGGCGATTGGCTTGATCCTGATTGTCGTGCGTCCCTGCGTAGCGGGCTGAGTAGATCCCTGGTGCGCCATCGAGCGCATCGACTTCTAAGCCGGAGTCATCCGCCAGTGTGGGCAGGCCGCAGGCGTGAAAAACGGTGTGTGCTTTTTGCAGAGCATTTTCAGCAAAGCTATGGCCCTCCTCGGGAATATCATTGAGGCCTAAATCGGCGGCGCTTTTGAGGACAAAGCCGTGTGGGGATAGGAGTTGTGAGAATTCTTTGAGCTTATGGGCGTTATTTGTTGCGATATACAATAAAGATGTTTTTTTTGCACTCATGTCCAGCCTAAGGCTTGTTTTTGTGCCTCACATAGAAGTGGGGCTGCTTTGAAGGCACTTTCCAGCATGGTGTTAAGTTGGGCATGGCTAAAGGTCGATTCTTCACCAGTGCCTTGCACTTCAATGAGTTGGCCTTGGCCAGTCATGACGATATTCATATCGACCTGTGCGGCCGAATCGAGGGCATAGTCGAGATCGACCCGTATTTCATCCTGCACGAGACCTACAGAAAGGGCGACCACTTGGTCTTTCAGAATTTGTTGCACTGTGGACTGTGAACCAAAATGATTCTGCAGCGCTGAAGCTAAGGCAACATAGGCGCCGGTGATGGAGGTCGTGCGGGTGCCGCCATCGGCTTGAATGACATCGCAATCGAGAACCACATTCAGCTCGCCCAAAGCGTCCAGGCTGGCGACAGAGCGCAGTGCGCGGCCAATCAGACGCGATATTTCTTGAGTTCTGCCTTTGACTTTGCCCTTGCGCGCATCTCGTGTGGTGCGCGTGTTGGTTGCTCTGGGCAACATATCATATTCAGCAGTGATCCAACCTTTACCCTGTCCATGCATCCATTTGGGCACACGCGTCTCTATGGTGGCTGTGCAGAGTACTTTTGTATTTCCACAGCTGATGAGACAAGAACCTTCGGGGTGTTCAAGGTAGTTGGGGATAATTTCTATAGGTCTTAAGGTATTCCAGGCACGTTCATTCATAGGCGCATAGGAGAAGAAAA
>JASMKV010000404.1 GCA_030749035.1 Myxococcota bacterium | reverse complement strand
GAGGAACCACAGCCACAGGAGCGTTGAATATTGGGGTTTTCAAATTTAAACCCGGCCCCTTGAAGTCCATCCACATAGTCAATGATTGTGCCTGAAAGATGCGCGGCACTAAAAGGGTCAATATAGACGGCGATATTGTGTTGCTCTGAAGTAAAATCCTCATCGCTTGGTGCCTTGGTGAAGTCGAGAAGGTATTGCAAGCCAGAGCAGCCACCGCCAATCACACCGATGCGTAGCCCGTGGCCTTCAAGTTCTTCTTCTTTCATTGCATTGACGACCATCTCCGCAGCCTTTTCTGTAATGGTTACAGGCATCGGATCGCTGGTGTTCTTGATGTGTATGATTGTGCTCGGGTCTGTTGATGTTCCTGTATTTAGCATAGTAAGCCTCTTTTTATGATGCACTTGTGGGTGGAATATAGTCGGGTGGCAGCTCGGCCTTTTCACCAAAGAAGAAATCTTCCATTTGTTGTTTGAGGATTTTTTGCGCTTCGGGTTCGGAAGGGTTCAGCCGGTATTCGTTAATCACCATGGTTGAATGACTAAGCCACATTTTCCATGCTTCCTTCGAGATGTTTTCAAAAACCCTTAAGCCAAGTTCCCCTTTGAGTGGTTGATAATCTAAGCCCGGGAGTTCTTTGCCTATCTTTTTACAATGTATTAAACGTTCCATTTTATTGTTTCCAATTAGGCGTTGACATGCACGGGTTCACGTTTAGGTCGTCCGCCCAACCATTTGCGTCGTAACCAGCCGCGTTCTTTCATGGCAATTTCTTGCACGCGCATAAATCCTTCGGTTAAAGCTTCTGGTCGTGGTGGGCAGCCGGGCACATAAACATCGACAGGAATAATTTTATCAACGCCTTTAACCACCGAATAGCTAAGCTGAAAGAGGCCACCACAATTTGAACATGAGCCCATCGAAATCACATATCGCGGGTCTGGCATTTGGTCGTAAAGTAATTTACAGCGTTCGGCCATTTTATACGTCAGGGTTCCAGCGACAATCATGAGATCGGATTGGCGTGGTGTGGCTCTTGGGACGGCGCCGAAGCGGTCCAGATCTGCGCGCGGCCCACCGGTTTGCATCAGCTCGATGCCGCAGCAGGCCAAACCAAAGAGAAGATAGAAGAACGAACTCTTCCTACTCCAGTTAAACGCCCAATCCACAATATCGTCAATTTTCGTGAATACAACGCTGTCGTTGGGATCTGATCCATATTTTCCGGCCATACGTGGTTACCTCCACTTTCGAACACTTTTAGCATCGCTTGCTGCTTGACACGAATGGTTTTATAATAGTACTAATTTGGTCCTAAATGTCAAGCTCAAGGGCGGCCTTGCCGCAGCAGGCTTATAATGACTTTTGTGGGGAATATCCAGTGCTTAAGACAGGATTTTTATTGTTGAGGATCCAGGCACGGTGGCTGTTTAAGAGGGCTTTAAAGGTGCGTGTTGAATGATTCGTCTGGCAAAATTGACCGATTACGCGATTGTGATCGCGACCCAAATGGCGGCGAGTCCTCCAGGCCAGCAGATTACCGCACGCGCCTTGGCTGGTCAGGTCGGCTTGGCCTTGCCCACAGTCTCGAAGATTTTAAAAACGCTGGCTCGCGGTGGCCTGCTTGAGGCACAGCGCGGCAAGGGCGGCGGTTATCGGTTAAAGCGTTTGCCCGCGGACATTTCAGTGGCTGAAATCATTGAGGGTATGGAAGGGCCTTTGGCGCTTACTGATTGTGCCTCTGATGAGAGTACGTGTTGCAGTATCCGAGAGACTTGTTCGGTCAAAGGCAACTGGCAGAAAATCAATCATGTTGTGCACGATGCTTTGAGGCAACTGAGTCTGGAAAGTATGATGCAGCCTTTGCGTGAGCCCCCCCATATTCACAAGAATACTGGAGCCAAGTCGGGCGAAGAGGATACACTGGTTACTATAGGGAGACAGATTCATGGGTAACAGTACAGCGATTGAAGATCTTACGCAGGACAAGTACAAGTACGGTTTTGTTACAGATATTGAAGCCGACACCTTACCCCCGGGTCTCAATGAAGATGTGGTGAGGTTTATTTCAGAGAAAAAGGGTGAACCGCAGTGGCTTCTTGATTGGCGCTTAAAGGCGTATAAGCGTTTCTTGGAAATGGTCGAGCCTACTTGGCCGCAAGTCCACTATCCAAAAATAAATTTCCAGGATATTATTTACTATGCGGCACCGAAGTCGAAAGATGATGCGCCCAAGAGTCTCGATGAAGTCGACCCTGAATTATTACGCACCTACGAGAAACTTGGTATTCCTTTGCATGAGCGCGCAGCTCTAGCCGGGGTGGCTGTGGATGCGGTTTTTGACAGTGTGTCTGTGGCGACAACATTTAAGGATAAATTGGCCAAAGCAGGTGTTATCTTCTGCTCGTTTTCCGAAGCCGTGCGGGAGCATCCCGAACTTATTAAAAAGTATTTAGGGACGGTTGTACCTTATTCCGATAACTATTACGCGGCGCTTAATTCTGCCGTATTTTCTGATGGGTCTTTTTGTTTTATTCCCAAGGGCGTGCGCTGTCCGATGGAGTTGTCGACCTATTTCCGCATCAATGCCCAAAACACGGGACAGTTTGAACGCACATTGATTGTTGCTGAAGAAAGCTCTTATGTGAGTTATCTTGAAGGGTGCACGGCACCGATGCGGGATGAAAACCAGTTGCATGCAGCAGTGGTTGAATTGGTCGCGCTTGATGATGCCGAGATTAAGTATTCCACAGTGCAAAACTGGTACCCTGGAGATGAAAATGGAATTGGTGGCATCTATAACTTTGTGACCAAACGAGGCGCTTGTCGCGGTCACAATTCAAAAATATCCTGGACCCAGGTTGAAACGGGTTCTGCAATCACCTGGAAATACCCCAGTGTCATTTTGCAAGGGGACAACTCGACTGGGGAGTTTTATTCTGTGGCTGTGGCCAATAATTATCAGCAAGCAGACACGGGCACAAAAATGATTCATATGGGAAAAAACACATCGAGCACGATTATCTCCAAGGGTATTTCGGCAAAAAAAGCGCAAAATTCTTATCGAGGCCTGGTTAAAATCCAGTCCGGTGCCGACCATGCGCGCAATTACACACAATGCGATTCATTGCTTTTTGGTAATGAATGCGGCGCACACACTTTCCCCTATGTGGAAGTGCAGAACCAAAGTGCGCAGGTGGAACATGAAGCCTCGACCTCAAAGATTTCAGAAGATCAACTTTTTTATTGTAGACAAAGGGGCATTGATGCAGAAGATGCGGTGTCCATGATTGTGAACGGATTTTGTAAAGAAGTCTTCCGCAAGCTGCCGATGGAGTTCGCGGTAGAAGCACAAAAACTTCTAAGCGTAAGTTTAGAAGGAAGTGTGGGATAGAAGGATATAATATCATGTTGGAAATAAAAAACTTATGTGCGCAGGTTGATGACCACCAAATATTGAACAACTTGTCGTTGAGTGTGCCCGATGGAGAAGTGCACGCGATTATGGGACCTAATGGTTCGGGGAAGAGTACACTTGCCCACGTGTTGGCTGGCCGTGACGGTTATGATGTGACGGCAGGTGATGTGCTCTATCGGGAAAAATCCCTTTTAGACCTCGACCCTGAAGAGCGTGCCCATGAGGGGCTCTTTCTGGCTTTTCAGTATCCGGTGGAAATCCCTGGCGTGAATAACGCCTATTTTTTAAGATCGGCCTTAAATGCGGCCAGAAAACAGCGTGGTGAAGAAGACGTCGACGCTTTTGACTTTTTAGAACTGATTAAAGAAAAAATGTCGATGCTTGAAATGGATAAGGTGTTACTTGATCGAGCGGTGAACGAGGGCTTTTCCGGCGGTGAAAAAAAACGCAATGAAATATTGCAGATGCTGGTTTTAGAACCGAAATGCGCCATCCTTGATGAAACCGATTCAGGGCTTGATATCGACGCGCTGCGTATTGTGGCCAGCGGGGTAAATGCTTTACGTTCTCCCGAGCGCTCAATTTTGGTGGTGACCCACTACCAACGTCTTCTCGACTATATTGTACCGGACAAAGTGCATGTCTTGATGAATGGGGAAATTGTGACGAGTGGTGACAAAGATTTGGCCTTGAAGCTTGAAGATCAAGGATACGGTTGGCTCGAGGGTGAAGCCGGGCAGAGCGCTCAGCATGGGGTACAAGCTTGATGGGGACAGATACAGGGAATCTAGAGGTTTTAGAGCGTGAGCATGAGGCGTTTTTGTCGGCACAGGCTGCAAGTGGACAAGTGTCTGCGTTGGATACCCAAAAGCAAGCTTTTGAAGAATTTAAGACGATTGGTTTTCCAACCCTCAAAGAGGAAAATTGGCGCTACACGAATCTTAAAAGTTGGGCCAAAGAACCTCTGTCTTTTCAGGCTGAGACAGCGCTCGTTCCGCAGAATATTCAAGGCCTCTATGAGCAGGTGATTGGTGATTTGGACGCCTACCGTCTTGTGTTTGCTGGCGGTAAGATTGTGGAGGCGTGGTCTGATCTTGCGTGTTTGCCACAGGGTCTTCGTTTGACCACAAGAGATGGAATGGACGATGGCCAATGGTCGCAGGTGATTGCGGCTGTGAATAAAACATGGCGTCTTGAAAAACATGGTATGCACGCGCTGAACACAGCCTTTTTAGACCAGATTATTCTTGTAGAGGTCGACCCCGAAGTGATTGTGGATAAGCCCTTGCATATTTTACATCTGATGGATGATGGTGAAAACCGTGTGCTTTCTCCACGCATGGTGTTGAGCCAAGGGGCGCGTTCCAGTGTTACACTTCTGGAAAGTTACGCAGGGGGAGACGATGTCTCCTATTTTACGAACAGTGCGACAGACATCTTTATCGAAGAGTCGGCTCAACTTAAACATGTCAAGGTACAGCGTGAAGGCGCAGGGGCAAAACATTTCTCCAGTCTTAATATTGAGCAAGCGACTTCGAGTACGTACCACCTCTTTTCTTTGGCGTTAGGTTCGCAGATTTTACGCAACGACGTACAATGTGTTTTAGCGGGCGAGTCAGCACATTGCTCTTTGGATGGACTTTCTGTGTTAAGCGGCACAGAACATGTTGACCATTTCACCCAAATCGAGCACCAAAAAGAGCAGACGACAAGCAGGGAGTTTTATAAAGGTGTGGTGGGTGGCAAGGCCACGTCGTCATTTTCAGGCAAGGTTTATGTGCACCCAGAGGCACAGAAAACAGATGCTGCACAGACCAACAGGAATCTACTTACATCAAGGCAGGCAAGGGCGAACACGAAGCCTCAGCTGGAGATTTATGCTGATGATGTTAAATGCGCGCATGGCGCCACCGTTGGGCAATTGGATGCGCATGCACTCTTTTATTTGCGTTCCCGCGGTATTGCTGAAGCAGAGGCCAAGCGATTGCTTTTGATGGCCTTTGTGGCAGAGGTGGCAGAACGCTCTCTGAGAGGAGAAATAAAGGACCATGTTCAGGCAATTGTCGAAAAGCGTTTAGCGCAAGGTTTCGAGGTGGAGGGGATGCTGGCGTGAGTGCTGTTGCAGATATCACTTCGCTTGAAGCACAAGCGAGGCGTTGGCGAGATGATTTCCCCCTTTTAGAGCAAAAGGTCCATGGGCACGATTTGGCCTATCTCGACAGTGCCGCCACCACTCAAAAACCTGAGTCCGTCATTTCTGTTTTAGGGAAATATTATCGCGAAGAAAACGCCAATATTCACCGTGGGGTTTATGCGTTGAGTCAAAAGGCGACACATGCCTATGAACAAAGTCGCAAGAAGGTTGCCGACTTTATTGGCGCAAAATCATTCAAGGAAGTGGTCTTTGTGCGTGGGACAACAGAAGCCATTAACCTGGTGGCACAGAGTTTTGGTCGCGTTTTTTTAAAAGAGGGTGATGAGATTCTTGTGTCGGCGATGGAACACCATTCGAATATTGTTCCGTGGCAATTGGTTACAGAACAAACGGGTGCTGTCTTAAGGGTTATCCCGATGACCGAAAATGGTGATTTAGATCAGGATGCCTACGCCAAGCTCTTATCTGCAAAAACAAAATTGGTTGCACTCTGCCATGTCTCGAACGCTATCGGTACGGTTAACCCGATTAAAGACATGATCGCGCAGGCCCATGCCTTCGATGTGCCGGTGCTTATTGACGGTGCGCAAGGGGTGCCGCATACAAAGATTGATGTGCAAGACCTTGATTGCGATTTTTATGCGTTTTCCGGTCATAAGATGTACGGCCCAACGGGGGTTGGTGTCTTATACGCGAAAGAGGAATATCTTGAGCGGATGAGCCCCTATCAGGGTGGTGGCGATATGATTTTATCGGTGACATTTGAAAAAACCACGTACAACGAGATTCCTTATAAGTTCGAAGCCGGAACGCCCAATATCTCAGGGGTGATTGGTTTGGGGGCGGCGATAGACTACGTCTCTCAAATAGGTATGGATCGGATTGCTTCTTATGAAGCCTCTCTTATGGGATTGGCCGTAGAAAAACTCCGAGACGTTGATGGCTTACGTTTTATCGGAGAGCCCAAGCAAAGAGCAGGGGCGCTTTCCTTTATACTTGAAGGGATTCATCCGCACGATTTAGGCACGATTTTGGACATGGAAGGTGTGGCGATTCGCACCGGTCATCATTGTGCGCAACCGGTGATGACGTTTTTTGCGATACCCGCATCGGCCCGTGCCAGCTTTGGCCTTTATAACAATGAGGCCGATATTGATGCTTTGGTCTCCGGCTTAGCAAAGGCCAAAGAGGTCTTTAAAAGATGAATGAACTCCAGGAGTTATATCAACAGTTGATTCTCGACCATAATGCGAATCCCCGCCATTATGGGCGGTTGGCGGAGTGCACACACTCGGCAGAGGGGCATAATCCCCTTTGTGGAGATCAAATTTTCTTAGAGTTAAAAATCGAAGATTCTTGCGTGTCGCAAGTTGCTTTTTCGGGCGAAGGTTGCGCGATTTGCAAGGCTTCTTCATCTTTGATGACGGAGCGGCTTGCCGGTAAAAGTGTTTCTGAATGCAAGGAGCTTTTTACGCTTTTTCATGCATTGGCAACAGGCGAAGAAGATGCAGCGCAAGACTCGGCTGCTTTAGGAAAACTTGTGGTCTTTTCCGGTGTGCGAGAATTTCCGATGCGTGTAAAATGCGCGACACTTTGTTGGCATACGCTTATGGCGGCCTTTGAAAATAAAAATGAAGTGGCGGTAACAGAATAATGGCAATGGAAGCGGGTCAAAGCATTACTCTTGAAAGGGATTGTCCGGGGATTCAGGTTCCCTTTGGCAATCCGATCACAATTCCTTCTGGCATGGGTATTGTTGTCGAGCAAGCGTTGGGCGACAGTGTGACGGTGATGACCCACCATGGTGTGCGGGTACGGATTGAAGCCAAAGATTTTGATGCATTGGGCATGGAGGCCGAGGCCAGTACGTTAGCGGAAAAACCAGAGAGTGGCCCCGTGAACGAGGAAATGATTTGGGATGTCCTCAAAACCATCTATGATCCAGAGATCCCTGTCGATATTGTCGAGTTAGGTTTGATTTATAGCGTTGGTCTTAATTGTGCGGGTGAGGAAAAGTGGGTGGTTGACGTCAAGATGACGTTGACGGCACCCGGTTGTGGGATGAGTCAGGTGCTGCATGATGATGTGGTGCGTAAAGTCGAAAAACTCACCGGCGTTGAAGAAGTCAAGGTCGAATTGGTTTTTGACCCACCTTGGGACCCTTCAAAAATGTCCGATGCGGCGCGGCTAAAACTGGATATGTTTTAACAAAACATCACTTAAATTCGCGCGCAAACTTCTACAGGAAAATTCTTCGCATCAACATTAGCGTGATACTCTTGGACTTTTCCTTCAGGTCCAATCACGACCCCAATACGGTTGGCGCACGCACTCGAGGCATCATCACAAGCGCCATAGGCGAGTCCCATGTCTCGACTGGTGTCACAAAGCAGGGGAAAGTTGAAATCAAATTTCTCTGCAAAGGCTTTGTTTTCCTCAAGAGTGTCGAAACTGACACCAAGAACAGCAGCATCTTTGTCCTCTAAATCGGCTTTGATGTCGCGGAACCCGCAACCCTCAATCGTTCAGCCAGGGGTGTCGGCTTTGGGGTAAAACCACAGGACCAGGGTTTTGCCGGCGTAATCGCCAAGCTGATGCTGCTGGCCTAAGTGGTCAGACACACTAAAATAGGGTGCGGGAAAGCCAATATCAAGAGTCATAAGCTTTTACTCCTTGTTAAAAAAAGATGTGCAATGCGCCCATTCTAGCGCTATTTTTAGGAGAGAGCCAGATGAAAGCGAGTGTTGTTTTCAAGGGTTGATGCGGAAATGAGATTGTCGACAAAACATATGCTACTTGGGGCGATTTTGGGACTCTGTGCGTGTGGAAACCCACCGCCGCATTTGATTCTGGTGATTTCCGATACAGAAAGCTTGAGCCAGGAGGCCGATGCTGTGGCACTTGGTGAGAGTCTTACGGCAATGAAGCTTTTCGAGCTTGGCGAGACGGGGTTGCCGCTTACCTTGACGTTGCGTTCAAAAGATAACGGCGAGAGAAATTTATGGGTTGAATCACGCAAAGGTGATGAGGTGTTGGCCAGGGGCCGGATCAAGGTACGTTTTCGCCGAAAGAAAACAATCACCTACACCGCCAGCCTTTGGCACGTCTGTGTTGACGATGGTGCGAACGATGGTGCGATGTGCAGCTTAAGCGATCCTGATCTTGGCCGTGGAGAATGTGTTGCGGGCACTTGCCTGGCCTTTGAATGTGGTGATGGGGCCGTGGGGTTGAACGAAGTTTGTGACGACGGGAATCAACTTGGTGGCGATTACTGTTCTGCCGATTGTTTGACAGTGATTGGGGAGTGCGGTGACGGTACACGACAAGACAACGAAGTTTGTGAAGATGCCAATACGCAAGATGGTGATTATTGCTCTGCCGATTGCCTAACCGTGACCGGATCGTGTGGCGACAATACCCAGCAGGATAACGAAGTATGCGAAGATGGCAATACAGAAGATGGCGATTATTGCTCCAGCGATTGTCAGAGCGTGATCGGTTATTGTGGTGATGAAATCGTGCAAACAGGTGAAGTTTGTGATGATGGCAATAACGTTGGGGATGACTATTGTTCCGAAGATTGCTCCACGCAGCTCGGCTTTTGTGGAGACAGCGTGATGCAGAGCATCGAAGCTTGTGACGATGGCGACCCCACCTCCGGTGATGATGACGGCTGTCCGGCGGATTGTTTGACGGTCGAAGACGGTTGGTCATGCGAGGTTGGTGCACCTTGTGTGGAAAACTGCGGGGACGGGCTGAAGGTTGGAGAAGAGGTGTGTGATGACGCCAATACCAGCACCCACGATGGCTGTGCTGCGGATTGTCGTTCGATCCAGTCGGGTTGGCAGTGTCTCATTGTAGGGGAGGCCTGCACGACAGTCTGCGGTGATGGCATTGAAGTGGTGAACGAAGAAGAATGTGACGATGAGAATACGGTCACAGAAACATGCACCTATGGTTCGATGGATGCGTGCACGGTTTGTGATGCGAACTGCCAGGAAGTGCCTGGCGCTTTGAGCTATTGTGGTGATGGTGATGTGGATGCGGGTGATGGGGAGGAGTGCGATCATGGTGGCGAAGTCACATTAGAATGTGATTATGGTGAAACTGCGTGCTATGTTTGTGATGCAGGCTGCTTGAATGTTGTCGGCCAATCTTCTTATTGTGCTGACACCATCATAGATATTGGTAATGGCGAAGCGTGCGATGACGGGAATCAGGTTGACGGCGATTATTGTTCCGGAGATTGCACGGCCGTGACCGGGGTTTGCGGCGATGCTCAGTTACAGAGCAATGAAGCTTGTGATGCCGGATTGCATTGCACCAATGGTGATTCTTGCGCTGACGATTCGGAGTGCGACACGGGTATTTGTCGACCGCGCGCCTTAAGCGGTTGCGCTGTAGATTGCATGAGTATTGTCGCGGGCTGGGATTGTAGCGCCGGGCAGCCCTGCACGCCCATTTGTGGGGATGGCCTGGTGGTTGGCGATGAGGCTTGTGATGATGGTAATGCCATCGCTGATGGCGGCTGTGCGGCCGATTGCAGCACGATTGAACCGGGTTGGCTCTGTGCGACAGCGGGACAGGCCTGTGAAGAGGATTGTGGAGACGGGCAAGTTGTTGGCGATGAGGCCTGTGATGATGGCCGACATTGTGCTGATGGCACACCCTGCAGCGGTGATTGTTCAGGTGTTGATGGGAGTTCGTGCATTGCGCGCTCCATGGATGGTTGCCATGCCGATTGTGCTCTGGAGCCCGGTTGGCTCTGCGAAACGCCGGGCCAGGCCTGTGTGGAGGTGTGTGGTGATGGCTTCATGACCTCTGGTGAGGAGTGCGACGATGGGACGGGCAGCACGGCCAGCCCTGTGCCGGAAGATACGATAACATGTGATGCGGATTGTACGCTCGTGGCCTGTCAGGATGGCTACGCCAACATCGTGGCCGGTGAAACCTGTGATGATGGCAACGGTGCTGATAATGATGGGTGCGATAGCAATTGTACGTTGCCGGGTTGTGGTAATTCGATTGTGAACAATTATGATGTATATGATGAGGATTGTGATGACGGCAACAGCAGTGAAAATGACTATTGCTTAAACGACTGCACAGCCAATGGGGCCTGTGGCGACTCCGTCGTACAGAGTGATGTGGAGGAGTGTGACGATGGGCAGGTAGGAAACAACAATCTATGCTTGAGTACATGTGTGCTGGCAACTTGTGGTGACGGTCACCTGTGTTCCGGTGGAGATTGCACCTCTGGTCCAGGGTCAGGCGCTGAGGAATGCGATGATGGCAATGGCTATGATATGGATGATTGTTCTGCAAGTTGTGCCAACACGGTGTTGGCGGCACATGAGCTTGCCCTTGGTTTTCTCTTTTCATGTGT
>JASMKV010000403.1 GCA_030749035.1 Myxococcota bacterium | reverse complement strand
GTTCGCATCTCAACCAGTCTCACAACGGCTCGCACGGTAGTCGGTTATCGGCCATCGGTTTTCGGTCACTCGCCTACTCGACTAAACGTCTCTGCTCCCTAACCCGCAGATACGTAAGTCTCCGTAAACGGCTCGCACGGTTATCGGACATCGGACATCGGACATCGGACATCGGACATCGGACATCGGACATCGGACATCGGATATCCCCTACCCCCTAATGCTGATGCTCATGCAAATGCACCTGCAACCGCTTGTTGATAAATCGTCTTGGATCGTTTTCCCGCATCGGTAACACACAACCATCGGCACAAAGTGCCTTGTTCTCCGGAAAGAAACTCAAACCATTACCGGTGCTGGCAAAGTTGCTGACATGAAAATGGTGATGATGAAAATAGTACCAGCCCTGCCCTTGATTGCTGGTCTCGTAGGCAAGTTTGGATGTCGCACAGGCATTGCCGGAAATCCAACCCGCATTACACATCTGCGTGACCGCTGACTCCACCATCGGCCCAATCTTGCCATCGACACCGATCACCCGCAGATAAGGCGAGTCGTGCAGCTTGGCAAAGAAAACCGCTGTACGCCAAACATCAAAATTATCCGGGGATGACACACAATGGTTTTGGTCGTAGCCACCGGAAACATGCGGGCAAACCGACCGCAAGGTATTATCGTTGCTGGTCATTTGATAATAGGCGATATCCAGATCGAAACCATTTTCATGGGTGCCATCGGGATGGCCAGGTTGGCCAATGCTGGTGCCGGGAATGGCGCCATTGCCTTCACTCATATCACCCAAGCCTAAAGGCTCCTGTACCCCAAAGTTCCAATTGGTTTCCATACAACGTACCGACGATGCGGCATATTTGATCAACATCATCGCATCGCGCCGTACATAGGAGCGGTACTGATTCGCATTGCTTTCACCGTTAAGCGGATAGTTCCAATAACCATCGCCGTGTATCGGTTCAAAGGGTATCAGCTGCGAACAGTTTGATGTGCATTGCCAATCAGGCACGCACGTCACATCCGTATCATCACAAAGAGAGGCTGGTATCGCAGAGCAACTTAGCGAAGGTGTCGCCGGCAGGGTCCCCACATCGGCCAAGCAAAGACCACTGGTGGAATCACAGGCAAAGCCAGCGCCACAGGAGCCCATGGTGCAAGGTGGCACCCGGCACTGGTTATCGATACAACTCAAGCCACTGCCACAATCCCCATCGCCCACACATTCGTAAACACAACCGGTTTGATCTGCGTTGATGACAAAACCCGCATCGCAATAGCAATTGCCATTTTCCAAATGCGAGTTAGGTGGACAACCACCACTGCCGCCGCCACTTTCGCCAGGCACACAGGCCGTCCCCGCATCGTTGACCACATAGCCATCATCACAATAGCAAGCACCATCCTGAGGGGATGAATTGGCCGGGCAGCCCCCGTTGTTGCCGCCGTTGTTACCACCGTTGTCGCCACCGTTGTTACCGCCGTCGTTGCCGCCGTTGTTACCACCGTCGTTGCCACCGTTGTTGCCACCAGAGTTGTCAGCTGGCTGCGTGCCGTACTGATTTTTTTCCTGCACACAATTGTAATTGGTTGACGAATCCGCATCTTCCCAAGCGTATCCGCTCATGCACTGGGCCACCCCTTGCGCGTCGAGTTCACAATTGTTTTCGGCCAAACAGGTTTCAGGTGCATCCTCACCACATGAAAGAAAAGACATGGCAAAAACGAAAGAGGCCAGAAATGCAAAAGAACGCATACAACAACCTTTCAGAGCCGACTTCGTGGCTCACGATGATTCAGCCCATACCCGTAAAAGGCCCTGGTCAAACATCAACTCCAGGTTTGGGGATAAGCTTTTGCGGGGCTCACAATTTTTTCGGCAACTTGCCCACAATGTTGTGGGAACTTACCATGAAAAAAGGCGCCTAAGGTCTCCACAACCCTGGGCGCCTTTCATAAAGAACAAAATCCAATAAAATCAGACGATTTGTGAATAAAATTCGATGATCAAGTTTTCCTGAATATCGAAAGGCACATCGTCCCGACTTGGTGCATCGGTAAACTCCACATCAAAAGCAGAGTCTTCCTTACGTGTTAAATAGCTCGGGTTTTCCAGGACAGGAGAAGCCATCGACTCTTCCACCACGGGAATATTTCGGCTCTTTTCCTTCACGCTGATGACATGGCCCGAATGACATTGGAAACTCGGAATATCCACCCGCTTACCATTCACCGTAATATGGCCATGACCCACCAACTGACGGGCAGCAGGGATCGTCGGCGCAAAGCCTGCACGAAACACCACATTGTCCAAGCGACTTTCCATCAATTCAAAAAGACGTTGTCCAGTATCACCTACCGAGGCCACTGCCTTCTTAAAGTAAGTCCGCATCTGACGTTCGTTAACGCCATAATTGATACGAAGCTTTTGCTTTTCTTCCAAACGCACGCGATATTCTGAACGCTTGGTTCGACGGCCAGCACCATGCACACCCGGCGGATAAGGACGACGCTCTGCACTCTTGCGCGTCAGGCCCGGCAGATGTTGTTGAAAACGCCGGATAATTTTTAATCGAGCACCGCGGTTACGCGACATGTCACTCTCCTTAGAAAACAGACCTCGAACCATCGAAGTCCTAACAAAATAACCTAAGACGCGGCGGACTTACGCCCCGGTCGCGAATAGGCGTGGGGCTATAATGAACTGGCCTTATTTTGTCAATGTTTTCATAACGATCCTCGAAATTTTGTCTTGAAAACGAGATCATCAGCACCGCAGCGTCGAGGCAACATGCGCATGCCCTCAGGCGAATCACGAGTACCGTCGAATTATCCCTTAAATACAGGCGCTTAAGGCTAGCGCTCAGCCATCTGTAAGAGACTTAGTTGGCTCTGCAGTTGCCGATGCCCTTCTAAGACAGCTTGCGCTTCTATTTCACTCCGGCTCGGACCGCAGGCCAAAAGGCTGGTAAGACATAAAAGGGTTAAACACTTGCATAAGATATCCATCATAAGCTCCTTGAGAACATGATTTGTGGGGGCAAATCATCCTTCCCTTGTGATAGAGCAAAATACTGGCCAAGTGTGTGAAGCGCGTAAGCGCTTAACTTTATTTGTGTTTATTTTCTCCATGGCGTTAAAAACACCAATGCCACAGAGACAAAAGGCTGTGACAAGCTTAACTAAGCCGTGGTTATTTGACCTTCTAAAGCCATCACCTTCTCGCGAATAAAATCGGCAATGGGGACCGGCTTGCCGCTGCTGTAATCGACCATCACCATGATGCTCTTACCTAAAGCCACAATCAAACCGTCTTTGGCTTGGCTACACATCCGGTATTCCATCGTAAACGAGGTATTCCCCAGCTTGGTCACCGTTGAGCTGATATCAATCGTGTCGGGAAATTCCACCGGCACCCGATAATCGATGGCGGCGTGCGCTAAAATGGGTCCAATCTTCGAAGATCCCATCTCTTCAAGGACCCCCGTGCGCATGAAATAATCGATCCGTGCACTCTCACACCAGCGTAAATACAGGGTATTGTTGACATGACCAAAGGAATCCATATCCCCCCAGGCCACAGGGATCTCCAGGTTTACGGGCCAATTTCCAAGTTCTCCCATCACTTTTTCCTTCCGCAACATTGTAACGCAACACTTGCCTGAGCATGCCGATAATTAGACCGAGTGACAAGCACTCATCCCCTGGGGTTTGTTCTAAAACCTGAAAAGAAAAAATCATGCAAAAAAAGTCTCTACAGCGAAAAGATGTGTTTCTACGTCCCGCCATCGCTTGGCCGACCTTGGCTTTAGCCACAGGCGCCCTGACCCTTTGGGCTCTGGCGCTCAGCACAAACCTGCCCTATGGCTTGGGCATTGTGATTGCGACACTCTGCGCCTACACCTGCTTTACACCGATGCACGATGCAACCCATGGTGCCACAAGTCACTCATCGTGGTTTAATCAACTCCTTGGTACCTTGGTCGGTCTCCCTTTGATGGCACCCTTCAGTGCTTTTCGTGTCATTCACTTGCAACACCACAAACACACCAACGAAGTCAGATACGATCCCGATCGCTGGAGCGGCACAGGACCAACATGGTTTTTACCGGTCAAATGGCTCACCCAGGATTTACATTACTACTGGTTTTATTTTTGTTTCCTAAAGCGCCCGTTAAAAGAACGCTTGCAGGTCTGCTTCGAATTAACGCTCATGGGCATACTGACTTGGAGTCTGGCTCAAGCCTTGGGCTGGAGCACGATCCTGTCCCACTTTATCCTACCCGCACGTTTGGCTTCTGCTGCTTTGGCTTTTGCTTTTGATTACCTGCCGCATGTGCCGCATCAAATACCGGCCAAAGTCGATCGCTTTGCTGCCACCCGCATCATCCTCAACCCCATACTCAACTATTTGTTTTTAAACCAAAATTATCATCTGGTGCACCACCTCTATCCGGCGGTGCCTTTTTACCGCTATCCCTTAGCGTGGAAACAAAAAGAACAACAACTGCGTTCGATGGGCGCCATTGTCGAGCATTTTTGACGCGTATTTTTCACAGCATAAATAGCCTGTCTTTACTTTGACAAATTGAGGTCTGACAACCTATAGTGTGCCAGCATTAAGCGTCAACTTTGAAGGAGTCAGCATGTCTGTGGAAGAAAATGCCAAGCGCATTACACCAGAAAATTATTTTGAACAGGTTTTACCGAATATTCTCAAAGAGAAAATCATCGGTACAAATAACAACAACCATACCTATGGCTTTCGCCTTTTCGGTGAAACAACCCAAGCGTGGACAATCGATTTAGGACAACGTCGGGTGCACAACGGCATCATGGACACCGCCGATTTCTATATTGAAATGGATGGCGCCGATTTTACCTCAATGATGCAAGATCAACTTGATGTGGACAACGCATTGGTGGACGGTCGTATTCGCTGGAACGGTGATTTAAATCTACTTGGTGAATTGGCCGAAGTACTTAATTACACCAACTAAACCCGCACAAGAATAGGAGAAAAAAATGAGTTCGATTAAAGGTGTAGATGGAAATAAAAATCTAAGCAATTTGGAACAGGCTGCGCAAGAGCAGAAAGACCTTTCCAAAGATTTGCATTCGGCTGGCGATAAAGTCGCTGCCGTTGCCAAACATGACCTGGAACAAGCCGGTGACCACTTGGTCAAATCCGGACAGAACCTTGCCGATGCGGCAGTCAATGCTGCGCAAGCAGTCGGTCAAGCAGGCGTCGGTGTTGCCGCTGGTGTTGTCACCACAGCACATGTTGGTGTTGCTGCCGGTGCTGCCACCGTTGGCGTTGCAGTCAAGAGTGTTGAAGTGATGGCGCAAGCCGGAAGCTGGGTTGCCAGCAACATCGCCAAAGGCTTTGCGGCTATTGCCAATCGTGGTGGGGAAATCGCTGCTGAAGAGCAAACGGTCACCACACAGGAAATCACCACCGATCCACAAGCCAAAAGTCTTTCTGAAAAGATTTTTGCTTTTGCCGGTGACCAAATGGACAAAGCAGGTGAAACCGCTAAAATTGGCGTTGAAGCCTACGGAAAAGCCATCGATCATACCATTGCTTCTGCTGAAGGTTTGGTTAAAGGTGCGCTGCATGCGGCTGGCTTTGCTGGCAATATGCTTTCCGCCGCCGTCATTGGTTCTGCCGCTGCGGTTGTTCGCCTGGCCGAGTTTGACAAAGCGGTCACAAGCGGAGCCCTCTTGGCAGCGCAAGCTGGTGTTGAAGGTGCCCGTGAATTGGCTATCTTGGGCGCAAAAGGCGCAGCACAAACAGCCAATGCACTCAACCAGCTGCATAAGGATCCTCAAACCAATATTCAGATTAATCTTGAGGACAAACAACAAGCGGTACAAGAGCTGATCAATCAGCGTCCTGCATTACAGGAGTTTGTACCCGTACAAAACTAGAATTGTATTCTTGAACCATCAAAAGCCCGGTGTCTTTTAAACAAGATGCCGGGCTTTTTTTTTCCTCTCCTTAAAAGATACACACACCCTTGCGCAAAAAAACTTCCTATTTCGTCGTGAATCTTGCACAATAACGGCAAAGATGAACACCACCACAAACAAGCACACACCAACGCTTATGCAAAGACTACGTTCTTTAGAACATGTGTGGATTACTCTGCCCTTCTTGTTTTTTGCCCTCCTCTTAATTTTTTCAAATTTCCATGACTGGGATTATTACCGCGCCCCAGCAGAAGCCGAGCGCCGCGCCTGGCTCAGCGATGGTGCGCTTCCCCTCTGGTCCTATCAAATCTGTGGGGGCCTCACCCGCATTGGCGATCCAGATTCTTTTGGTCTCAGTCCGAGCTTTATTTTCGTCCTCCTTTTTGGTTCTCTTTGGGGCCCAAAACTCATCATGCTCCTGCACTGCCTCGTTGGTTTCATCTTTAGCCGACGTCTTTTTAGTGAAATGCCCACATGGTTCAAACTCGAAGACCACCCTCAAGACGAAAACAAGCCTCTGGGTACAACAATCGCCCTGGCGTTTACCTTTGGCAATTATTTCGTCTGGCATCTCCATGTTGGCCATCTTAATTTTTCTGCAACCTACCTGGCGCTCGCACTCATTTATTTTGCTGGCAAGAGTCTCCTGCCAGGGCTTAGCCGTAAAGAGTTTGCCCTTGCAACATTGATAACGTGGTGGTTTTTCAGTGGCGGCTTTTATCCCGGCACCGTTTATCTGCTGCTCCCATTCTATCTCTTTTTATGTGTTCCTATTGCCACAAAGGTTTTCACGCTTGTTAAAAACAGCTCACTGCTCCTGGACTTTGCCCGCAAAGTGATACAATGCGCCGCTTTCCATCTCTTAGGGATGGCCTTCGCCTTCTATAAAATTGCCGGGGTATGGAACCAGCAAGCCGCACACCCAAGAACCCCTGCCGACCCTCCTGTGGAAGTGGTTGCTTTAGGGCGCAGCGTTTTATCCCAAT
>JASMKV010000402.1 GCA_030749035.1 Myxococcota bacterium | reverse complement strand
AGACCAAATCTGAGCGGGCCAGAACAACCAATCAGCCACCAGTCAATGATCTCGTGGCCACGTATATGAGTCATTTAAGCCACTCAAAGCTTCTAAGTGCCGATGAAGAAAAACGCACCGCCAGAGAATTAATACGGGCTGAATTAGACACATGGCAAAACCTTCTTTCCCTACCACGCGCGGTTCAACTTTTAAAAATTGAGATAAAAGATGCCGAGCCGAAAGTTGTCTCGGCCCTCAAAAAGTTGAACGATTCGTACGAACGAAGCGCCAAACGAAAACCAAAAGATAAAATAACCATCACACCCGACCGCCTCAAACAGGTCAAAAAGGTCGCACGACTTATGCGGCTCATAGATCAAGATCAAGAAATGTTGACCAACATCATAGAGCGTATCGAGCTTGAAATATGGAGTAAACGTAGCCAAAAGAAACCCCCCGCCTTTCGCTTAGAATATCATGACATCGAGCCCTTGCTGGCCACACAATATCAAGCACGAAAGATTAAAAACGCCTTTATCAAATCCAACTTACGCTTGGTTGTGAGCGTTGCGCGCAAATACTTGCGCTCTGGCGTTCCCTTACTTGATCTTGTCCAGGACGGTAACATGGGCTTGCTTAAGGCAGTTGAACGCTTTGACCCTAAAAAAGGATTTAGGTTTTCAACTTACGCCCACTGGTGGATCAGACAATCGGTCGAAAGGTCAATCATCAACCGCGGTAGCCAAATACGTTTGCCAGTGCACGTTATCGACGCGAGACGGCAAGTGGCGAAAGCCATCCATCGGCTGACCCAGCGCTGGGGCAGAAAGCCTACAAGTGGTGAGCTGGCTCGAGCCCTTAAAATCCCGAAAGTGAAAGTTGAAGAAATCCTGAACGGTGTTCATCAAGACCCTATTTCTCTCGATGAACCCCTTAATAGGCAAGACGCCCGCTCACATAACGATTTGCTGGCCGACCCCAAAGTTCGTCCTATTGATGAAGAACTTGAAGACAAACAAACACATCAGCAAGTCTATAAGTTATTAAACTATCTTACACCCATGGAGAAAGATATTTTACTTCGACGTTTTGGGCTCCTCGATGACTGCGATCAAACGCTTGAGGAGATTGGCGAGGCATACAACCTCTCCCGGGAGCGGGTGAGGCAAATTCAGGTGCAAAGTCTTATCAAAATGAAACGCATGTGCATTGTAAATAAAATTGTTTCATAAATATTATGACCTCTCCGCACAAAAGAAATAATACACAAATCGCCCTTTAGTCACTTCTCATCGCTGCAGAACTATGGTTTGTCAGCGATGGCGAGCTTTTATGATGCTCGCTCTGGTGGAGGCTCGCACATGGTCACAAAACTAAATTTGGGATGTGGTTTCGACAAAAAAGAGGGGTTTTTAAATGTTGATCATATGTCGACATGCGAACCTGACCTCACACAAAATCTGGAGGACTTTCCCTGGGCACTCGAAACCAATGGTTTTGACTATATTCTTATGAAACACGTTCTTGAGCATCTGGGCGCTGATTTTCAAACTTTTAAGCAAATCATGCAGGAACTTTATCGAATTGCACAACCCAATGGTATTCTCGAAATTCATGTGCCGCACTATCGTCATGACAGCTATTGGTCCGACCCCACACATGTGCGCGCCTTTACTCCATTTACCTTTCAAATGATGTCTAAAAGACAAAACGATGCGTGGATCGAGCAAAAAGGAAACTACACCATGCTCGCCTATGCCATGGATGTTGACTTTGAACTTGAAGATGCACTGCAGATATACGATGCCGACTGGTTACAAAAAGTTGAATCCGGCGAGATCACCCGAGACCAAATGCGCAATCTGTCTAAAACGTCGTGGGGTGTCGTGAAAGAGATTCAGGTCAAGATGAGGGCTATTAAATAAAGCCCTTATCGCTTCTGACAAGAGGAACAATAAAAGGTGCTTCTCCCTGATTGAAGAATACGCTTGATGTTCTTTTGACAACGCCGACATGGTTCTCCCGCGCGGTCATAAACGTTTAAAGAGATCCTAAAATATCCGGGCTTGCCTTCGACCCCCTGAAAATCCTTTAAGGTTGTCCCACCTTGCGCAATCGCTTCACTGAGGGTCGTTTTGATATGTGTCGCCAAATTTCGGTAGCGTTCTTGTGAAATGCGGCCCGCTGCAATTTTGGGATTTATCCTGGAGCGAAAAAGCGATTCACTGGCATAAATATTGCCAATCCCGACAACATATTTACTCTTCATTAAGAAATTCTTAACGGCAACTTTTAACTTTCGCGAATGCGCAAAAAGTTCATCGCCACAAAATTCTTTAGATAGGGGCTCGAGCCCAAGATGTCTTATCCGCGGATGTTCGGACAACACATCTGCACAAACAACATCTACGAAACCGAATCTACGCACATCATTGAAACGCAGCTCTTGCTGCTTTTCCAAAGTAAAAATGAGATGGTCATAGGCAGACAGAGGGGTCGCCTTGTCCACAATACGCATCACTCCCGACATACCAAGGTGCAGCATGAGAATATGTTTGTTTTCCATATGCACCAATAGATATTTTGCCCGGCGCTCAATCCGCTCAATATTTTGTCCTGCAACCAGATCTTGCATTTTCTGGACAGGCACCGGCCAGCGCAGGCTCGCATTTCTAACATCAATGCTAAGAAACTTGCGTCCACAAATATATTTTTCAAGTGCGGAGCGTACGGTTTCGACTTCGGGCAACTCCGGCATCAAGGCCTCCAATCACGCAAATGAATTTTTGCCCACTCAAGCCAATCTCCTTCGGGAATCAAGATACCTGTCTGTGTCGCAAAATGCGCCAACGCTGCTGGCGCATAATAAACCCACACATCTACCCCTTCATCATCTTTTAAAATCGCCCGCTTGAGTGAACGCGCGATCATCGAATCCTCACCTAAAGCCAGCTCGCAACCTTCGTATGCGTCTAAATCGGCAAGTGATGCTTCATCCCTTAAATAAAAGATTTCCCCACAAACGAAACCTTCTTCAGCCGGCACCAAAATCGGCCAGCCATCTAATAAATGATAGAGTTTACCGGGAACTTTGGCCTGGCCAAGCTGCTCCGCAAAGCAGTGCGCAAATTCTGTGTGCCAGCGGGTCGCCGAGCGCAATGTACCGTAGACAAATATTGCAGAACGCTGAGTAGACATTATATTGCTTGAGCCATAGACGCTTGATAAAATCAAGGCTTCTGACTCAACTTGTGCCCAAGTGGCTCAACATGTGTCGCTCAAAATCACAAGCCTCGTATTCTGCATGTCAGAGATAAAATGCTAACATACTGCATTAAAAGGCTATTTTAAAAAAACATGAGCATGAAGATGTTGGCATGAAGGCTGCTATACACACCATGAACGTTATACACAACAAAGGAACCACCATGCCACACCCCAGCATTCTCCCTCCAAAAATTTCCCAG
This sequence comes from Myxococcota bacterium, assembly GCA_030749035.1. Lineage (GTDB taxonomy): Bacteria > Myxococcota > XYA12-FULL-58-9 > XYA12-FULL-58-9 > JASMKV01 > JASMKV01. The sequence continues at coordinate 5,957 of JASMKV010000402.1, read as the reverse complement.
ACACCAGTGACCCCGCAACGTACACCTCAAAGAAAAATCGCAAGAACTGAAGCTCCCACATCACCTCTCCCGCCACCTCTACCTGCAAATCCCGCTGTGCTTAGCGGCATCTCTCAAACCTTATCCCTCGCATCACCGCAAAATGATCTTGGTGTAAGACTCAACCACAATACGCCTGCGCAAAAGCCAAAGCGTTCTTATTGGAATTATCAGGCCCCCAACATTGTACATGTTGCCGGCCGTAAGCTCAGTTTTGTTCCGAATCACAATGATAAGACACAAAAAGACAACACTTTTGCTGGGAAAATCTCATACAAAATATTTAACGTGGGCAAATACAATATGACCTATGTGAGTCCGCACAAGCAAAAACTCAGTGTTGATTTGGGCTCACGTGGTAAAGGTGAAATTGACATTGATGGCACACATGCAACCGTCAGCGGCAACCCAAACGGCATCAAGCTGCCACAAAATGGTGTCAAAACACAAATCGAGGGTCGTGGTTCGAGCCAAAACCCCTTTAAAATCTCTTTTCAAGATCGACATGGAAAGAATCATGAAATCTGCTGGTATAGCCCAAGCCTACAGAAATAAATCACACGTCTATAAAGGAATGAATGCGGTAAGCTTGCACGAGATCTTGTTCGCCAACAACTTCAATCTGATAAGCTTGTTCAGCGTTGACCTGAGAACGCACAAACTCAAAAGTTGCGGTATCAACAAGCAATTCACCACGCGCGGCACTCTCCTCCAAACGCTTAGCCGTATTAGGAACATTGCCAATCACCGTGTAGTCTTTGAGACGCTCCGTACCGACATTACCGACAACGGCCTGCCCCGTAGCGATGCCCACACTTAAATCCAAACCTGCAAGCATAGGGTTATCAGAACGAAGTGCTGCAAATGCCTCAAGCATATTGCAGCCAGCACGAACCGCATGCACTGGATCCTGCACATGACGCTTAGGAATACCAAAGTTCGCCATCACCGCATCCCCCAAAAATTTATCCACCGTGCCCCCCGCATCAAAGATAAACGGTACAATTTGTTTGTAGATTGTATTTAAACTTGCAAGCACATCAGCCGGTGCATGCTGTGTTGCAAAATCCGTAAACCCACAAATGTCGGCAAAAAGGACTGACACGATACAACTTTCACCACCAAGCTGTAAATTGTGCTCTGGATCTTTGAGGATTTCACGCGCAACATCGGCGGCAACATATTGCGTTAACACTTTATCCAGTAAAGCATTGCTCTCTCGCAATTTGTCCCGCATATCTTTTAAACGAAGATGCGAACGCACCCGTGCCAACAATTCAATATCATCGTAAGGTTTTGGAATAAAATCGTCGGCCCCGGCTTCAAAAGCAGCAACTTTTTTCTTTAAATCAGGCAAAGCCGTTAACACCAAAATAGGAATGCTTTCAAACTCTGGATAAGTGCGCAACGTCGAAGTCATTTCAATGCCATCCATTTCCGGCATCATGATATCGCTCAAAATAAGGTCTGGCTTTTCTTGACGGGCCAAACGCAGCCCATCAAGACCATGCTCTGCGCTAATCACATCAAAACCATACACTTTCAATTGCCGAACAATACTGACACGCATTGAATCGGTATCATCAACCACCAGTATCTTATGGGACTTCGTCGTTCTTTGTTCTGTCATCACTGCTTCACTTATGTACTCTATAGCGGCATTTATACCAAAGGCTTTTTGGCAAGCACACATCAGCATCAACTCGACGACCTAGATTTATCCGCCAAGATTAAAATGCTTTAGAATCAGCTCGATACGTTGCTTCCAGGTATGTCCTTCACGAACTTTTTCCTGACCTGCGAGAGCGATTTCCTCTAATTTATTCGGCTTATCCATCACATCCATCAACATGTGCGGTAATTCTTCAAGGTGGTTCCAATCAAAGCTCAAAATATCCTCGCCTTGAACAAAATGTTTTTGTGAAAAGACATTGGCATCGGTCAAACCAAGAGCGCCTGTCAGCATTCCTGTCAACAGACGTTCATGCGAACCTTCGACATAATTCGGCAAGATATTTAAAATAATTTGCGACTGCCCCAACATTTCCCCAAGTAATTTCTGATAAGGCACCGCCGCATGCACCCTATGATGCTTTGCAAAAGGTGATGTGTCCCACGCCCCGCAAAGTTCCACGGAGATACCAGCCCTTGTCAGCACATCCAATACCTTGATGCGTCGGTTTGATCTTATAAAACGGTCAATGGGCGCAAAGAGGAAGGTGCTAAACTCCAACACCGCCGCCTCATCCTCCAACTCAAGTGCTTTTAATTCTTCATGGATAATATCCATAAGTGGTTTAAGCGGGTTTGCTTCTGCATGTTCTATAATTTGACCAATCGTATCCCGGGTTGCATCTTGTAAATGTTCAAAATATTTTAAATGCGACAAGGGGTCACTATAAGTTCCTGCAAAAAAGATCCTCATTGACCTTTTATTTAAAGGCTCTTGATTCTCAGAAACACGGCAAGCCGCATGCGGCACATAAAACGCATCTCGCGTAAAAGTATCCTGGATAAAAGAGATGTGCGAACTGTCGACACAAGCCATCGACAAGGTGCGATAATCGCCCTGGATGCGATTCATATGATAGGCTGGGTGATCTAAAAGATAACCACAAAAAGGCACATCCAATAAGTCATAGATGTTCTGTGATGATGCCGAATCACATATTTCAAGACAAATATTGTTAAACGATAAAATAAGGTCAGGACTCCCTTTTCGAAGCTCCTCTTCTAAAAATGTCAGTGAGGCGTGGCTTTCGAAGGAAAGAAGTGTACATTCATGTCCCAATTCACGAAAATATTCCTGATACTCCTGCATCAAAAAATGCTGAACCCCATAGGCGGTTTTTTCAACTGAAAAAAGAACGATTTTTGCCATATCTAGCCTTGATTTCGGAACATCATGCGAGTTCTATTTTTTGCATAAATATCCTTTAGGATTTTGTGTCATCAAAAACTTTTCGCATCGACGATCAACATCAAAATCATCGTTTTTTTTCAGATATCGCTCGATGGCCTCCATCGGCCCAGGCCCATGTTCCGGCTTGACCGGATGCCCGTTCACATTAGAATCTTCGACAATCATATAGGCGCCTGATGTCACCATAGGACCATAGATATTCATCTCTTTAAAGACATGCTCACATGCATGATCTGAATCAAGAATAACCATCACACGTTTCTTCGATTGAACCAGCGCCTCAACCTGAGTCACAATATCATCTTCAGTCGAAGAACCATCCAGATAAGTGATGAGGGGGTGATTAGGTAAATCGGGAAAAGCCGCAACATCAATACTCACCACCTGACCAGCGTTTCCCAGAAGGTCCAACAGAAAAGCGAAGTAGAGCGCGCTTCCACCCTTATATGTACCCGTTTCAATAATGATATCTGGTCGCGTTTCCACAATGATTTCCTGATAGACCCATAAATCGAGTGGACACTTAAGAAGCGGAATCCCCAACCAGGTCGTATTGAACCAGGTTTTCTCCGCTGAACCATAATAAAGTTCGTGAAAAAGACGAACAACGGTTTCCGGTTCTATTTTTATTTCTCTGGTGACCGTTTTATCAAGCGAAGTTTCTGAATCAGGTACGTCAAGCATCACGGCCTCCATATGCATTCTAAAATCAACAACAATATTGATAACACGTCGTTTTACCTCAAAAACAGCGCTTTGCCAAAGAATACGCCCTGCTTCTGGCTTTCTGCTCTTGACAACAGACCCTATAAGATGATGAGCAGCCAAGAAGGGAAAAGCTACGCCATGTATGAAAACAACACCTTTTTATCTACCACCACGGCTTTACTTTTATCTCTTCTAATATCAACCGCTTTTACTCTTTCGTGCGCCGACAAAACAACAAACCAGCACAAAAAAACCGATGCACTGACCATCGGACTTAATCAAGAGCCCGATACCCTTTGGCCTGCCCTTGGGTCTATGATGGCGGGCAGCGAAATCAAGACACTTCTTGGACTCAACAGCCAAACCGCCATGACCGTCACCGACGATAAATGGAAGATTCGTCCATTTTTGGCCGGCTACCGCCCCCAACCCGACGCGCCACTGCAAATTCCTCGTCTTGAAAATGGTGGCATGGAAAATCTCTGTGAACAACATCCACCACAAAAAGAAGGCGAACGTTGCGGCCTTTGGGTCGAAGACATGCAAGGCAAACAGGTCAAAGCCATGATGGTCACGCACTGGGAGCTTCGCGAAAAAGCCACCTGGAGTGATGGCGTTCCTGTGAGCGTTGACGACGTGGTTTTTGGATATCATTTTATGATGAGCTCGGACCTCCCTATTATTGACCGCTCCATGGAGGATAAAATCGCCTGGATTGGGCCGGCAAAAAATGCCGACGGTGAAAGTTCCAGCAAGCGTTTCAATATCTATTGGAAAGAGCTCTATGCCTATAACCAGGCCGGTGGATTAACCATTTTACCCAAACATATTCTCTCCGATGCTTTTGTCTATAACCCTGCAAAGATAAAAGAGCATTGGTTCGGCCGTAAACCTATTGGCTGGGGGCCATGGAAGATTCAAGAATATCGGCGTGGGAGCCACATCATCCTGGTGCCCAATGAACACTTCTGGGACTACCCCAAGATGCGCCTAAAAAAACTGACCTATCGGTTTATTCATAACACCAACTCGCTTAAAGCCGCCTTAGAAGCCGGCGATATCGACCTGACGTCAGAAATAGGTCTCAATGTCGATGATGTCATCAAACTCGAAAAACGGTACCCCGATCGCTGGAACTACTTCTACAGACCTGGCCTCGTTTGGGAACACATCGACTTGCGACAAGATCACCAGGAAGAACTGCATGGGGAACAGGAAAACCCACTCATGGATGTGCGGGTTCGCAAAGCCTTGATTCACGCCGCCAATCGAGAACTTTTGGCAGCCGCCCTTTTTGAAGGAAAAGTTAAAGTGGCCCACTCTTATTTGCCTGCACTGCACTATGGTTATCATCAAGACATTCAACAATATCCTTTTGATTTACAAAAGGCTGGCAGCCTTCTTGATGAAGCTGGCTGGAAAATGCAGAAGGACGGTTATAGGCGTAAGAATGGTCAAAAACTCTATCTGGAATTCGGCACAACGGCAGAAAATAAAATCCGTGAATTGGTCCAGCAGGTTCTACAACAAGATTGGGGTCGCATCGGCATTGATGTGGAAGTCAAAAATGAACCCCCGCCAGTCTTTTTTGGACAAACGACCCACAAACGCAAATTTAAGCACATGGCCATGTACGCTTGGCTCCTCTCCCCCATCGCCGCCGGGGACACGCTCTACCGAGGCGACAAGGTCCCCAACAAGGAAAATAACTGGCAGGGACAGAACTACCCAGGCCTTAAACATGAGGAACTGACCAAGCTGGCCATTCTTGGTGAAAAACAGCTCGACCAAAAGACACGAACGCAGACACTCAAACAAGTTCAGGAAATTTTTGCCGCAGAGCTGCCGGCGATCCCACTTTATTTTCGCGTCAACTCTAGTGTGATCACCAAACGCTTAAAAAACTGGCGCCCCACCGGTACCCTCATTCCCACAACCTGGAACTCCCACGAGTGGGTCTTGGAGGATTAATCGTGTTGGCTTATCTCATACGTCGCAGCTTTGCCTCAATATTATTGGTCGCTGTCTTGAGCTTTGTCCTTTTTTCTTTGCTGCAGGTCATGCCCGGCAGCATGGAAGATATGCTTATGAGCGGCAATCCTAATATCCGCCCTGAAGATGTGACCCGTCTCAAAAAATTACGCGGCCTCGATCAGCCCATTTATGTACAATATTGGCGCTGGCTTTGGGGTTATGAAGACACCACCGGCGGTGAAGATGAGATCTTCTTAAAGGACGGTCGTATTCTCCTAGGCCGCTTAAGTGGGGAAAGCAACCAACAATTAGG
>JASMKV010000401.1 GCA_030749035.1 Myxococcota bacterium | reverse complement strand
ACCCGGTGGCTGCATCGATAACGTGACCGCCAGCGATTGCGAAGGCGCAATGTTCTATCCAGGCGATACCTGCGCTAACCTCTTGGCCAACAAAATCTGTGAGCCTGATGATGAAGATGTTTGCTGTGAATTGCCCGGTGGGCCACAAATCGTTCCCGCATCCTACTGTGATGCCAACGGTGGTGTTCTTCCCATGAGCTACTGCGAACCTGTCGAAGATGATGTTTGCTGTGAACTGCCTGGTGGATACCAAATACTTCCTGCATCACAATGTCCAGCAAGTAACGTTGTTCCTGACAGCTACTGCGAAGAACCAACCGGCGCCTGCTGCATCTGGGATAACTGCAGCGAATTGACACAAAATGAGTGTCAAGACCTGGGCGGCGATTACCACGGCAACGGCACTTCCTGCGGCGGATCGAATGGCGTTGTTTGCGAAGAAGCACCACCCAGAGACGACCACTCTACTGGTTCGGACGGCCACGAAGACAACACAAGCAACGGACTCTAGAAATAGAGGAATAGAATAGCGATAGAATAATCTGGCCTGGTGCTCAATTTGGCCCCGCAAAAGCAACGAGCATCAGGTCAACTTAATGAGAGCATCGTGCAGCCCCTGCACGAAAAACACCTCAAAACTCGTGCGCATCTTGCACAAAGAACCTCCTCTGCCACAACACGATCTTTATTTTTCCTGTCAAATTAGCCACTTAAGAATCATTCGACTTTGGCGCAGCGCTTGCAAATCCCTCTCCTACCCACCACGGAGGAGAAGAGAATGAAAGCATTGATTTCCACAGCACTGACCCTATCCCTTATGGCCTGCGGCGTTGACCAAAGCGCCCTCATCCTCGACCAAAGCGCCAATATTGCTGCCCAGGAAATGAGCAGCACCGTAAAGAAAGACGAGCCTCAAAAAAGCAAAAAAGGCGATAAAGGTGAAAAAATCCTGATGAAGAAAAAGCCAACATCGGACCAGACTTCTGCAAACACGGACACAACCACCGAAGAAGAACTTGTCTGCTGTAAAACAGATATGGGCAATATGCTTGTCCCTGCATCAGAATGTGACGACTCACAGCTCCTGCCTGCAGAACTCTGCGAAGAGGAAGAACTCATCTGTTGCCAGGCTTCCTCTGGCGATGCCCAGTGGGTCCCGGAAAGCGAATGTGACGTTCCTGTCGATGAAGTGCATTGCGTAGAAGATGAGCTCTGCTGCCAAGTTGGCGATGAGTTTCTCATCTTGAGCGAAACCGAGTGTGCAGAACTTGGCATTAGCGCCGAGCCAGAGCGATGCGAAGAAGAAGAAATCTGCTGCAAAGACCCCTTTGGTAATGATCCAGAGCTCATGACCTTGAGCGAGTGTATCGAAAGCGGCTCAGCAGAAACCTCGATGGACGCTTGCGAACCGGTAGATGAGCTCGTTTGCTGTCACACCCTCTTCGGTATGCAAATCCTGCCTGCCAGCGAGTGTGAAGACATTGTTGAGGATGAATACTGTGATGAGGAAGACGATGACGATGACGACAAGGAAACCTGTTGCCGCATCGATAACGGTTTTGTGACGATGCCCTTAAGCGATTGTGAAGACCAAGGCGGCACCCCAAATGCACCTGCAGATCTCTGCGAAGATTCGACACAAACAGAAGAAGAACTTTTCCACTGCTGCTACCTCAACAATGGACTGCCTACTTCCAGCGCTGCTGCGATGAGCCCTGAACTTTGCGAAGAAGACTATCAAGGCCTGGTCATTCCCAACAACAGCGATGGTATGCCACAATATGATGATGCGACCCAACGTGCTTGCCAATCACTCAAAAGTGAAGACAGTCGCCGTGAAAGCGAAAAAACACAAGGAAAAGACCAAAAGAAAAACAACCGTTCGATAGGCCAATAAGTCTTCTCTTTATCATGCGGTGCTTATGCGTTGACCACGAGCGTATAAGCACCGTTTTTTTTACTTATCCAACATCTTCAATTTTCATCTAAAATTCAATCCATGTCGCCTTGATCGACTCTCCTTAACCTATTTTGCCCACCCCCCATTTCCTTCTTGACCTTTGCAGGCTCTTTGGCCATTAGGGCCCCTGTCCCCCGCAAAAAGGAGCTTGTTTTGAAGATCTTACGCTACACTTTCGTGCTGCTCTTGGTTGCTGCGCCCAGCATTGCACTGGCAGCTGTTCCTCTTCCATTGGTCGGAGCCGGCTGCAACGACACAAACGACGACGGGTTCTTTGATGACCCAAGCGATTGCCCAAGTGATATCGTCACTTGCACCAACAAGGAAACAGAGATTGCTTGCCTGGAAGCCAAGAGCTGCTCATGGGACAGCGCCAACAGCAGCTGTGAAGGCACCTACTGGGATCTGGTCTCCTTCGTTCCCAATCGTTGGCGGGACCGGATGAAAGATCCAGCCGAGCTCACCATGGGTTCAGGCATGGCGGCTAATCTTGCATGGCAACGACACACCGGTTCATTTGATACGGTGATTGCGGTGCACGATTCAGGCATCCGCTGGCATGATTCGGAATTGGTCAACAAACATTATCTTAATCGGGACGAGTTACCCGTCCCACAAAATGCCGAAGGCGAAACCTCAAGTGGCCGTGCCCTGGACGCGGTCGATGCTTGCCCCAGCGCCGATACCTACGATCACAATCAGGACTGTGTTTTCAATATTCAGGACTACGCTGATGATCCAAGAGTCGATGCCTTAGACAGCAATGATCCACTCAACTGCGCCAACCCCATTGCCTTTAATGGCGCCTCCGCCCTCTATCCGGTCAATACGGTACTTGACCCAGGCGATCTGCTCTGTGTGTTTAGCAACGGTGTTGATGATGATGGCAATGGCTATAAGGATGACATCTCTGGTTGGGATTTCTTATGGAACGACAACAACCCTTATGACGATACGGATTTTGGTCATGGTACGGGTGAATCAAAAGACTCCACCGCAGAAGGTGGTAACACTTCCGGTCAGCCAGGGGTTTGCCCCAGCTGCTCGGTGATGAATGTGCGTGTCGGTGACTCTTTTGTTGTCGATGCGAACAATTGGGCCGCAGGCATTGTCTATTCTGTCGACAATGGTGCCGAAGTCCTCTTAAGTGCGGTGGGTTCGATCAACAACACATCGTTTTCACAAGCGGCCATCGAGTATGCCTACGACCGTGGTATTTTCAACATCATGTCCGCCGCTGACGAGACAGCCCAGCACCAAAACTATCCTGGCGCAGTGGCCCACGCAGAATACGTCCACGCCATCCGCTACGACAAAGATGACATCAACCAGGCCACCACTTGGGTGAACTTTTCTAACTGCACCAACTTTGGCGCCAGGCTCACCCTTTCGGCTTCATCCACATCTTGCTCTTCGGGGGCCACCGGCATGACCAGTGGAACCGCAGGACTGGCAGCCAGCGCCCTCAAAGACACCGACCTGGGTCCTTTAAGTGGCAGCGAAATCCATCAGCTCTTTATTCACTCCGTCGACGATGTGAATATTGCCAGCTCCCAAACCACCCACGCAGAATACAACGACAAACTCTATCCTTCACAAGAAGGCTGGGATGCATACTTTGGTTATGGCCGCTTAAGCGCCAAGAAGATGGTGGACAATATTCTCGATGCAAACATTCCACCGGAAGCGGATATTCTTTCACCGCGCTGGTGGCATATGATTGACCCGACCCAAGGCAACGTCGAGATCACAGGTGAAGCCCGCACCAATCGCTCCGATGGTGAAGGCACCTGGATTCTCGAATATGCATTAGGCATGGCCCCTAAAGATGGCCGCCCTGTCGACACCACCGTATGGAAAGAAATTGCCACCGGCTCGACACCAGCCGCCGGCGTTCTGGGTTCTTTTGACCCGACAAGCATCGAAGATTTTGACCCGGAAGCACGTATTGAGGCCTACAGCTCTTTTGGCGAAGAAGGTGTTGCGGACACCAATGTCACGAAAGCGGATAAAATCAATCGCTACACCATCACCCTGCGCTTACGTGTCGAGGATGCCAGCGGCACACTCGAAGGTGAAGACAAGCGCGCCATGTATGTGCACCATGATCCAACCTGGAAAGAAGGCTTCCCAATTTACCTCGGTGCTTCCGGCGAATCCTCTCCAAAAATGGTCGACTTAAACGGGGATGGCAAAATGGAAATTGTTTTTGGCGACGCCAACGGACGCGTGCATGCCTTTACCGACAGCGGCGAAGAACTTAGCGGCTGGCCCGTCGACACCAACCCAGGGAAAGTTGTGCCCTACACAGGCTCCTACGCTTTTACCCACGGGCCCGATGGCAATGAAAACTCCGGTGATGAACTCGAGAGCCAAGTGCAAAGTTCGATTGTGGCCACCATTGCCGCTGCGGATTTAGAGGGCAACGGCAGCATTGATGTTGTCGCCGCAACCCTGGACGGCGAAGTCTATGCCTGGAATAATGAAGGCACACTCTTGACCGGTTTCCCTGTCGACGTTGGTAACCTTACTGGCGACTTCAACAGTGATGACAACAATGATGCTCCCGATGGCAGCGACACCAACAGCGATTACTCCACCGAAATAGGAATGTTTTCTTCCCCGGTCGTTGAAGATTTAGATGGAGATGATGACTACGAAATCATCTTAACCACCCTCGACCAACATGTGGTTGCTCTGCATCACGACGGCTCGGTGGTCAATGGCTTTCCCGTAGGCGGCGTCAAAGACGATAACGACCCGACCAAACCTTTCCTAAGACTTTCCTACAGTGGCAATGAGGATGGACAGGGCCGTCGTATTATTTCTTCGCCTGCCATCGGAGACTTGGATGGTGACGGCAATTTAGAAATCGTTGTTGGGACCAACGAGGCCATCAACGAATCCCTGTCTCTTGTTTATGCCTTTAGCTTTGACAAAGCAGCCAACAAACCTGTGCGCTACAGGGACGATTGCGGCTCTGCGGGCAATTATAAGAACTGCTTTCCCATTCAAATGGTAGGTGGTTATCCTAACGCCCTACCCTTTGTGGGCGCAGGCACACCGGGCTGTCCGATCCTCGCAGATTTAGACGGGGATGGCACCTTAGAAGTTGGTGCCGCATCCATTGCCGACTTTGGCCGCGTCTTTAAGCACGACGGTTACAACTCTTTTGATACCTACAACCGGGCTTTCTTAGAGCTTAAAAGCTTTAAAGGTTTTTACGGCAAATATTCAAACTCCGATCAGGCATCATCGCTGGTGATGATTAACTCCGGCGCCTTCGGTGATCTCAACGGCGACTACCAACTCGACTATATGCTCGGCACCGCCGGCACCAACTTTGTCGACAACCTCACCAATGATGGGGAGCGGGCCGATTTCGATCACCAACTTTCGGTCTGGAGTACGGATACAGGCGAATACCTACCAGGCTTTCCACAAATCATGGAAGATCTGCAGTTCTTCTTAAACCCGATTGTCGCCGACGTGGACGGTGACGATAAGGCTGAAGTCATCAACACCAGTGCTTCTTTTGTTGTTCACGCCTGGGATGCGGACGGTAATCGTCCGGAAAACTGGCCCAAATTTACGGGCCAATGGCAAATCGCCTCCCCTGCAGTCGGTGACATCGATGGGGACGGTCTTCTTGAAATGGCGATTTTTAGCCGTGCCGGATATCTTTTCGTCTATGACCTGGACGGAAAAGCGGACGGCAATGTCCAATGGTCCAGCTTCCGTCACGATGCCCGTAACACCGGTAATTTCCACACCCCCGATGCAACCCTGGCCGTTCCGGTGAAGCCTGATGAAGATAAAGAAGATGGTGGCTGTGCCTGCGGCACCACCACCCCAAGCGCCTGGGTACTCATGCTCCTGGCCATCTTCTTCCGACGCTTCAGGAGGCGCGCAGCATGAAAAAAGTTCTAAGCGTTCTTCTTATATTCCTTTTCCCGATTGTTGCCCTGGCAGAAGAGGCCAAGGAGACCTTCGACTATGAACTCACAGGTTTTTGGAAAACCCGTGGCGCCCACATCAAAAACGTTTTTCTGGGTCAGACCAACTATACCGATGCGGGTCTCAACTCCGCAGACGAAGTAGGTGGTCGGCTTGAGGGCTTAAAAAACACGGGCTATCTCGAACATACGCTGCGCCTTTCCCCAAGCATCGCCTTTGGCAAGATGGCGGTCTTGAAGATGGATTTCGATGTTCTTGATAATATCATCTGGGGTGACAACAACGCCGTCGCCGCTCTCCCCCTCTTCGCCGGCGCCCCCAGCAACACCGACCGCTTCGGCAACGAGCACGCCAGCTTTAAAAACAGGCGCGCCTGGCTTGAATTAAAAATCCCTGTCGGCCTGCTTAAAGTCGGTCGTATGCCATCGCATTGGGGCATGGGCTTACTCGCCAACAATGGCGATGGACTTAGCGATGATTTAGGCGATTATTATCGTGGCAGCACTGTCGACCGGATCTTGTTCGCCACACGCCCTTTACAAATTATTAAAACCATCATGGGTTCAGCAGATCCCAAATCCAATCTGGTGATGGCCCTTGCTTACGACAAATTGGCCGACGATGCGATTGACGATATCGATCCTGACTCCGAGCGCGCCTGTACCTCCTGCTCACCACAAATCCTACTGGCCAAACCTAATGATGACGTCGATGAATGGGTTGGCGTGTTGGCCTATAAAGATGACAAGGCCAACGTTCTCACGGAACAAGACCTGATTCAGGTGGGCACCTATGTGGTGCACCGCATTCAAAAAACGACCCAATCCAAAGTATGGGTCGTGGATGGCCACGCCAAATTACGTCTGGGGGATTATGGTTTTGAAAGTGAAGTGGTTTGGATCAAAGGCACAAGCTCAGCCATCACCGGTGACAATCCGAAAGACATTGATATCTTAGGCGGGGTTGGCCGCTTAGGTTATTACCGCAAAGCTTATGATGTCGAGTTTGAAAGCGGCTATGCGCCCGGCGATAAAGATCCCACCGACACAAGTTTTTCCGGCTATCCTTTCCACGCAGACTTCAATGTCGGGCTTATTCTCTACAACGAAGTCCTGGCGGCTCGAACCGCTCGTGTCTGGGGACAAGAACTGCGCGGCCTGTGGAGCAATGGCGGCGTCTACAATTCCTTTTACTTGAATCCCAAAATGCGCTGGCGCCCATCGGATAAAATGACGCTTTTCTTGGGCTTCCTCTGGGCCAGAGCCGACGAAGACAACGGCGCCATTTGGGGAGAGAACCTGCCACCATCGAATGCCAGCGATCTTGATCTGGGTTTCGAAGTCGATGCGGCCATACGCTACGATTTTGCCGGCAAAGCCCACTTTAAATTGGCCACGGGAGTCCTTGTGCCCGGGCGCGGTTTGTGGAAAGACGTTGCCCCAGAAGTAAAAGATTTACAAATCACCGATGCGGACAAGGCAGAGAATGCTTATACCATTCAAGCCCGTCTCGGTTTTGAGTTTTAGTACGGGAAAAGAAGCATGCAAGAACGGGGAACTTTTGGTCGATTGGGTTTTGTCTTAGCCGCTGCCGGTTCGGCCATTGGCTTAGGAAACATTTGGAAGTTTCCTTATATCACCTATGCCAACGAAGGCGGAACCTTCGTGCTCATTTACCTGGTGGCCATTGTCGCCTTTGGTGCGCCCATCATGTTCGCTGAAATCCTGATTGGACGAAACACCACCCAAAGTCCGGTGTCGGCTTTTTCTGCGCTCAGCAGCAGCCTCCAAAAATCAAAGGCATGGGTCTTGACCGGTTGGCTCGGAATCGCCGCAGGCTTTGTCATTCTCTCCTACTACTCGGTCGTTGCAGGTTGGACCATTTACTATTTCGGTAAATGCATGACCTGGTCTTTTAATGGGTTTGGGCCCGAGCAAGCTGCAAACTTAGGCAAGGATTTTGGTGCGTTTTTAGGTAATGGCCCCTTACAAATTCTTTTTCATGCCCTTTTTATGGGCGCCACCATGGGTGTGGTGATTCTTGGGGTTAAAGGCGGCATCGAGCGCTCGACCAAAATCCTCATGCCCGTGCTTTTTAGTATCCTGGTCCTGCTTTGCGGCACGTCTATCTTCACCCCCGGCTTTGGCGATGCGATTGGCTTTCTCTTCCATATCGGCCCCTTGAGTGCGGATGCAATTTTAGAAGCGGTGGGTCACGCCTTCTTCACCTTATCTTTAGGTATGGGGGCGATGATTACCTATGGTTCTTACGTCTCTAAAAAAGACTCCATCTTAAAAGCCTCTTTTCAGGTCTGCTTACTCGATACCGTGATTGCCATCATGGCCTGTGTGATTATGTTCTCGATTATCTTTAGTGTCCCCGAAGCCGAGCGTGCCACGACATTTTCTAAAAGCGCGACGATTCTTTTTACGACGCTGCCGCGCATGTTTTATGAATTGCCCGGTGGCGCCATCCTTTCGCCCATCTTTTATCTCCTGGTCGGCTTTGCGGCTTTAAGCTCGACCATTTCACTGATGGAAGTTGTCGTCGCTTATTTTATCGACGAAAAAGGTTGGGCCAGAAAAAAAGCCACCTTACTGGTCGGCGGCGGGATTTTTCTTTTTGGTATCCCCTCCGCGCTCTCTTTGGGCGCCAGTGAGTTTTTCAGCAACGCAAAAATCCTCGGTGATAAATCCACCGGCATTTTCGAAACCATGGACTATTTGGCCTCGAATTGGCTTTTACCCGTAGGCGGCCTGTTGACCGCCCTTTTTGTCGGCTGGGCTCTGCCCAATGCCTTCACCCAGGCTGAACTTGAAGAAGGTCATGGACCTTTCCCCTATCATGCTGCCTGGAAATTTTTGCTTCGCTTCATTTGCCCCATCGGAATTCTCTGCGTCATTTGGAATGTCGCATAAAGAAAAGAGGACCAAAGATGAAGAATATCTTATTGAAAACTTTTTTACTTTCTACCGGGCTCAGCTTTGCTGCCTGTTACAGTGGCGGTCAACCCATGCAAGGGCTGGCACCCACCCCGGATGAAAATCAAGGCCCCAACATCGAATGGGATGTGTTTGCCGAACCGGTGCCGGAAATCCCATTCCCCAACAACATTGCCTCAAGGCCAAGCAACAAAACCTTGACCGGGCGACTCCTTAACATCCCCATGAATGCGGAAACGGCGCATGAAAATAAATTGCGCGGCCAAATTAATACCCTCGATGGTTTTGGGGTCTACGCACCCATCACCATCCCTTTTGATGGCCTCATCGATCTGGCCGATTTGCACGCACGGCAAAATGACAGCGATGCAACCAACGATGCCATCTATCTGGTGAACCTCAATCCAAACTCGAGTGAATATGGCCAAGCCGCACTCCTCGATGTTGGCGGTGGACGTTTCCCTTTGGGCTTAGAAGAAACCGACAGCTATTTCCTAAATGACCCTCGCTCTGAAAACTCCAACCTCTTTTTTGAAACCGTTGACGAAGACATCAATGCCAATGGTGTACTCGACTATGGCGAAGACACCGATGGCGATGGCGTGCTCGATAAACCCAATCTTTGGGGGACCTATCTCGATGACACAAGCAGGCTGCATACCTATAAAGACTTGATCCATTTCTATGAGCTTGAAACTGACACCTTGATGATTCGTAACGTCATGCCCTTAGAAGAGCAGTCAGACTACGCCGTCATATTGACCAACCATTTGGTCGGCAAAGAAAATGGTTCGACGGTGCGTTCGCCCTTTACCAGCATCAATCACAGCCAACAAACGGGGCCCCTGCAGCCGCTTATCGAAGACGGCCTTTTAACCAACCTTGGCTTGAGCTTAAATGACATCGCCTTCGCCTGGACCTACACCACCCAAAGCATCACACCAATGCTGGAAAGACTACGTGCTGGTCTTTACGGTGAAGGGCCTTTCGCTTATCTCAACAGCGAATTCCCAGCTCGCATCGCGCAAAACTACCAGATTGAATACAAAGAGCGCACCTCAAACCCTTATATTCTTGCCACCAACAGACTCATTGAAGCTTTAAGCAATCAGATTTTTCTTGATGCGCTTGAAATTGAAGGTGTTAAAGCCGACATGCTCTTTGACTCCTACAGGGACAACATTGAGTACTTTACTTTCTTTGAATTCGACACGCCACTTTTCCTGGCTGATGAAAAAGATTCGTTTGATGTCGACCCTGTCAGCGGCAATGCACGTTACGCTTCGGAAAAAGTTCCTGTGGTCTGCGCTGTGCCTAAAACACAAAACGGTTTTGAGCCGCCCTTCCCCGTGCATTTTTATGGTCACGGCTATAAATCGGCGAAGTGGGAGTTCATTGGTTTTGCCGGATTCTACGGGGGTATGGGCATTGCTTCTTGTACCTTAGATGCCTACGGTCACGGCCTGCCGACCAGCGCCATCTATCAAAGCATCGGCCAATCTATTCTTGAGCCCGCTGATTTAGATATCCTCGCAGACATTTTATTTAATGGACGCTCAAGAGACTTAAACAACGATGGGGCCACCGATCCTGGTGGCGATTTCTGGGGCGCTGATTCTTTTCATACCCGCGATGTATTGCGCCAAACCATTGTCGATTATTTCCAAACCCTGCGCGTCTTCACTTCCTTTGGCAAAACCACCATGCCCGTTGATGTGAACGATGATGGTCAGGATGAAATTGCCGGCGATTTTAATGGCGATGGTGTCGCTGATATTGGCGGCTCGGTCGACTATCATATGTTTGGTCAAAGCTTAGGGGGCATTTTAACTGCGCTTGTCGCGCCTCTCGAAGCCAACGTCACCAGCGCTGTGCCTTCAGCCGGCGGTGGTGGTCTTGTCGATGTCGGCATGCGCACCACGCAGGGTGGCGCTGTCCAGGCGGTGTTTATGCCGGCCATGGGGCCCATTATTGCCGGAAGAAAATCGAGCACAACCGATGGCGGCATCGACATCGTCTATCATATTCTTGATGTGAATGATGACACGCAGCTGCGTGTGGCCACGGTGCCAGATATT
The DNA here is from genome assembly GCA_030749035.1 of Myxococcota bacterium. Taxonomy (GTDB): domain Bacteria; phylum Myxococcota; class XYA12-FULL-58-9; order XYA12-FULL-58-9; family JASMKV01; genus JASMKV01. The sequence goes on along the minus strand of JASMKV010000401.1, from coordinate 704 downwards.
GCTCAAGGGCGTAACGAAGTCATTGAACTCGGTGACCGTATTGTCGTCACCAATCTAAGCAATGGCGAAATGGACTCTACCGTTGTTCAAGAAGCCAGCGGAAACAATCCTGCTGGTCTGTTTCGAACGAGCGTGCCTGCCGACAAATATGATTTGATGCAAATCGATCTCTATCGTGAAAATGGCACCACCCCTTACCGAACGATATCGACTTTTGAACGGGAAGTGGATTTTCAAGCCGAAGCTTTTGATATCGGTGCGCCTTTAAAGTTTTTACAGGATGGTTTCGGACTTAAACGTAACACTCCCGATTTTCGCCGACTCTTTAATGTCGCGGCCATGGTTTTAGATGCAGCCGACCCTATGAACTTTATGCAATACCATCAAAATCCCTTAGACATGCGCCCTGAAGGCAAAGTCGGCACCAATGTTCTGGTTATGAATACGGTCGGCGACATGAATGTGCCCATCAATACGGGTATTGCTCTTGGCCGTTCTGGTGGCCTCTTTAAAGTCCATCAAAAAGATTTAACCTATGGTAAAACCCACGACCAACTTCTTCTCGACACCTGGATGGTCGAGGGCTTAGAGCATCTTAAGCGTTTTGAGGATGACCCCTGTTATTATGATGAGCGAGCGGTTCTTTTTGATATTGATAATGCTTCTGAAGGCGCTGACAGCACGCGCGGCCCACACATCACGGA
>JASMKV010000400.1 GCA_030749035.1 Myxococcota bacterium | reverse complement strand
TCCGGGGTGGCTTTGACAAAGTCAAAGGCAAATTTCTGTGCATTTTTTTCGTTCATGCGATTCAGGGTGCCACTGATGAGCGCATCGGTTTTAAGCCGATGAAATCGTGAGTGCTTAGAGCCATTTAAAAGCTGTTGCAGTTTGAGCATGCTTTCTTTGCAGGCCACCGAATCGTTATGTTGATAGGCGAGACAGATTTCCTGTTGCGCGTCGAGAAGTGCAGGCGTGCTGAAGCTCTCTAAAGCATCGTTGCTGTGGGTAGGGTTATGGGCGGCTTTGATTTCCATGATTGCTCCTTTTTACAATGTGCTTAAGGTTTAAGCAGGAGTCGTGCCAAGGGATACTTTTCGCTTAAGTGGCTGAAAATAAAGGCCATTGTGGTTTTTGTGTCTGGCTCTTGATGTGCATTTTGTTTGCCGGTGGCACAACTTGTGCTTTTTTGCCTTGTGCAAAGCATGACTTTAAGTCGGATCGGCTTTCTGCTAAAACCTATGGGACAAGAATGGATGCTTTAATGAACAACGCGCTACGATCTCTCATCTTTCTGCTTTCTGCCTGCTGTATTCTTGCCTGCGGGGAGAAATTGGACCAGCCCAAGCTTGAGGCGTTGGCGACCTGCACTTCGACCCAAAGCATCACCTACACCAATCATATCAAGACCATTTTGGATGGTCGCTGTATTTCCTGTCACAGCACAAGTTTAAGCGGTACGGATCGGGTGGGGGCGACCGCGGCCTATGATTACGATACCTTTGCCGCCGCCACCGCCAGTGTTGGCGGAGAAGATGTGGCGCAGCGGGCCAACACACGGGCGCAAGAAGGCACCATGCCGCCAACCGGGTCGTTGCCGGCGGCCGAACTCAATTGTTTGCAACTTTGGATCGATCAAGGAACTCAGGAGTAGGCTGATGCGTTTTTGGACTTATGCTTTTTGCCTCGCATTTGTGTTTGCACCGTCTGCGTTGTGGGCCCAGGAAGAAGAAATCGAAGAACTCGACTTTGAAGAAATCGAAGAGGTTGAGCCGAGCGCCGCTTACTACGGCCAGGGCTTTGCCCAGCACGAGAGGGCGCTTAATCTTTTGAGCGCGAAGACAACCCGTAAAGGAACTTTCCTTTCCTTGGTGGCCCATCGCACCAACTCAACCTTTATGAAGGACAGCGGACACAATCTCTTAGGCTTTGACGATGGGGCACTAAAGATTGGTCTCGGTTTACGCTACGGGGTTTTGGACAATTTGGATATCGGTTTTTATCGACTTAATAATGTGGTGGTCTACGACCACTATGAGCTGGATGCGCGCTGGCAAATGCTTTCGCAGGACAGTTTTGGTATTGATATGGCTCTGCGCGGTGGCGCGACTTTTTTTACCGCCAAGGGTTACGAAAGTGCGACCGCATATTTAGGGCAATTGCTTCTTGATAAGAAATTTGGCAATCGGTTGTTTGTGGGTGCGGGACTTCTTTTTCACAGCGACTCGAGTAACCTCGACAAAGAAAACGAAGATGTGGATTGGACCTTAGGCGCACAACTTTATGCGGAGTATCGTTTTTGTGAAACCTGGGCTTTTGTCGCTGAAACCGCACCGGCGCTTTCGGGCTATGGTGAAAAATACCCAACCTTTTCTTTAGGACCTAAGATTTACACCAACCGCCACACCTTTGCCGTTGTGATTTCCAATACACAGATGATGGATGCCAATGGGGTGATGACCAATTCGGTGCGCAAGTTTGATGAATTGATTTTGGGCTTTAATATTTCCCGGGAGATTTAATCCATGTGTGAAAAATCAGAAAGCGAAGAATTAAGCGAGAGTCTTATCGAGGACGCATCGCCGCGACGTGGGTTCTTAAAATTCCTTGGCCTCTTTAGCGGCATTGTTGCGATGTTGCCGGCGTCCATTGCGCAGGCCAAGAAGATTGCGCTGCCACTGGCGAAGATTAAAGCTTTAGCAGAAGTCGGTGGGCAAAAACTATTGAAGGTTAAGGGCAAAGAAATTCTCTTCGTGCGTGATTCCGAAACCAGTGTTGCTTCGCTCAATCCGATTTGCACCCATAAGAAATGTCAGGTGGCGTTTAAGCCGGAAACCGGTTTGCTCTTTTGTAAATGTCATAAGTCCGCTTACGATATAAAGAAGGGCACGGTCCTCGACGGGCCGGCACCGCGGCCTTTGGAGATTTATCCGACGACCTTAAAGAATGGAAAAATCATTGTCGATTTGCCCAACACATAAAAGTTTTTCACTCATCTTCATCGCTTGCCTGCTTGCGCATCCAACCTTGCGCGCAGAAGA
>JASMKV010000399.1 GCA_030749035.1 Myxococcota bacterium | reverse complement strand
TAAAGCCATGGTCGGGGTGAGAAGATTTAAACTTGCGCCCTCTTGTCCCCGAAGCACGCGCTCTACCAGGCTGAGCTACACCCCGAAAACATAGGCTCGTCGCCGATCAAAATAACAAGTGTCAATTAAGCGCAGTCCCTGGCTTCTAAGAGCCAAAAATCTTTTGACTCAAAGTCTGATAGGAACCCTTACTCACTTCATAGCCCTTATGGACGCCGTCGCGCACGACAAATTCTCCGCCGACAAACACATCCCGCAGAGCGCGGGAGTCGCCACTAAAATACCAGGTAGAAAGTGGGTTGTCCGCGCCACCACAAAGATGTGGGTCATTTAAATCAACGCTAAAACCATCCGCAAATTGCCCAACCTCAAAGGCACCGCAGGCTAAGCCCAGGGCCTTGGCGCCGTAGACCGTGGCGGCCTGATGCAGATAAGCGGAAGCGTCCTGCCCCTCATCGGCGAGCAAATTACGCTGCTGCTTGCGCAGTCGCTCGTGCATCTCCAAACGGCGGGCTTCTTGTAAAATTGATGAAAAGGTCTGGCCATCGGTGCCAAGGGAAATGGGCACACCGGCTTGAAAAAGCTCACTCGCCGGCCCAAGGCCGTCACCTAAATCCGCTTCCGTACCGGGGCAAAAGCAAACTGCGGACCCATGTTGTTTGATCAGCTCAACCTCTTCAAAGCTGGCGTGGGTGGCGTGCACCAAAGTCGTACGCTTATCCAGAAGTCCCTCGCTCTCTAAAAGCGCAATCGGTGTTAGACCGAAACGCTCCTGGCATTCCTTGACTTCTTTTTGTTGCTCGGAAACATGCATATGAAAGGGGCGCTTAGGAAAAGTCGCACATACTTTCTGCAATTCCTCAAGACGCATCGCCCGCACACTGTGGCCAGCAAAGCCCCAATCAATTCTTGCATCCGCTTCATCAGCACAAAAGTCTTCAAGCTTTTTGAGTTCCGCAAGGGCCTTGTCGATATCCTTATCGGCAAAACGTTTTTGATGCGCTTCTAAAGGTGCATCGAAACCACCGTGTAAATAGATGGTGCGTAAAATCGTCAGCCTGATGCCGCTGTCTTTTGCCGCCTGCTCCAAGGCCTTACTCATG
>JASMKV010000398.1 GCA_030749035.1 Myxococcota bacterium | reverse complement strand
GGCGAAACGTGATGAAAGTGTTGAAGGCTTTGAGTATACTTGGGCGCTTAATCACTTAAATTACTTTTTACTCACAACTCTTCTGCAAGAGCAGTTGCGCGCAGCGCCAGAGGCGCGTGTGGTAAGCGTGGCTTCGGCAGCACATATTCGCGGCAGTATGCATTGGGATGATTTACAGCTTAAGGAGAGCTATTCCTACGCAGGGTGGACCGCTTATTGCCAATCGAAACTTGCCAATATTTTATTTACCCGGGAATTGGCGCGAAAATTTGCCGGCACATCGGTCAAAGCCAACTGTGTGCATCCTGGTTTCGTGAACACGGGCTTTGCTAAAAACAATGGTTCGTTATGGCAAACCATGATGTGGCTTTCGCAGCCATTCCAGCGCAATGTGGGAAACGGTGCGGATACGGTCATTTGGGCAGCAAGTTCGCCGGAGGCAGAGGCGTTGGCCGGAGAGTATTTGGTGAATCGTCGGGTACGAAGACCGACAAGGGCGGGGAGGAACGATGAGGATGCAGCGCGTTTGTGGAGTCTAAGCGAAGAAATGACCAAGACGGTTGGCGCATGGGCGAGTTAAAACTCAAATTCTCGTAGAATAAGCATTGCACCCCACAGTTTTCCTTTGCGGTGACGTTCTACAATATTGATACCACCGATGCCAAAAAGTGTGAGGCCCGGAAATGGGCCAATGGTTTCGAAAGGGCGAAAAATAAAGGCGGCGCCAAGCCTGTGGCGAACGATATTGGATCGCATTGCCCAGGTAAATTGATGCAAAACGCCAAGCCAAAGACGTTCCAGCCCAGTATCGCCTTGCCAAGCTTTATGAAAAACCCAAGGGGTATTGTTAAGCGTGAGGTCAAGTTCTCCGCGGCGAATGAGCGTGTGGTAGGATACATCATACCAGTAGCTTTTTTGTCCTGGAATAAACCAGGTGCGTAGATTCAGTTCATTCACAAAAGCCCATTTCTTTGTTTCGTGCATCCAAGTTGGTCGTAAACGCAGCGCGTGACCAATTTGAAATTCCTCCTCTCCTGAGCGTGACCGTAGCGTTGCGCTGTCAAAGTTGTCATTTTCGGAGTCAAAACGCAGGCCAACACCGCGGCCTTCAAATATCCCAGGCCAGAGCCAGGTTTCATATTGTAAACGCATTTTAAAGAGAGCACTCCAGGCGCGTGTGATGTAGATTTCGGATTTGAGGTATCGCGAACCAAAGAGTCCGGCGCCCCAGCGCCAATAATGTTCTTCAGATTTGCGTTTGAGTTTTTGATAGACACCGATTTTAAGTGCGAGTCCACTGAGATCGGGCAGGAGTCCCCCGGCAAAATAGATTTGCCATGGCATGATTTCGTTTTGTTTTTGTGCGCTTGGGTTTGTCGTACTTTGCTGACCGCTGTGTTGTGTTAAGGGCGGGGCTGTGGTCGCCGGGGCAACGGTGTGCAGGGTTAGGGCCAAGCAGATAGAGGTCCAGGACATATTTCCTTTTAACGCAAATACGCTTTTATGCCCAGAAACGCCTGATCTTTCACTGACATTTTATGGGTTTTCGGTGCTTGCTCCAGCGTAGACGCTTGCATATAAGGCGCTCATTCTCTGCAACAAGGTGAGGGCATACTTGAATCATAGCGCAAAGAGGGATGCAGCGGCTGAAGCGTCAAATGAAACACAAATGGTTTCTGATGCAGCATTAAGTGAATTTTGTCACCGTCATATTGGACCCGATGTTCAGGAAAGCGAGGCGATGCTTGCTTTTCTGGGTTACGATTCCCTTGATGCCTTGAGCCGTGCTGCTGTTCCTGAGCATATTCAAACCCAAGCCCCTTTTTCAATTGGGCCAGGCGCCAGCGAATACGTTCAGCTTGAAGCATTAAAACAGATTGCCGAGCAAAATAAGGTGCATCGTTCATGCATTGGCGCTGGTTATTCAGGGACCATCACGCCAGCGGTCATTCAGCGAAATATTCTGGAGAATCCGGGATGGTACACGCAGTATACACCGTATCAGGCAGAGCTTGCGCAGGGACGGCTTGAAGCGCTTCTTAATTTCCAAACCATGGTTGCGGATTTAACCGGCTTGCCACTGGCCAATGGGTCGCTGCTCGATGAAGCGACTGCAGCAGCTGAAGCGATGCTGATGGCTTGGAATATTGCTAAGCAAGGTAAAGGGACGTTTCTTGCGGCCAGTGATTGTCACCCACAAACTTTAGAGGTTCTCAAAGGACGTGCTAAGCCTTTAGGGATTAACCTGGTTGTGGCTGATGCTGATGCGTTTGATTTTTCAGGCGAGGATGTTTTTGGTGTTCTTGTACAATACCCCAGTACCGATGGTGTGATCGAAGACTATGGTGATTTGATTGAACAAGCACATGCAAAGGGTGCATTGGTGGTGATGGCGGCCGACCTTTTGGCCCTGACGCTGATTAAAGCACCTGGTGAATGGGGTGCGGATATTGCGGTGGGTTCAACACAGCGCTTTGGTGTGCCGATGGGTTTTGGCGGTCCGCATGCGGCTTATATGGCGACGAGTGAGGCTTATGTACGTAAAATGCCTGGGCGCATTGTTGGTGTGTCAAAGGATAGCCAAGACAAGCCGGCCTATCGTTTGGCGGTGCAAACACGTGAGCAGCATATCAAGCGTGATAAAGCCACATCAAACATCTGCACGGCGCAGGTTTTGTTGGCGATCATGGCCTCGATGTATGGTGTTTACCACGGGCCACAGGGTTTGAAGAAAATCGCGTTGCAGATCTATGCGCTGACGTGTGCGTTGGCGGTTGGCTTAAGGCGTTTAAATTATAAACTTGCCTCGCATGTTTTTTTCGATACGATTAAAGTTTTGGTGCCCCACGGGCAAAAAGAGAATTTTTATAATAAGGCGCTTGAGGTGGGATATAATTTGCGTCTTTACCCGAAGGAAAATGCTTTAGGCATCGCTTTGGATGAATTAACGACTTATGAGGATGTGCAAAAGCTTCTGGATGTTTTTTCTGGTTCACAGACGTTATCTGTTCCAGAGCTGGCGGTGTTTGATGTTGAGGATAGTCCATATCCACAGGGCTTTGCTCGGTCGTCAACGTATTTGACGCATCCGGTTTTTAATACCCATCACTCTGAGACGGAAATGCTGCGTTATATGACCTGGTTGCAAAGCAGGGATTTATCCCTGGCCCAATCGATGATTGCTTTGGGCTCATGCACCATGAAACTCAACGCGACAACGGAAATGCTGCCGGTGACCTGGCCCGAGTTTGCCCGCATGCATCCCTTCGCTCCAAAAGAGCAAACTTCAGGCTATCAAAAACTTTTTGACGATTTAGAAGTTTGGCTTGCGGATTTAACCGGTTTTGACAAAGTCTCTTTGCAACCGAATGCCGGTTCACAAGGAGAGTATGCGGGCTTGCTTGTGATTCGTGCTCATCATGAAAATAACGGTGACCCACAGCGCAACATTTGTCTCATCCCTTCATCTGCACACGGCACCAATCCAGCCAGTGCGGTGGCGGCAGGCTTTAAGGTCGTGACCATCAAGTGTGATGAAGAGGGCAATATTGATTTAAATGATTTGCGGGCCAAGGCACAGCAACACGCGCAAGATCTTGGTGCGTTGATGATCACCTATCCTTCGACCCACGGGGTTTTTGAAGAAAGCATCCTGGATGTTTGTGCCATCGTGCATGAATATGGGGGGCAGGTTTATCTCGATGGGGCCAATATGAATGCGATGGTGGGACTGGTACGGCCTGGTGAGTTGGGTGCTGATGTGTGTCATCTGAATCTACATAAAACCTTTTGTATTCCCCATGGTGGTGGTGGCCCAGGCATGGGACCCATTGGTGTGGCGGAGCATTTGGGGTCTTTTTTGCCAGGCCATTGTGTGGCGGAACCGAGTTCCGCAGGCGAAAATGCGATCGATGCGATTTCTGCCGCCGCCTATGGCTCACCGAGCATCTTACCGATCACCTGGATGTATATTGCATTGATGGGGGATGCGGGCTTAAAGAAGGCGACGCAGGTTGCGATCTTGAACGCCAACTATATGGCCAAGCGTCTTCAAGGGCATTACGAGATCTTATTTACAGGTCCACAAGGCCTGTGTGCGCATGAGTTCATCATTGACTGTCGGGACTTTGTCAAAAGTGCAGGCATACGTATTGATGATATTGCCAAGCGGTTGATGGATTACGGTTTTCATTGTCCGACCATGTCCTGGCCGGTCGCCGGCACGCTCATGATTGAGCCCACCGAAAGTGAATCAAAGGCCGAACTCGATCGCTTTTGCGAAGCGATGATGTCGATTCGTGAAGAAATCCGTGCCATCGAAGAGGGCAGAGCAGACAAAGAAGATAATGTGCTTAAAGGCGCGCCGCATACGATTGAAATGGTCTCAGCCAATGAGTGGAGTCAGTCCTACAGCCGTGAAGAAGCGGCTTTCCCATTGCCTTGGCTGCGCCAAACTAAATTTTGGCCAGCGGTAGGGCGGGTCGATAACCCCTATGGCGATAGAAATCTTGTCTGCTCGTGTCCGAGCGTTGAAGAAATGGCGGACAATTAAGGCACGGTCGTCGAAGCGACAAACACACTCCATATATTGACCAGGTAAAGGATATGACCACTTGCTGCGGCGATACTTATTGAATTGAGGTTTGCTTGTGTCGCCTCTTCAACAGCGCCGTTCTCTGGATTATAGACAAATCCCGCCTGGCCAAAGTTTTGAATGCTCACGTTGCTGTAACCGTTGATTGGCGCACTTGCGCTTAGTTGTGTTGTGGTGTTGCTGCTCGTGCTTCCTCCGCTTGCATCCTCCTCCTCTTGACCATCGTCGGCGTCGGAAGCATTTTCATCTCCAGGTGCGGCCATATCGGCTTCAGTAGAGGGATCGCCGCCAAGGGCGATCTCCAGCTTGGAGCGGGTTTTATCGGGAGCTTCGTAGATCAGTTTGAGGGTTGCATTCGAGTTCACCTCATCAAAAAGAATTGTATAGGTGTCTTCGTGTTGTTTCACTGCTCCATCTTGTTCACCATCATCAATATAGGCTTTTAAGGTGCCACCACGCTGTGTGCTATCGATAAATGCATCAGTGGCAATACCATGCATGGTGAGTGAACCATCATCATTTTGGCCAATGGTGGCGATGATAAGACTCTCGGCATCCATATAGCCAGTTTCATCCAAATAGCCGGTTTCATCCAGATTGCCTAAGCAGGCGGGTGCACTGAGCAGGAGTCCCCATAAGAAGATGTTCCTCAAAATGTGTTTTTTATTTCTCATTTTTCTCATCCTTAACGGGGGTAAAGGCTATGGTTACCGCATAGCGCTGGCTTATACCATCGTTTAATGCCGTATCCTCGACATCGATGGCGTTATGACGTATCTGCTGACAGCTTTTATTCATCATTTCTGTAAAATCTTCAGGCTTGGCGGCGAAGGTCCAGGAGCGGGCCGAAGCGGTTTCGTTATTGCCTTCAAGAAAACAATTCCATACCGAGTTGCCAATGACTTCCATCTGATGATTGAGTCCATCGATACGTCGTTGCCAATTGTCATCAATATAGGAGCGCACTTGCGTGTTGAGTTGGTATTTGTCCTCTTCTTCTTTGAGCCAGCCATTGCCCAAAAGAAATTCCAAGGCTCGCTCTACATCGTCGACCTCTTGATGTTTAAGGCTTTCGATAATCTTCTCTTTGCTTTTTGCCCCTGAGGTGAGTAGGGCGGTGATCTCTCTTAAAGGTTTAATATCAGTTTCGGGTTGAAAAAACTCTTCTTTGTAGCGCTTGGATAAAATCCCCGCGGTACGTAAGCTTTGCCCCAGCTCTTTGGCGACTTTGTTGAGGTTACGCGGATTCTTGCGCCGCAACTCCTCGTAGTAAGCCATTTGCAGGAGTTCTACGACTCTGGCCATGGGCATCTTAAAACGCGCGGCGGTTTTTACCGCCGCGGTTAAAAGAGAGTAAATAAGTCTGCCTGAAAGTTCAACCAGGGTATTGGGATCTTGTGCTGCGGCCATTTACCAGCCCCAATAATCTTCGTTGACTGATCCAGTCATGGTGATGGCCACTTCGGGCACCGTTGTTGTTGGCCCAGCGGCGATGTCATCGAGATTGTGCACCGTAAGGCCTCGATCTGAAATCGCATAGATGTAGTCGCCCATAAAGATGGATCGGCGCACATCGCGACGGCTCCAATAGTAAGAGGTCTCGCTATTGAAATAGTCGGAATGATCGATGGCCCCATAAGAGCTGATGCCAGTGGTGGTATCCACCGAAATGAGTTCAAGACGACTATAGTATTCATAGTGGGAGTAATAAGAAGAGCTGCTGTCTTCACCAGATTCACCATTTTCATTATTGTTCGCATAAACCCAGCGATAGGTGCTCACCGGGATAGCCAAGAGTTTTTTGGGCTCCCAATATTGGAAAGCCTTGTGTTCCCAAGTGGCCTCGCTCCAAGTCCAGGTCCAATTATCGCCTTCAGGCTTGTTGACCGGATAGGCCTGTTGGAGCGTTGGGTTTTGAAAATCACTCACATCAAAAAGTGAAACCTGGGTGCTCCAGTCGAGCCCGTTGTCGTCACCACCGTAACCAATGGTCAGGAGTCGACCATCGGCGATGGGGTGAATGTAGGTGGAGACGCCGGGGACTTCCAATTCACCTTCAAGGGTAGGGGAGGTGGGATTGCTTAAGTCGATGGTCCAAAGAGGATCAATGTTTTCAAAAGTGACCAAATAGCCTTTTTCGCCCTTAAAGCGCGATGACCAAATCTGTTCACCGATGGCAATGTCACCGATGCTGCCAACCACATTAAGGGAGTCTGTACCGTTTAAGACAAAGACGTGGTTGTTGGGCTCAGAAGGGTCGTCTTCCCACCAGCGGTTCCAGCGGCCGACGGTGGAGGCGACGCGAATATTACCTTCATATTCGGACAAGGAGAATTGATCGAGGATCACACCAGGCACCCGGCCTGAGCCAGTGTATACGGTGGTGGCGCCGTCGGAGATGTCAAAGCGATGGATGTTGGTGGCCTCTTCGAAATCAGGATTACGCCAAAACCACCACCAGTCGTTGCTGGGCTCTGCGAGGATCAAGACATCTTTAGAGGCATAGACTGTCGAGCGGTTGCTCAAAATATGATCGGCATCAAAGCTAAAGTTATCGCCCAAAAGGTCCAGACTTAAGATTGAATTGACGCCGCGCCCTAAGCCATCTTCGGCAATTGCAAAGTTTTCGCAGGCGCCATTGTTGAAGGTGTGCTCAAGAAGGATATCGTCCTGGCGCTCATAAATTTGCGCAAGAAAGGTACGCAAGGGCGTGTTGTTGATCAGGACATTGTTTTTGGCGATGGTCTCATAAACTGCTGTCTCATAGAGCGCATGACGCTCATCCGAATTCCAATCGTGCTCATAGTATTCGTTGGGCAGTTCTGGCCAGGTGCGCAAGCCAGGGATATTCATCCAGGCATAGCTTAAGAAACGCACTGTGCTGCCGACTTTACGTGCTGTGTTATAGCGTCCTTCAATATAGAGTTCGCGGGTGACGCTCGGATTGGTGCGGTCGGCGATGTCCAGCACCGTGATTTTAGTCAGAAGACTGGTGCGATAGTAATAGTATTCGTATTCATCGTTGTAAGTTTGGCCCACCACATCACGCAGCGGATGACCTTCGGGAAGACGATGCGCATAGATCGAGGAGAACACCACCAGGCTGTCTTCATGTTGAAGCATTTGTGAAGGGCTGCCTTCAAGCGGCGTGGTCGAGACATGCTCTAATTCACCAAATTGGGGCACCGCAAAGATTTCTAAGCGTTTACCGTTTAAATTGTAGATGTGATAACCGTCGGTCTTGACGAAGTCCGCCTCATCAACACCATTTTCCGGATTGTTGGTGCCGGAGAAATCCACACCTTCCTGGCGCGTGTCGTTGCTACCGCCACCTTCGGCAGCACCAGCTGAGTCAGTATCTTCGGCCATAGAAACTTCAGGACTACCCCAATAGGAATTACGGTGCTCCAGATTTTGCAGGAGTTGGGTTTGGTATTCGGCTTTGAGGCTGGCTTTAAGTTGATCTTCGAGGTTCTCACAACTCTCAAAATCGATCAATTGCGGGGAGGAACGATAGGGTTTGTCGTCAATCTTAATCCCATCATTTTTGTCACAGGCAGCCAAAGAGAGAGCTAAGAGGCTAAAAATCATCAGTTTTATTGTTTTCATTGGTTTATCCTTTATATTTAAATCTGCAATATCTTGCATTCTTAATATTCGGTAATTTAAAACATTTGTCAACTCCAAATCTGCAATAAGTTACACTTTTTGTTGTGAGCGATCGCTCTCGTTTTGTTGAAGATACTGTCAGAGGCGTAGATATACGGGCTTAAATCGCTTAAGTGCCTAAAAATAAAAGGAATATAATGCTTTCTCCTATGGCGCAACAATTTGTGGGCTTTTGCCGATACACTTTATTGAGGTATTGCAGCCCCTTTTAATGTCCGCAGCCCCCGCGGAGTGATGCAATGATTTCCCGCCATTTTCTTTTAAGTCTTTTTTCTATCCAGCTCTTTATGCTTTCCGGCTGTGGTCCGCTTGCGGACCTAAATCTGGATGACGACTCCTCCTTGCGATCGGGGGACGTTGATCAGGCCATGCGGCAACGTGAGATTCATAATTTAACGATTACGCCGAGGCCACGAAATGTGTGGGCCGGTAAAAAGGTGCTCATTAAAGCGCGTTACTGCGTGGATATGTGGAAGCACGAGATTCAAATGAACGCCCTTAACGAGGATGGTACGAAAGTAGCGGGCGAAGCTTGTCACACCACATCACGGCGCCGAGCTGTGCGACTTGGTGATCCAGAAAACTGTCGTTCTTTTTTAGCCAAATGTGAAATTGATATTCCGCCAGAAGCTGCCGGTGGTGACCGCCAGCTTGAGCTGGTTTTTCATCGCAAAAAACAGCCGGAGAAAATATTTGCAACACGAAAAACCGAGAGCAAGGTTTATAAGGTCAAACCGCTACCGGTCGATTGTTTGGGCGTGATTAACGGTACGGCAGTGGTCGATGGTTGTGGGGTCTGTGATGGTGGGAATCAGGATAAGGATTGCGCGGGAGTTTGCTTTGGCCCAGCACAGGTCGATGAGTGCGGTGTTTGTGAAGGCTATAACGAATGTCAACTGACCTGGGCCGGCTGCAATTTTCAAGGCAGCAATCTATCCACAGAGGAGCAATTAACCTGTGAGGAAAATTTCCGTACGATGCCCGATGCGCGCCTCTATGGGGTGCAATGGATTTTCCTGCATGAGGCTGCGGGCTCAAAAACCCATTATGTGAACAAAAGCATGGCCGAGCTCAATCGTGTCTTCGCGCATTTGAATATGGGTTTTAAGACCGATGAGATTCTCTATTTTTCTGGTATGCTTTCCGAGAACAACTCGGGGAGCCCTTCTCACACCTTGAGTGCGTTGATGCCTGATGCGGCAAAATTTTTAGGCATCTCTTATGTGAGTCCAGAAGAAACCCTGACGGCTTTACAAAATCGACTGATGGAAAATTATGTCGATGCCAATAAGGCTGCGGCTTTAGATCTCAATCAAACCATCAGCGTTTGGGACTTTTTCCGTATTATCGCCAGAACGAGCCCCGAAAGCATCACGTTTTTTGTGCATCAACGTACAAGTGCTGGTGGCTTGGCTTCAGGACCTGTTATCGATTACCAAAATGTCTATCAGAACATTATCGAGCTGCATACCGGCATGCCGACGCAGGTGGTGACCCACGAAATGGGGCATTATTTTGGTTTGCAGCATACTTTTGGCGTGCAGCAATCCCAGGCCGAAGACGATTACAACTTTGACTTTTATAAAGGGACATTGGCGCCGGTGGGGAGGAATCTGCTGGCCAACATCGCCGATGGCACGGTGACGTTGGATGTGCCCACCTATTATTTGCCCTACGACGCAGGCACATCGCAACGTTTGACATTTTTTCAGGAAGCCCTGGCGCTCGGGCGTTTCTGGCCACAGGTGGACCTGACTTATTTTAACGATGGTGACCGGCACAAATTCACCTCTTTTGCGCAGCTTTGGCAACACGGCAATGCCGGTGAGTCCCTCTATTATAAGGATTTTTATCGAAATCCAACGACGTCGGGGGCTTGGTACGGTTGGTCCTGTTATTTTGACAGCAATGCTTTTAATGTTGAGTGTCGCTATGGTGCCTCTGAAGAACTTTATGCCGGCTATGATGATTTACTTGATGGTTCAATCGCTTTTGAAGGCAGTACGGTGGGCAATATCATGTCCTATATGCATATGCCCAACGACAATGGCAGCAGTCAGCGTTCAGGAATTTCA
>JASMKV010000397.1 GCA_030749035.1 Myxococcota bacterium | reverse complement strand
TTGGCTTAAATCAATCAAATCTAATGTTTTGATGTAAATTTTTGTTTGTGAAAATTGCATTTGTGCTCTCCTTTTTTAAAAAATGCGGTTCCGCAGCAAATGAAACCGCATTTTTTCAAAAGGAGGCTTAAAGATGTTTTTCAGAACAACAAGGATTTTTGCAGAGGCGCAAAAGCTTTTAAACAATGGCAATGTTCTGGTTGCGCGATTACCAACAGGTTATGGCTTTTTAGCCGACCAAGTAAAGCGCGCCAGTACATCCATTATGCTTAATTTTGCCGAGGGTAATGGCAAGAAGGGTTTAAAAGAGCGGCAACGCTTCTTTCGCATCGCCAAAGGTTCACTCTACGAAGTTGCGGCGGTTTATGATGTGGCTTTAAGCTTTGGTTTTATTGAAATATCGTTTCATGAAAAAGTGCTCGATCGATGTGATTATATTGCAGCGATGTTGAGTAAATGGAGGTGAAGGCCGATTTCCGTGCGAACCGTAAGTGAGACTTAAGTTTTTTGCGTTTTGGAAGCAAAAAACTTTTAGTCGAATAGGCGAGTGGCCGATGTCCGATATCCGATATCCGATATCCGATATCCGATTTCCGATTTCCGATTTCCGATATCCGATTTTCGATATCCGATTTCCGATTTCCGAAGTCCGATGGTCGATACCCGATGACCGATGACCGACGTCCGACGACCGACTACCGATTTCCGATACTTAAAGCCTTCTGACGTGGTTTGCTCTAGCAATCTTTGAGTTCAGAGCCTTCGCCTTAACAAAGCTATTTGATTAGTCAGTCCGGTGCAAAATTTTCTTGAGACTTTTTAGGGGGGAGTCTTTTCTCTGAGGCCCTGTGATTCACATCACAAGACATCTCATGATTTTGTGACCCAGGTCACAAAACCCAATGTTTTTAGTGTCTTAAGATGGATTTTTTAACCCGGAGTGTGGCCTGCCGCATAAGTCCCTGTGTTGCTGAAAAAATAAAACACAAACATACGGAGCCCCCATGTTTATTACAGCTAAGAATTCTATACTTTTTCTCATGATGACAGGTTGTTTGAGCCTTGGCGCCTGCCGAACCGATTCCCACATCATCATGGCGGAAGACCACTCTTTTTTGGAAGATTTAACCTCAAGTTTTGGCGCATTGGATGCGGAGACAGCATCTGAAATTGATGTTAAAATCACTTCGCCTTCCTTAGGCTGGGTCATGAACTCTGAAGCCCCTAGTCTTGATGTGCATTTTACCGTTTCAGGAGCGGATCCACACGCGATATTGAAACTCGTCATCAATGGCTGTCCTGAAGAACCCATTGATATGGAAAACATTGTGGGCTCAGGATGTGAATCCACGGAAGACGACATCACATGCTCCAGAAGAATTCAGATTTTCCCAAACTCCTTGATGATGCCGCCACCATGTTATCGTGAATGGGAGCATCAATCCCGATCGGTTTGGCAGCTCTTTCGGCCTATACAAGTGGATATATCAAGAGCCGATGAAGGCATGAAGCCTTCAAGATTATATCGCGATCGCATCACCTACTATGACTTAAGCCGCTACAATCTTGATGTTAGAACACCCGAATTTTCGAGTCCCGGAAGAATGATTCATGAACTTGCCTACCACTTAAGCCCCGAAGGTATTCAGGAACTTGTCCCCGCACTCAACGATCAGATCCCCGACCCCGCAGTGGGCACATTGGAAGACAGCGACGCACTCGATATGAGACCGGTAAGAGGCGGACCTTATTGCATACCATGGGATGATGCACCAGCACGGCTTAAGACACTTACACGAGAGGAAAAGATTTCGCTGAAGGGCTGGGTCCACGCAGAATACGCAGCAATCGCTAGTGTCGGCGGTCCAGCGGCAATGTTCTGGGCTGAGCCCGAAGACGAGGATTTTGAATTCTGCGTACGCTCTTTAGATGGTCTTATCAAAGAACTTGGTATGCAAGAAGAAATGCCCATGAGCATCGACCCTGTGGCTGGAGGGAGATTACAGATCAGTGAACTTCTTGCCGAAGTCGCCGGTACTTTGGATGTTGAGCTCAACCTTTTTGTCCGATTTAACAACGGCCGTCCTTGGCAGCGGCGCTATCTGGATACAGACGATGTCAGCTGTGATATCCCCCTTGACGGCTCGGTCTCGCAGGTTCAAAGCGAAATTGAGGTTCCTGAAAGCGATGAAACAGAAAACCGTTGGGTTAGTTTTTCTGTACGAGCTGACATGGGAGACCACCGCAAACAGCTTGAAATCCTTCAACAAGAAGAAATGGCCATAGAACCAAACGAGTTCACCTTCAATCGCGGTGGAACATATTGCGACCTGGGTTTTCTTGCCGAACCCATGGAAAGAGTTGAGCAGCGTGCAGAGCAAGCTATCGCACAGGCTGTTGCTGATTTTTTCAATCAAGGCATTCCCGGAGTGACACAGCTTTCCAGTGCTTTTGAAGCCACATTGAGCACCTTTAATCTTTCCTATGCCTTACCCGAATCAAAGCGCATCGAATTAACAGCCCATCATTTTGACCCGAATATTCAAGCTGAAAATGATGATCCTGATGCACCCCAGGGCATGACTTTTCATCTTGCGACTTCCGTGCAATCTCTTGAACCAGTTACAGCACTGGTTGTCGATGAATGGCTTCATGTAGCGGCAACCCGTGCCGAATTCGCTACCCGTACCCCCGATGAACTCAGCATACCTTTTGATTTAAGTGCTTCGATATCAACAGGCGTTCTCAATCAGGTTTTACGGGCCCTTGCCACAACCGATTTGTTCAGCAGCGAATGGCAACCCACATATGAGGATCTGGGCCTGTGCATCCCTGAGAGAAAAGCCAGTTGTGAAATTGATGAAAGCGGACACTGTTATTGTACAAGAGGCACAAGCATGAGTGGGCCGGCAAAACTAAATGGCAAACTTCTGAGCCGGCTTATTCCTGAGTTGACAGAGGTTGGCAAAAGAGAGTTAAGCATCCATGCTCAACCAACACTCGCCCCAACGGTTACCATGACGAACAACAGCTCAGAGGCAGAACCCTATGCCATGATGAATCTCGGTCAGTATATGGTCTCTTTCATCGATACAGAAGGCACCGAATGGATGACTTTACTGGTCGACCTCTTTGATCGCACCTTTGATATGCGCGTTGGCAATATCGATGATTTACAGTCATCCAGACTCTCAAATCGCAGTGTAGATATAACCGTATTGGAGCACCGATTAAGCAGGCAGCCTGCGGATATTGCGGTTCGTGACGCCCTCGCCCCTCTCATGGCCTCACACTTGATTCGGAGAATTCACAGTGCCATCAAGGAATTGCCTGCACCAGAATTTGCCCATCTGCCACGTTCTGATAAAGCCCCTTACCTTCTTACAAGAGTTGCCGATAATCAGCACCATGCTAATTATGTGAACGTCTTTATGAACATCACACCAAAATCGGTTTTGGCTATAAAATAATCTAAAAGCCAATACGTCGCCGCTCTTTATGATGTGGTTTTAAGTTTTGGCTTTTTAGAAATCTCGTTTCATTAAAAAGTGCTCGATCGATGT
>JASMKV010000396.1 GCA_030749035.1 Myxococcota bacterium | reverse complement strand
TGATAAAGATCTGAAAATTGAAAAGTGGAATCCCCATCCGTATCCCCATGACACACTTCAAATTCGAATTCCGTGAGATGTTCAGCCAGCATTGTATCGCCGACAACATAATAAGGCGCTTCATCACTCCACGCGGTAAGCAGTGGCAACCACGCAATCATCGCAATGAGTAAACTTATGTACTTAGGCATCTATCTATCTCCAAAAAACAAGCTTCAACAAAGAGACTAAGCAAGCTCCGGACCAACTTACACACACATGTAGAATCCCTAAGTAATGAGAATTTCATGAGAAAAAACGATCGTTTAGCAAAGGTCGACACTTGAAAGTGGGGTCAAATGCCCCAGTCTGGGGTAAAAAGGCCCCATGCAACGAGAACAGAAGTGCTCATGCCCCGAGACCAATCAGCTCAAAAATGACCTCAGCGCCTTAATCATCAGTGGATGATCGAGGCTCCCAGCCATTTCACGCGCCGAATGCATGGACAGCATCGGATTGCCAATATCGACTGTCGGAATGCCCACCCGAGTCGCGCTCAAGGGGCCAATGGTAGAGCCACAAGGTATATCAGAACGGCTGACAAAACGCTGAACCGGCACATCTGCCTTCTTGCACAGCACTTCAAAAGCCGCTGCCGTTGCCGCATCTGTCGCATAGCGTGCATTCGCGTTGATTTTGATACACGGGCCTGCATTCATACGAGGACTGTGCTGAGAATCGTGATGCCCGGCATAATTCGGATGCACAGCGTGCGCCATATCCGCAGACAAGAGCAGCGAATTTGAGCGTAAACGACAATCCGCTTCTGAATCCCCTCCCTGTACGCTCACCAAACGCTTTAAAGTATCGGAGAGAAAGCTTCCCGCGGCACCTTGTGTTGTTGCTGAGCCAATTTCTTCATGATCATAAACAACGATCATTCTTGTACGTGGACTTGCTGCTTTGGACTCTGCACAAAGTGCAACAAGTCCCGCGTGACACATCGCCAAGTTGTCCAAACGAGGACTACAAATAAATTCATCTGCCAATCCGATGAAAGATGGTTTTTCCAAAGGATGAAGCATCAAATCAAACGAAAGAATATATTCTCCAGTCCCCAAAGAAACCTGCTCATCTAGCCAATGACTGAACACATTTGCATCTTCTGCCAAGCCAATGATTGGGGGCATATGATCCTGTTTATTTAAGATTAAGCCCTTGTCATTCACATTGCGATTCAAATGAATTGCCAATTGAGGCACGCGCGCAAGGGCCTCGTCCACCTTGATCAAAGCTCTGCGTATACCACCGGCACCATCGCCCACAATCACGCGTCCTGCTAAACCAAGATCACGATCAGTCCATGTGGAAAGCAATACCCCGCCATAAATTTCCACGCCAAGCTGAAGGTAGCCTTCTTTACAATAAGCGGGCTGAGGTTTTAAACGCAAATTGGGACTGTCCGTATGGGCTCCGACAATATGCATCCCACTTTCCCATAAGGGCTCCTCCCCTAAAACAAAGGCGGCCAATGTCGTTTCATGTCGCACCACATAATAACGGCCATTTTTTTCCGCCTTCCATGAGTCGTTTTCATGCAGCTCTTTAAAGCCCGCCTTTTCCAGCACAGCTACTGCCTCACAAACCGCATGAAAAGGTGTAGGACTCTCATCGATAAAATTTAAAAGCCCCTGTGTTGTGGCTTTATCTTCCTTATTTATTTTCATCTCAATCTAACCTTCAAAGGCCTCATCCGTGACACCCAAACATTGATCAATAATCGCAAAACCTGCGCGCAATTCTTCCTCATTAATACAAAGCGGGGGATTACACATAAAACTGCTCCAGCGTACAAATGTGAAAAGACCCGCCTCCATAAATGCCTTGCCTAAAGCCACCATCGCCGGATGAGAACCATTATAGGGCGCAAGTGGTTCACCACGGGAATTTTTCTGCAAATCCATCATCCCGAAGAGCCCTATACAGCGCCCTTCTTTAACCGATGGGTGTTTTTCAATAAGTCGGTCCATTTCAGAGCGCATCACGCTTTGTAAATTTGCCGCATTTTCTACGAGGCCATCCTCCTCAATCACATCCAAAACTGCATCTGCTGTGGCCAAACTGAAAGCATGTGAATTGTAAGTTAAGCCGCCCCAAAAAACATTTTCTCTAAAATGTTGGGCTATCGCATCACTCACGCCCATGGCACCAAGCGGGATATAAGAAGAAGTCAAACCTTTGGCCATGGTCACAATATCAGGAACGATACCACCATGCTCAAACCCAAACATTTTTCCTGTACGACCAAAGCCGGCCATCACTTCATCACAAACCAAAAGAATTCCATGTTGGTCCAAAAGTGCACGAAGCCCTTTAAGATACCCCTCAGGCGGTGGTAAAATCCCATTCGTACCGGTGACGGATTCAATAAACATCGCCGCTATCGTCTGTGGCCCTTCGTACATAATGAGTTCTTCAAGATACTCTAAATTGCGCGCTGTTTTTTCTTCATCACTCTCACCGAAAGAATAATTGTATGGTGAGGGGTCAAAAACATGAACAACACCCGGCATCCCTGGCTCATTGGCCCATCGCCGTGGATCACCAGTCAGTTGCATGGTCGCATTTGTGGCACCGTGATAACTTCGATAACGCGCCAAAATCTTCTGGCGTCCTGTATAAAGTTTTGCCGCCCGAATTGCGTTTTCGTTGGCTTCAGCCCCACCCAAAGTAAAGAAAAAAGTATTGATGTCGCCTGGCACAAGCCGTGCTAATCGCGCTGAAACTTTTGCTCGAATCTCTGTCGCCGTACCGGGAAAGACATAAATTAATTTATCCAGTGCTTCCTTCATCGCGGCGATAACTTTAGGGTTACCGTGGCCAATGTTAACACTCATAAGTTGACTGTTAAAATCGAGGATCTGCTTACCATCAGGTGTATAAAGAAAAATTCCCTCTGCCCGATCAATCGGCAATGGATTGACAGCGCCACCTGCAGCCCAAGTATACATCGTATGCCGCTTACATAGCTCAATCATTTCATCAGTATTCATAAACACGCTCCTTATGCGAACACGGTTACGTCTCTGCGAAGCATAGCGCTAATAGGAATAAAATAAAATGCTCTAGAAAGAAAAGATTGCCTCAAAGAGCAAGGCCAAGAACTCAATGGGAATCAATGGCCTTGTTTTGAGCGGCAAACTCATCAATGATGCTGCCCGCAAGTCGACTTAAACCTTTGGTTCGCTCATTAAATGCAAGTGCGCGAGGGGCCTCCAAGGTAATCACATGGGGACAGCCTTGATCTGCCAGATAGTCTTTTAAAGTACCTTTTGGGGCGCTTGTGCATATTCCCGGAGCTTCTTCTTGATACGGCTTTGAACCGTTACTTAATACTGGCCACGCTTTGCCAAAATTCTCCATGGCAGGACCTAAAAGCTGGAGCGTTGAACGGTGCAAGACAAAATAACCATCTCGCTTGGGCAAAGCGCTATGCAGATCCAAAACCAAATCGAAAGATGTTTTCTCAAAAAATGGCTTCACAACATCAATCTCAGGCTCATTCTCTTGCCCGCTCGCCGCAAAAGCGCGATTTAAATCCACATCATTTTCGTTTCGTCGAGAGACAGTCTTAAATCCATAAGGGTTGACGCACGGCAAAATATAAAAATTAAAATTTTCCCGGAGATGTGGTTTGGCTTGAATCTCAGAAATCAATTCAAAAACAGCAGAGACACCGCTGGGCTCATTACCATGCACACCTGCACAAATAAGAATATTCTTTTTTGTACCCGCACCTGTCGCCGGCATGCGCAGTAAATGGATTGGCATCGCTTTCACATTGCCTAAAGATTCAACACAAACATCTGGACGCCCTGCAAGCACGCCCAAACGCTCGTAAAGAGCTGGTAAATTGTTTTCCGGCAAAATTCCGGTTCCAGAAAAACGACTTAAGCGAGGTAAAAATGTGCGCCATCCCGGAGTACTAAAACCGTCAAAACGATCAACTTTTTCCCTGGGAAAATTCCTTGCCTCTAAAGAAGAAGGGGCACAAAGACGTGTTGCGCCAGCACGAGACGGATATAAAAGAGATGCACTTAATATTTTGTTTGGCATTGGGGGCCTCCTGATCAAGTACGATTCTCGGTAATAATCTCAAAATGGTGCGTCTTTATACACCTTACCTCTACCAACTTGTCCTTTAAAATCAGCCGCTTGGCTTATAT
The DNA here is from genome assembly GCA_030749035.1 of Myxococcota bacterium. Taxonomy (GTDB): domain Bacteria; phylum Myxococcota; class XYA12-FULL-58-9; order XYA12-FULL-58-9; family JASMKV01; genus JASMKV01. Next base: position 16,491 of record JASMKV010000396.1, on the reverse strand, counting down.
GTGTCCGCTGCGACTTAGAATATTTACCTTTTCACCATGCGGTGATAGTGGGCAGCCTCGGAGTCATAAACGATGGGCATATTTAATTTATTCAACAACGATCAACTCTCGGACAAGAAGATTGCTAAAATAGGCAAATTGATCACCAACCCCTTTGCCCAGCCTGATGTGCGCATGACTGAAATGCATCGCTTGGTTCGTGATGGCACTGATGGTTCTTATCGGGCTTTATTAAAACGCCTATCGGTCAATGCAAATGGACACATCGCCGATGAAGATGAAAAAAAATGGCTCGAAGATATGCTGGTCGATCTGGGTGAAGAAATTCTTAGCCCTCTTGAAGATTATATCAACCAAGAGAAACAGCTCACTTATGCCTTGCGTGCCTATCGACGTATTTGTGGCGACGACAATGCATTGGAATTTTTTCTAAAAGTACTCAACCGTTATGGCCCCTTAAATTATAGAGCCGGGGATGCAAAACTCCAGCTTGTAAATCAATTACTTACGGACAAAGACTTAGAAAAAAACCTTACGGAATTGATTCCTTTTTTACTGGATCACAGCGACGATATTCGTTGGCTTATCATGGATGCTATCGAGAAAAATGCCTCCGACATTCTACCCGGTCAAAAATTGTATGAAGAGTGCATACAAAATTTAACCGAAATTATCTGTGACGAAAACGCCGGTCCACGCATTCAGAAGCGTGCTGCTGAGATTATTGCTCGATTTGAATGGGCTATACCCGAAGTCCGCGAGAATTTAAGCACCATCGTGGGTGAGGAGTATTTTATTGATAAAAAGAATTTCCTCAGAAAACGGGTAAGACCTCAATAATTTATTTTTTTACTTGACCAAAGTACAATAATTGTGAGAAATGCGTGATCAGCGGAGCGGTTCAGATTCCGCGCTTTCAATACATATGGAAGCAAAATGGTTCCTCTTTGAGCAACCATTTAATAACTAGAAACATACCACCCTTCCATTCCGGAACTGCTTCAAATCAATAAAGGGTTATATTATGACAACAAAAAAGAAAGATCATGTCGTTAATCTTAATGATCTCAAAAAAGAAAAACCTTCACAGCTAGAAAAACGCGCCAAAGATCTTGAGCTCGATGTCGGTGGCATGAGCAAGCAGGAAAGTATTTTTGCTATTCTTCAGCATCATATGGATAATGATGGCGAAGTCTATGCTGAAGGTGTTCTCGAAACCCTGCCCGATGGTTATGGATTTTTACGCTCTCCCGACTACAACTATCTCCCAGGACCAGATGATATTTACTGCTCACCATCACAAATCAGACGTTTAAAAATGCGCTCCGGTGACACCGTGAGCGGACAAATTCGTCCTCCCAAAGCAGGAGAACGTTATTATGCGATGCTTAAAATTGACAAAGTTAATTTTGAAGCCCCTGAAAAATTACGAATGCGATTGTCTTTTGACAGCCTAACACCACTCTACCCACAAGAACGCTTTGATATGGAGTTTGATCCAAGCAACTATTCGAGTCGTATTATTGATTTACTTGTGCCGATTGGAAAAGGTCAACGCGCGTTGATCGTTTCACCTCCAAGAGCAGGTAAAACGGTTATGCTGCAAAATATTGCCAATGCTATTTCAACGAACCATCCCGATGCTTGGCTTATCGTTCTGCTTATCGATGAACGCCCGGAAGAAGTCACGGACATGCAACGCTCAGTCAATGGCGAAGTCGTTTCGTCAACCTTTGATGAGCCCGCACAACGCCATGTTCAGGTTGCAGAAATGGTTATAGAAAAAGCGAAAAGATTGGTCGCCACTGGTCGCGACGTTGTTATCCTTTTGGACTCGATCACGCGTTTAGCCCGTGCTTACAATACTGTTGTGCCGCCTTCAGGCAAAATTTTGTCCGGTGGTGTGGACTCAAATGCCCTACATAAACCCAAGCGCTTTTTTGGAGCCGCCCGTAATGTAGAGGAGGGAGGCTCATTAACCATTATTGGAACAGCGCTGGTCGATACAGGAAGCCGTATGGATGAGGTTATTTTTGAAGAGTTTAAGGGTACAGGAAATTGTGAACTTCAGCTCGATCGAAAACTCATGGAAAAACGCATTTTTCCATGCATGGACATCAATCGAAGCGCCACCCGAAAGGAAGAACTTCTGCTTGGGCCCGATGATCTTAACCGTGTTTGGATTCTACGTCAGCTCCTACATCCCTTAAATGTCATTGATTCTATGGAGTTTCTTCTCTCGAAAATGAAGGGGACAAAAACCAATAAGGAGTTTCTTGACTCCATGTCTTCCTAGACAAATTCCCCAAAAAACACTGCTATTTCCTTGGCCTTATCTCAGGTCACCGCTAAACTAGGTGATGCATCGGTCCATTTTGTCTTTGTTTGAGGCTCTGGACTGGGGAGGTATTTATGGAAGAGCGCTTAGGGGAACTCTTATTACGTGAAAATATTATCACGGCAGAGCAGCTCAAGCGTGCATCCGAAGAGCAATCCAAAGAAGGTGGGCGACTAGGCAACTGGCTTATCAAGCTGGGGATGATCGACGAAAAAGATCTCCTGAACTTTCTTTCTCGTCAGTATCAAGTGCCATCTATTGATCTTGATGACTTTGAAATAGATCAAGAAGTTGTCAATCTTCTGACTGAAGATGTAGCCAACAAGCACTTGGTGATACCTGTCCACAGAGCTGGTGCCTCGCTTGTTGCCGCAATGGTCGATCCTTCAAACATCTTTGCCATTGACGATATTAAATTCCTGACTGGCTATAATGTCGATGTCGTTGTGGCGAGCGAAGAGCAGATCCGCAGAGCCATTGAGAAATATTACCAAGCCACTGACGAAACTTCTTACGATGACGTGATGTCGGGCTTCGATGAAGATGAAATCGAATGGGATAGCGAAGACGATGCACTCAATGTTGTCGATTTAGAAAAAAGCGCCGAAGAAGCACCGGTTGTGCGCCTTGTGAATCTCATGCTTATTGATGCAATTAAAAAGGCTGCATCCGATATTCATATAGAACCTTATGAAAAAGAATTTAGAATTCGTTACCGTATCGATGGTCAGCTTTACGAAGTTATGCGCCCGCCACTGAAGTTAAGAAACGCTGTCATCTCTCGAATTAAAATCATGAGTTCTCTTGATATCGCAGAGCGGCGTTTACCCCAAGATGGTCGTATTAAACTCAAGCTTGGTAAAGGGCGCGAGATGGATTTTCGTGTTTCCTTATGCCCCACACTTTACGGGGAAAAGTGTGTTTTGCGACTCCTGGACAAAAGCCAGGTTGGTCTTGACATGAACAACCTGGGTATTGATGAAGAACCGTTGGATGATTTTCTGGGCGGCATTCATCGCCCCTATGGAATGGTTTTGGTTACTGGTCCGACGGGTTCAGGAAAAACGACAACACTTTATTCCGCACTTAGCGATCTAAATAAAACGACAGAAAACATTTCAACAGCCGAAGATCCTGTTGAATTTAACCTTGCCGGCATCAATCAAGTCCAAATGCACGAAGAAATTGGACTTAATTTTGCCTCTGCTCTGCGGTCTTTTTTACGTCAGGATCCCGACATCATCATGGTGGGTGAGATTCGCGATTTTGAAACCGCCGAGGTATCAATCAAGGCTGCATTAACCGGACACTTGGTCTTGAGTACAGTGCACACCAATGACGCCCCTTCAACCGTTTCCCGCCTTCTCAATATGGGAATTGAACCTTTTTTGATCTCCGCTGTCTTAAACACGGTTATCGCGCAACGCCTTCTGCGTGTATTATGCGATGACTGTAAAAAACCCATTGAGTTACCCGGACAGACCTTGCGCGATCTACAAGTCCCCGAAGATCGCATTGGTAAATTTGAGCCCATGCGTGGCGCTGGTTGTGCAACATGCTCCAAAACCGGCTACAAGGGACGCGTTGGCATCTTTGAAGTCATGAATATTGGGGAAAATGTTAAGGATTTAATTTTAAATGGTGGCTCAACCGCAGAACTTAAAACAGAGGCCGTGCGACAAGGGATGAAAACACTTCGACAATCTGCACTGGAAAAATTTATGGAAGGCACAACAAGTATGGAAGAGGTTGGTCGGGTAAGTATGGCTGACTAAAACAATCATGAGCGACACTTCACTGATCACTGAAAATTGGCAATCGGAGCAAAAAGTTTCGTTACACAAACTTTTACAAATCATGATTGCCCAGCAGGCATCCGATTTATTGATCACGACTGGCGCCTCTCCCAAAGTGCGTGTGGACGGAAACCTCGTTAGTGTTAAAGGCGCACCACTTACACCCAGCGAAACAAAACGCTTATGTTATTCCATCTTAACAGATGCCCAAAAGGAGATCTTTGAAGAACAGAATGAGCTGGACCTATCCTTTGGAGTGAAAAATTTGGCGCGATTTAGAGCCAATCTCTTCGTGCAGCGTGGCAGTATTGCCGCTGCCATACGGCAAGTGCCGTATGAAATTAAGAGCATTGAGGAACTTGGACTTCCGCCTATCGTCAAAGAACTAAGCCAACTTAAAAATGGACTCATTTTAGTCACCGGCTCAACAGGAAGCGGAAAATCAACAAGTATTGCGGCAATTCTCGATCAAATAAATCAAGAACGATCTGGACATATTGTGACTGTAGAGGACCCTATTGAATTTATCCACAACCACAAGAATTGCCTCGTCAATCAACGCGAAGTGGGATCTGACACAGAAAGCTTTAGCCAAGCATTAAAATATGTCCTTAGGCAAAATCCAAATGTTGTACTCATCGGTGAAATGCGTGATCTTGAAACGATGGAGGCCGCCTTACAAATTTCTGAAACAGGCCACCTCACTCTAGCCACACTGCATACAAATTCAGCAAGTCAAACGATTAATCGAATTATAGATGCATTTCCGCCACACCAACAAAGGCAAGTGCGTGTGCAACTCTCATTTGTACTTCAAGCGGTCATTTGTCAGCAACTCGTACCAAAACTTTCTTCTGGACGAATCCTTGCAGCGGAAGTCATGATTGCAAGTCCTGCGATACGCAACCTTATACGCGAAGAGAAAATTCATCAGATCTATTCCCAAATACAATTAGGTCAGGTTCAGTATGGTATGCAAACCCTGAATCATAACCTCATACACCTTGTTCAGCAAAAAATAATTTCTGTACGAGAGGCAATAAAACACAGCACGGAGCCGGGCGAATTGCAAAAACACTTTAGCCGTACGTCATCTTAACCTAAACCTGCGACTTAATAAAAAGTCGCCGATACAGATCGAGGTTCAAACCAATGCCATCCTTTTCATGGGAAGCCCGAAGTCGAACCGGTGAAATTCGTAAAGGAACGATGACCGGAAATAATGAAGAAGACATTAAGAAACAGCTGCGCTCGCAAAACCTTATCGCCTCTAAAATCAAGAAAAAAGGACTGAACCTAAGCCTGGACATGCAAATCGGTGGCTCAGCGGTAAAATCCGAAGACCTCGTGACGTTTACCCGGCAATTTGCAACAATGGTTGATGCCGGATTGCCCATGCTACAGTGCCTGGATATTTTAAGCTCCCAAGCCAGTAATCCAGCATTTCGTAAAGTACTTACAGATGTGAAAAACTCAGTCGAGGGTGGACAGTCCTTGGCCGATTCTCTCAAAAAACACCCAAAAGTCTTCGATAAACTTTTTACCAATATGATTTCAGCGGGTGAAACTGGTGGTGTTTTGGACACTATTTTGAACCGCCTTGCAACATACATTGAAAAGAACTCAAAGCTCGTCAAACAATTTAAAGGTGCAATGGTTTATCCCGCCGCAATTGTTATCGTGTCGACAATCATCACTCTTGTCCTTTTAATTTACGTTATACCCATGTTTGAATCGATGTTTGCAGAAATGGGTGCCACCCTGCCCGCCCTCACGCAAACTGTCGTGAATGCCAGTATCCTCGTTAGAACAAATATTGGTGTTGTTTTGGGGCTGGGGGCTTTTTTGGGTATTGGTGGCTATTTTGTCATGAATAACCCAAAAACTAAAATCCTTGTCGATAGATTTATCCTTTACATTCCAATTTTCGGTGATGTCATTAAGAAAGTTGCGATTGCAAAATTTACTCGAACTTTTGGGACAATGCTGGCCAGTGGTGTACCCATCTTAGAAGCTCTCGACATCGTGGCTGGTACAGCAGGCAACTCGGTCGTTGAAGAAGGTCTACTTAAAGTAAAAGAAAAGTTAAGCGAAGGTAAGACGATGGCGCAACCCTTGGGTGAAATACCCGTTTTCCCACCAATGGTTGTGCAAATGATTTCAATCGGTGAAGCCACGGGTTCCATGGATACAATGCTCAATAAAATTGCAGACTTTTATGATGATGAGGTTGATAATGTTGTCACCTCGCTGATGAGTCTTCTGGAACCGATGATCATGGTTGGGCTTGCGGTTGTTTTGGGTGGCCTTGTCATCGCGATGTATCTCCCCGTATTTGAAATTGCTGCCTCTGGAGGCGCAGGAGGTTAATCATAACGCCCAATTACGCACTATCAAGGCGCCTGCAATGGCTGCTGGTCTTTCGCTCAATTGTCGGAGGTGTTCTCCTCGTTGTCGGTCTTATCAATCAATTTTCGGAAAGTTCGACTCCCGACATTGTACACTTACTCTACGGTGTCTCCCTGGGAACATTTGTTATCGTATTTCTTCTGGCCATGCTTCTGCGCATGGGATACGCCCCTCAAATACTTTCAACGATTCATCTTACAACAACGTTGTTGGCTGCCTGGATCGTTATTGACGGTACCGGCGGAATTTTTAGCCCTTTCTCCTTTCTTTATTTGCTGGTCGTCCTCGATGCATCCATCATTGGCAGCTTAAATCTTGCGCTATTGATCGCAACATTAAGTTTTTGTTTTTTCTCGTCACACCTTATTTTTAAATACTATAGTCTGTGGCCACAAATAAAAGACTCTATCTCATTCCAGGATATCGGGCCGCAAATTTTATCACATCTCTTTGGTGTATATCTTCTGGCGATTCTTGCTGGGCGCTTAGCTAAACTCCTTGAATACGCCGAACAAGAAGCCATTAACATTCGATCTGATCTTGTTGAACTCTCTTATCAGCATACGGCCATATTAGAATCTCTTCCATTGGGCGTGATGACATTCGATAATCATGATATTATTAAAACCGCAAATCACGCTGCATCTGAAATCCTTAATATCCCCAAGCCTAAACTTTTGGGAAAGCCCCTACCGCACAACATCAGCCAGTTTATCAGCCGTACACATGGACAAGGCGAGCTTGAGCTTCTCATTCGAGACACCACACGCACGCTCAAACTTACTTATGCAACGGTTTCCTTGCAAACACAGGTGACAAGTGGGCTTCAAGACAGATTACGTGTCTTGGTTTTCGAGGACTTTACTGAAATGCGCCACTTGGAAGCCAAATATAGGATGCAAGATCGCCTGGCCGCCACTGGTCAACTTGCCGCCTCTATCGCCCATGAAATACGTAACCCCCTTGCTGCAATATCAGGAGCAATTCAACTCCTGGAACCTCAGGATGACGCCTCTTCCGATGAGCTCAAATTACAAAATATTGTACATAGAGAAATCGATCGCCTTAATCTTTTAATCTCCGATTTTTTAAATTATGCTCGCCCCCCATCGCCAGAACTTAAAAACACAAACTTATCCGAACTAAGTCGCGATGTGGTCTTAATACTAAAAAGTGACCACAATTTTTCAGACAAAAATATAGAGACAATTTTAACGTCTGATGACCTCCATGCCGAAGTCGACCAAAAGCAAATGCATCAGGTACTTTGGAATTTACTCCGTAATGCTTTAGAAGCATCGCCACCAGACGGAGCGGTCACCTTGCAATTTTCTACAGATTTTTTAGATAACCAGGAATGCATCAGCATCAAAATAAGCGATACCGGTCCAGGCATTAGCCCAGAAATTCGTGACAATATTTTCGAACCTTTTGTGACCAATAAATCTAACGGTACAGGCCTTGGCTTAGCCGTGGCCCACAGAATTATCGTAGCCCACCATGGACAGATTGAAGCGCAAGACAATGACCCCAAGGGCACGATTTTTGCCATTAGTCTGCCAATCCGCCCTCCTGCGTAAAACTCTGCGGAAAACTGTTTTTTAATTGTGACTCAGCTGCGAAGACGCTAGCATGCCTAAGTGGCTGATTTACTTATCGTCGACGATGAACTTTCAATGCGCGAATTCCTGCATGTCTTTTTTACCAAAGACGGGCATGTTGTACGTACAGCAGCCTCTGTGCCGCAAGCACAAAAATTCTGCCTTGAAAGTACTCCCGACTTGGTGCTGACCGATCTTCGCCTGCCTGAGCAGAGCGGAATGGACCTTTTGCGATGGCTTCGTCAGGAATGTCCTGACACCCAAATCATTATGATGACAGCTTTTGCCTCTACCGAAACAGCCATTGAAGCAATGCGCTTAGGCGCATATGACTATCAGATCAAACCTTTCAAGGTCGAAGAGCTTAGAGTTGTAACAGAAAAAGCACTCGAAAAATTAACTCTGATCAAAACAAACAAGAACTTAACGGAACAATTACAAGGCCAGTTTAGCTTATCTAAACTTAAATCCAAAAGTGCAAAGATGGCTGAAATTATCGATCTTATCGAACGCATCGCTCCCACCCAAGTCAATGTGCTCATTGAAGGTGAAAGCGGTACAGGTAAAGAACTTGTTGCCAGAACAATTCACGAGCACAGCAAACAATCGGACTCCCCCTTTATTGCACTTAATTGCGCTGCACTGCCAGAACATCTGATTGAGTCAGAGCTCTTTGGACATGAAGCTGGCTCTTTTACTGGTGCCACCGGCGCAAAACAGGGTCTTTTTGAAGCAGCACATGGCGGCACACTTTTACTCGATGAAATTGGGGAAATGCCACTCAACATACAGGCAAAGTTGCTTCGCGTTCTTCAGGAAAAAAAAATACGTCGCATTGGCGAACAGGTGGAAAAGGATGTTGATGTTCGAATTGTCGCTGCGACCAACAAACAATTAAAAAATCTCGTAAGCGAAAATTTATTTCGAGAAGATTTATATTACCGACTAAATGTTGTAAAAATACAGCTCCCTCCTCTTCGTGAACGCCCAGAAGACATACCCTTGCTCGCTGAAATATTTTTAGACCGCTATTCTAAACAAATGCAATGTGAAGGAAAAACTTTTTCTCCACAAGCACTCGCCGTCCTCATGGAATATGATTTCCCCGGAAATGTAAGAGAGCTTCAAAACTGCATCGAACGCAGCATTGCGCTTAGCACAACGGATGAGCTTACCCTTAAAGAATTACCTGAAGAAATAAGCCGAAACGATAATGATTCTACTAATCGGCTTCTTGTTCTTCACTCAGAAAACTTCTCTCTTGAAAATCGTCTAAATGAACTTGAAAAATATTTCATATCACAAGCGATCGAACGTTCCGGAGGAGTAAAAACGCGGGCGGCGAAACTTCTTGGTATTACATTTCGGACTTTGCGCTATCGACTACAAAAACTCGACTTAGAATAACCTCATACACATGATAGATATATAAGCATGAAGCCTCAGGCAAAAGAAATAGCTCCTCAAGTGTCATGGGCACTCATTCATATTATTACAAAAATGGAAATTGGCGGAGCGCAATTTGCAACACTCGATACCTTAAGTAAAAGTGCTTTGACCTTTAAAGATCGTGTTCTTATTACCGGACCTGGCGGTGAACTTGATACAAAGATACAGACATTCCATCAAGGTCATACTTTTTTTGCATCATGGCTACGAAAAGAAATTCATCCTTTGTTCGATTTATTAGCAATCTTTCAAATTGTAGGAATATTAAGTCAGTATAAGAGAAAAAATCCAAAAATCAAAATCCTTGTACATACGCACTGTTCAAAAGCCGGTATTATAGGTCGCCTTGCTGCTTTATTGACGCGCGCAGAATTGATTGTACATACCGTGCACGGTTATGGTTATCATCGTCATCCACAACGCCATCTACGCCCTCTCTTTAAATTAGCAGAGCGGTTTTGTGCACAATTCACCAATGCATTCAGCGTCGATGCAAAAGCAAATGAACGACAAGGATTAAACGACCGTTTATTTTCTGAAGCTCCCGTCAAAGTCATTTATTGCGGTGTCAATGCTGATGACTTTGATAATGCCCCTGCATCAAGAACCAGGGAAGAATTAAACCTAACACCTGAAAATCGCGTTGTTATACATATAACCAACTTCAAATTGCAAAAAAATCCAAAGCTATTTATCGAGATTGCCCGAAAATTATGTGAACTTAATGCTGAAACAAGATTTATAGTTACCGGAGAAGGCGGTTTGCGTTCAGAATGCGAGGCTTATGCCAAAACACATGGCTTTTATGAGCACGTGCGCTTTGTCGGCTGGCGAAATGATATACCACAACTCATGCGCGCATCAAACGTACTTCTGAATACTTCTTCCTGGGAAGGATTGCCGCAAGCATTTCCACAAGCACTATTATCAGGCATACCTATTGTGGCCACACATATAGATGGCGCAAGCGAAATCATTGTTGAACAAGTAAATGGCTCGCTCTGTCCCCCCGACTCGGTCAATATTTTTGTAAAAGAAACATTAAACTGGCTGTCTAAAGAAAAGATTGAGCCAAAACAATTAACCGCAAATATTGAGCCGTTTTTAAATACCTATACAACACAACAAATTGATGAACTCTACTTGGAGATCATGAGAGAATAAACCTTAACTCTCGTCAACTGGCATCTTCCAACACATGATAAAAAAACTGATGAACACAAGTACCAAACCCAAAAGTAGATATAGAGAATACTCTGTGTCCACATTCATTAAAATAAGGCCGACCGTGCTCGTGCATGCAGTGATGCCCATGCTAAAAGACATAATTTGATTTGCTGAATATCCTTTGGCCTTAAGACGAACGGCAAAATGGTCTGGGCTGCCGCGCAACGGTGACCGCCCCTGAGCCAAACGTGCAATACTCACAAAAATCACATCAAAGAGGGGCACAAATAACAAACAAAGGGGAACCAAAAAGCCAAGTGGCTGATAAGTCGTATACGCGCCACGCATGGTCAAAGCTGCGAACAAAAAACCGAGAAGTAAACTGCCTGAATCACCTAAATAGATTTTGGCTGGCGATTTATTGAAATACCAAAACCCCCACAATGCACCATGCATACTAAGCCCCATAAAAGCCAGTACATCATCTCCGGTGAGCCAACCCATGCCACCTAAAAAAGCACTCACTACAATGCCAACCCCTGTGGCCAAGCCATCTGAAACATCGATGATATTAAATGCATTTGTGACAATAACGAGCCAAACAAAACTTAAGCCAATAGCCATCAACGGTGGCAGATCAATCAGTTGAATGCGCACGCCACTGCGAAAAAGAACCCAAAAGGCCAAACACTGCCCAATCAGCTTAAAGGCTGGACTTAACTCGATAAGATCATCAAAAATGCCAAGAAGAACAATTAAAGTTGCGCCGAGTAAAAGGCCCAAAAAACTGCGATCAAAATCCAATATGATCGACAAGCTCATCATAAAAGACAAATAAACCGCTAAACCGCCAAGGTAGGGAATCGCATCCTTCTGGGTCTTTAGGGCGCCATCGGGTTTGTCTACAATATTAAATTTTAAAGCAACTTTGCGAAATAATGGTGTCAGATAAAAAGAAAAGAGAAGCGCCAAAACAGCTGCAAGAAGGCTTTTAAAAGAAATCACCAATGTAATCCAATCACCATTTATATCGCCCGACGTCGGCTAAAAATATACATTGCAAATGTTAATAAAAAAGCGCTGTATGCAAAACCATAAGTGGTCCCCAGTTCAATATAATTATTTGGAATATCAAGATAGTTTGTGATCTGTGTACGTAAAGACAAGCGTTCAATATCAGGCAAAGCCCAATACACCACCTTAAAAAATGCAGAGGCAAACTCTTCTTTCTCACCTAAACGCTGAGAAAGCGCCAATAGATCTGCTGCGAAATTTCCACCGACCACCAGCCCCACAGAATAAATTCCTGCCAATACGGGGGAAGCCATTGCGGAGAAGAGAACGGCAATTGCACTGACAATACTCATTTCAACACCACAAAGCCAAAGTGCTGCCCAAAAGCCATCGGGCACACCTTTTACATCGTAAAGATTGAGTGCTGTCGCTGTTGCCACAAACATTAAGGTCACAACAATTAACATTGCCCAGTAAACACCAAAATACTTTCCTAAGACAAAAGCCCATCTCGGCACTGGTCGTGCCAGTAAGGTATAAGCCGTACGATTTTTGATCTCGGCGGCGAATGATGTAATCAACAACAATATCGCAACCAAAGAGCCAAGCCCGCTGGCCGAGGCTAAGCCAATATCAATAATAATTCTCTCCTGCTCTCCTACCGATGATGATGCACCCGCTATGGAAACCAAAAGAAGAAGAACCGCAAATGCTAAGCTTACAAGTAAAATTTTATTTCGCAAAGCTTCGATCAATGTTGTTTGAGCAATAACAAAAGCCCCCTTTAACGCACTTTTCATGACTTGGACTCCGCATTTGCTTGAGTAACCTCTTGGACAAAAATATCTTCAAGGCTTAAATCAATGGGTTTTAAAGCGATCACTTGGCCATTCCACCCGCGCACCCTATCAATGAGTGTATTCGCTTCATCCATGCTCTTGACTTTAACGACACACTCCTCACCGCGACGCTCCACAGAACTTGCAGACTTCTCCAAATCCACCAAATGCTCGCTCTGAAGATTTCTCACACGTACAACAATGCCTGAATGCGCTTTGGGACTCAGAAAATTTTCCAATGCCCCCTGCTGCTTAATTTGTCCATTCATAAGCAACGCCACGCAATCACAAATAAGTTCTACATCTGGTAGAATATGTGTCGAAAAGAAAACCGTCTTGCCTTGCTTCTTCAAACTAAACATCAGTTCTCTAATGTCTCTTCTCCCAAGAGGGTCAAGGCCACTCATCGGTTCATCAAGAATAATAAGCCTTGGATCCCCCATAAGCGCCTGACCTATACCAATTCTTTGAAGCATGCCTTTTGAATAATTTCTTAATCTGACATCAGCCTTGCCACTTAAACCAACTTCCTCAATTTTATCATGCGCTTGACTTTTGCTTTCCTTGAGACTTAGTCCCGCCAATTGCCCTTGTTGCACCAATAATTCATAGCCAGACAAATATTCGGGAAAATATGCATGTTCAGGTAAAAACCCAAGGTGCTTACGCGTAGAGATTTTTCTTGGATCTGCGCCAAAAATTTCAATCTTACCTTGATCCTGTCGCAACAAATTTAAAAGTACGCGAATGGTTGTCGTTTTTCCCGCACCGTTAGGTCCCAGAAAACCAAAGATTTGACCTTCTTCAACTTCTAAATTTACACCTTTTAAAATAGAAAGTCGTTTGGACCAAAAATGGGCTTTCAAACTGTAATATAAATTTTCAATTTTTATCGCGCTCATTGTTTTACCATTCTTAACTCATTTTTGACTCGCTCCTCTAGGCGTAAGCGGTCATCGTCAGAGGTCGTCACCACATCCCCTGCATCATTAATAAAATATTTTCCACCCAAGGGGTCTTGCGGCGGTAACGATTTAAGTAAACCGACACCAACAAGATCTTTCATCGTTTGTGGTTTTTTGCCCATGCGTTCAAGATATAAGGCTGCAGTTTTTTTCAGCCACAAAAGCTCTTGCTCAAGTAAAAGCAGATCTTTGCGTAAAAGGTATTCCTTTTTAATCGCTTCGTCTTCAACACTCGGCAACAAACTGTCAATTAAATAAAGTCCGATCTCTGGCGATTTGGACTCTGCAGCAAGACGCATCGCTAAAGGTGCTGACTGCGGCGGGCTTCCTGGTATTTTTGCAACTTCTGACAAAACTTCGGCAGCCCTTTTAAAATCCTGCACATAATAAAAATAATTGAAACCAAGAATAAACCCTATTTTCCATACGTCAGGGCGGTACAAGATCCCCTGCTCCAATAATTCCTGAGCAAGTGTAATTGTTCGCTCTCGATACCCCTCAGGCCGTCTCTGACGCTCCTTTCCACGACTTTGTAAGGGCAAGAGTGCACCTGGCCCTTGGGTTACACCTAAGGTTAACGATGTACCGGCAAAAACATAGGCATAAGCAAAATATGGATCTAAGGTTAAAACACGTTTTAGTAACGGCTCAAGATTAGGATAATTGTAACGAAACCAGCTGCGCTCGCCAAGATGACTTAAAGCTTGCAGCCAATAATAATCCGCAACCAAGGTGCGATAAGTCAAACTAAGGATATCCAATGCCGGCTGTGACGTGTAAAAACCTATTGTTTTTGTTGGACTTTTAAGGTCGTCGGCCACAAGTCGAAGTCGGCAAAAATGCGATAGACCCGCAAAAATAAGAACCACCAATATAAAAGCTCGTTGCCGCATCATCGTTCTACTTTTAAGCTCACCAAGTGCTGACGAGCTCGCTGATCCAAGCTCAATACATCCAGTGCATATCCTTTATAATTTTTTGCCAAATCATCGGACTGCCATGCCAATTTAACATACTTGTGCGCATCTTCAATATTTCCGACCTTCTTTTCATAACCTGCCACATAAGCCAATGCCCGAGCACAATGCGGTTCGACCTCAAGGGCTCTGCGAAAAAAATTCTCCGCCACAACAAAATCGCCTACTGACTCAGCCGATTCCCCTGCTTTCAACCAAAGTAAGGCGTTTTTTGGTTCACGTTTCGCCAACTCCTCACGAAGTTTAAGCATCATTGTCGATTTCTTTTTCTCTTCTATGCCATGTGTGTGCTTGAGCACAAAAAGAGCCCTTTTTAACGGCTCGGGACTTTTAGAAAATCGTTGCGCTAAATCGGCCAGACTCTTCAACGCACCCTCTGCTGAGCCTGATGTATTATAATCCAAAGCGGCATGCATTAATTGCGGACCGATATTCCACGGTCCCAATCTTGCGGCAAGATGCGCGTACGGCCGTGCTGCCTCAATATCACCTTGTTCTTGAGCCTTGCCGGCGTAACGTAGTGCATAGGCGCCAAGGGCCTGCGTGCTCACAAAGGCAAAAGCACACACCACTAAAATTCTTGTCGTAAAAACCCAAAGCATGGAGGAAATAAAAACTGGCCTTTTTATATGGGTCTTCGTGTATGTATCGTGAAGAAAAGAAAACCAAAAGACCATAAGATAAGCCACCGGCGGAACGTGCCAGGTATTCGATGTCAATGCCGGCAGAAGAAATGATAAAGTGATGGCCACCGCAGACCAAGGCGATTCAAGCAACATTCTTGATTCAGGTGCCATGTCCTTAGTGATTGTTTTAGAATCACGGGCCAGTCGAAAATGTATCAGCGCGACATAGCCCAAACCCAGAAGCAATAAAATCAAACCTGGCCAGCCGCACTCTAAAATTAAATTCAAAAATTCACTGTGAGAGTGTTTTGCAACATGGGCATAGCGTACCAAATCGCCATGCCCAATACCGTGAATCCGCAAGGCATCAGCCGCCCCTCCGAGACCCACACCAAAAGGGTTTTCTGAAACAATCTCGACAGTACTTTGCCAAATCGCAATTCGACTGTAGGCGTTTGGATCGTTTTCACCGATAAATCGAGGCATTAAAGCATAGGCGCCAACGAGAAAAGTAAAAACCAAACCAAGTATGACGGGTTTACGCGATGCACGCCCAGCCACGGAAAGCAGCACGCTCAAGCCACATAAGAATAGAACAATCAGCCCCATACGTGATTGGGTCGCCAAAATCCCTGCTGTACACAAAATACAGAGCAAAACTGGCCACTTTACTTTAGCATCGCGACGTTTGTCGCCTCTGGCACTATAAATTAAGAGTATTAAAGCGCATGGAAGTAAAAATGCAGCCAAATGATTGGCGTTAAAAAAACCGGCAGAGCATCGATCTTTTTGAGTGATAAAAAACTCAAATAAGACCCAACCTGAATAAAAACAAGCACAACCAAGAAAAAAACGACACAAGCCAACGTAAACAGCCCCATCAAGAGCCTGCAAAAGCATATAAAAAGCTAGACAAAACAACAACCTACTGTATAATTGTAGCGCCAAACCCGTATGCGCTATCTCGACGCCCCCCCAAAGCATGAATAAGAAAAATAAGAGTGGAAAAAACAGCACTTGCAAGCTGTGCCCTGTGCCCTGCCTGACATGACTTAGTGATAAACAAAGCCCCAGAAGCGCCAAACGCACAAACCAGGCTCCCCCGTGCCCTGTCGCCCCATCCCAAGACACGCCAAGCACATAGAAAACCCCACATAGAGTACAAATGATCCAAGCTCTTTGCGCTTTATAGGGGTCCACAAGCAACTCCAAATAAAAAAAAAGCCCCGTAAAAACGGGGCTTTAATTTACTTATTGTGCATCAGCACCAAGATCACATATCAGTATCGTTCGTCACGTTACTTAACTTG
>JASMKV010000395.1 GCA_030749035.1 Myxococcota bacterium | reverse complement strand
TACGAAACAAACATTCCTGTTGATGGGGCGTGGGGATATTTGCTGGACCGAATGCAGGGCTTTGCAGAAGCTTTTCATCCCACTGGTGAGTATGGATATCAAAAGATATTTCGCATCCTACACTATAATCTATTATTCTTTGTCGCTTATTTTCTAACTAATCCGCATGAGATTCTTCATGTTTTAGGCGCAGGCACACGAAAATTGGTCATGACACATCGATTAGAGCTCTGTTTATGGGTCTTCGGGATCGGTTCTTTGCTTTCTGTTCATTTAATTCATATTCAATCTCCTACACATGAGTGGTATTTTGCCAGTCGTCACAGCATGCCGGTTATTTTTCTGTTTTGGCTCATGACCATATTTCTTTTACAACGGAATAAATTATGGCGCAGCGTAGCGGCCCTCTGTCTGGCCCTAACCATATGCATCGGTGTCATGGACATAAACAAAATTCATCGCAATATGCGTCGAAGATC
The DNA here is from genome assembly GCA_030749035.1 of Myxococcota bacterium. Lineage (GTDB taxonomy): Bacteria > Myxococcota > XYA12-FULL-58-9 > XYA12-FULL-58-9 > JASMKV01 > JASMKV01. The sequence goes on along the minus strand of JASMKV010000395.1, from coordinate 2,458 downwards.
GCACACCTGGCCCGGGATGAATTTCCGTGTTTTGCACACATGGATGAACAACAAAGCGCAACTGGAAGGACGCTTTACGGCTGTTACCAATCTCAAGTTAGCGAAGTTTTTGGCGCCATTTACCAATAACATCGGTTATAGAACCATCATAGCTTATGACGATGTCGATGTCGTTAAAATCATGTTCGATCAACTCGATTCCGACTATCTTATTCTCGACACCAGTCCAGTAGAAGGAAAGCGTGACGAATACAAGGCCTTGCGTCAAGTCATGCATTCAACACAAATACCCGGATTTACGCATCAAACGACCATTGGTCCATACTATATCTATAAAAGAGCTCAATAAGATCGGTATCTTATATGCCCTGGCCATATCCCTTGAGAAGCCGACTGGACGGATATTTTTCTTTCCGCTATAGGCTCCTCGAAGACGACAACATTTAGACCAAGAAAACCAATAAACGATGAGCAGTCATAAAAACATACCACCAAACTCAAACAATGGCTCTGTGTTCGTTGTGGTACCTGCTTATAATGAAAGTCTGCAGATTAAATCGGTCTTAGAAGAGCTTGTTGAGCTTGGCTATAGCGTTGTCGTTGTCGATGACTGCTCAGCGGATGATACACTTGCCCAATGCATGACAATGCCGATTACGACCTTGCATCATGTCATCAACCAGGGACAGGGTGCGGCGCTACAAACTGGAATTGAGCACGCTGCACAAAATGGCGCGCAATATATTGTGACCTTCGATTCTGATGGACAACATAAAGCAGAAGACATCAAGCGCCTTATTGACGCTCTAGAGGAGCATGCTGCCGACATTGCTCTGGGATCACGTTTTCTTGGAGAAGCTGTCGGCATGAAAAAATCCCGCGGTTTTGTCCTGAAAGCCGCGATTGCCTTCACCAACTGGGCTACCAGACTCAAATTAACAGATACGCACAACGGACTTCGCGCCTTTCGCGCAACATGTGCAGACCAGCTGCGCATGAAGCAAAATGGCATGGCTCACGCCTCTGAAATTCTTTCCGCAATCGCTGAAAACAATCTCAAATATATCGAAGTACCAACAACCGTGACGTATACAGAATATTCTCAAAACAAAGGTCAATCAAACCTAGGTGCCATTGATATTCTTTTTGACCTTGTTCTCAAGAGGCTATTACCATGATATTTCAAATATTCTTTGTCGCTCTTGTCATTATCTGTCTCGTCTACTTTCTGGTGATCAGTAAAACCTCCGCCTTTCAACGTCTTTTTGTTTTATTCAGTTTTGGCTTAGGCATTCTTTGTATCCTCTTTCCTGGCAGCCTCAATACAATAGCCCAATATGTCGGTATTGGTAGAGGCGCAGATCTTATTTTATACATCACAACGCTCTATCTTTTTTGCGTTAGTATTAATTTTTATTTGCGGTTTAAGCGGCAAGAACAACAAATAACTCTACTGGTACGAAACTTGGCCCTGGTCACACCAAAAAGCCCCAGGGCAAGAAGCGAAGACTCTTCTGGTTAGAGCGATGCGGTCAAGAGCAGAAGCACACAAAACAGCACTTCGCGTTAGCGCAGATTCCCCTCTTATTAACAAGAACCTTCGTTTTCTTCTTATGAGCTTCCTCTTTGCTACAGGCTGTACGGCACCGTTCTTTCCGGCTCTAATGCCTCACCCAAAAGAAGTAGTGCAGCTGCAAAACAGAGTAGACTTGGATGAAACCATCAATGTAAGCATTCCTAACGGTTTTGAGGAGAACCTGGTGCCTGTTCTCGAGAGTACACTCCACACCATCAATAAAATTGCTAAAAAACAAATCACTTTCAAATATGATACCCAGCAGCGGGCCTTAATAAATATATCCTGTGACAAACCTGTCTCTGATATCTTAGATCTAGCGGCGGATGAAAGCTATGAGCTTGATATTCAACAAGGTGCAATAGCAATAACAGCCCCCGAATGTATTGGTGCGCTCAGAGGGCTTCAAACCCTCATCCAGCTTTACATCAAAAATAGGAGTTATGGCTATTTTCCCGGGGTTACGATCACAGATACACCCAGATTTCCATGGCGAGGGCTACTTCTGGACATTGCTCGCCACTGGCAGCCACTCGACAATATAAAACGCAATATCGATGCTATGGCGTATCTAAAAATGAACGTTCTGCATCTGCACTTAAGCGACGATCAAGGCTTTCGCGTAGAAAGCAAAAGACATCCGTTGTTACACGAAAAAGGTTCCAGCCAAAAATATTATCGGCAGGAAGAAATAAAAGAAATCATAGAATATGCAAAACAGAGAGGCGTCTACATTGTGCCCGAGTTTGATGTACCCGCCCATACCACATCCTGGTTCGTTGGCTATCCGCAATACGCAAGTCAGCCTGGGCCATACAGTATATCAAAAAAATGGGGAGTGCATACCCCCGTATTCAACCCAACCATTGAGGCCACCTATTC
>JASMKV010000394.1 GCA_030749035.1 Myxococcota bacterium | reverse complement strand
AAATATCATTGTGATCCACCCAGCGCTGGATCAAAGCTTTGTGCCAGAACACTACATTTCCTGGGTCATCTATCATGAGATGCTTCATGAAGTTTTGGGATGTGAAAAGTCAAAAAGCAAGAGAAGACTTCACCCACCCGAATTTGTTGCACTCGAGGAAAGTTTCCCGACATTTGCAATCTCTAAACAATGGGAAGAGAACAATCTCTATAGACTTCTCAAGTATAAACCGAAGTCATAATTTCTGCCTGAAACAAATCTCCGAAAAATTGCACATTTTTTGGTGCAACTTGATTTATGGGGTAGTTTATGGTTTCGGATGCAGCAGGAGATGCTTTATGGCCTCAAAATTTGTGAAAAGTAAGGTTTTGCCTGGAGGCTGGCTTATGCTGGTCACCCCCCCCGAGGTTGACGAAAAACCTTTTATAAATCATGAATACCGATACGTCTACGTTTCAGAAAAAGGCTGCACATTTAACAACATCAAAGGCGCTTTATTGGCCCTCTGCCATGCTGCCGATCAACAGATGACCGCATCCTAGACAAATCTTCCCCCATAGCACTTGTAAGATAATACGCGCTCTTGCTATAGCAGCGCCTGCATGGCAAAAATTATCCTAAGCACACTCAATGCACGATATATCCACGCATCCCTGGGCCTTCGATATCTCTATGCAAACCTGAATGACTTAAGCCAAAGCGCAAAATTGCTGGAATTCAGCATCAACGAAGATAGAAATGAAATCGCTGCACGCATACTCAAACACAACCCAGAAATTGTCGGATTTGGTGTTTATATCTGGAACACCCGTGAAACTCTTGAATTAATTCAACTCATCAAAAGTCATAACCCCAATATTAAACTTGTTTGTGGCGGACCTGAAATATCGTTTTATCCTGAAACGCACCCCCTTGTTGTCGCTTCAGATTTTGTCATCAAAGGAGAAGCCGATATAAGCTTTGCTCGATTGTGCGAAAAGCTATTAAAGCACGAAAAGCCATCGCAAAAAGTCATTTGTCCTACACTGCCTGATGTGAGCGAACTTCAATCCCCTTATCTTTTATACAACGAAGATGATATCGCCAATCGCGTCATTTATGTTGAAGCATCCAGAGGTTGCCCTTTTAAATGTGAGTTTTGCCTATCTTCACTTGATAAAAAAGTGCGGCATTTTCCGTTGGACCGATTTCTTGACGACTTGGAGATGCTTTTCAAAAAAGGCGTCCGACACTTTAAGTTTGTCGATCGAACCTTTAATCTTCACATTGAAACAAGCACAAAAATTCTTGAGTTTTTCCTCGAACGCTATGAGCCCGGACTCTTCATCCATTTTGAGCTTATCCCTGACAGATTGCCGCATGCACTTCGGGAAATCATTGCCCAATTCCCCTTAGGCGCATTGCAGTTTGAGATAGGCATACAGACTTTTAATCCAGAAACAGAAGTCGCCATTTCGCGAAGACAAGACCAAGACAAAACAACAGAAAACTTGTCTTTTCTGCGCCAAGAGACCGGTGTCTATTTGCATACAGATCTTATCGCAGGACTTCCGGGTGAAGATCTCAATTCTTTTGCAGAGGGTTTTGACCGACTGCTTGCACTTAATCCGCACGAGATACAGGTCGGTATTCTAAAACGTTTGCCTGGCACACCGATCTCAAGACATGATGCCACTTGGGAAATGCAGTATAACCCCAATCCGCCTTATGACATTATTGAGAACAAAGTTTTGAGTGCTGATGCAATAAATAATATCAAACACTTTGCATATTTTTGGGATCGAATTTCAAATAGCGGTAATTTTCGAAAAACACGGCATCTTATTTGGGAAAAATCATCGCCGTTTTGGGGTTTTTT
>JASMKV010000393.1 GCA_030749035.1 Myxococcota bacterium | reverse complement strand
GGCGAAAGCCTGCAAAACATTTTGCGAAATGCTGCCCAAAATCATTTAAAAATCCCTCATCGCGTAAGTGCAAAAATCATTTGTGATGCGGCCGATGCTCTCCATCATGCCCACACGGCGACCAGCATAGGTGGAGATTTTCTGGAGATAGTTCACCGGGATGTTTCCCCGCAAAATATTATGGTGCGAAGTGACGGTGTCACCAAACTTGTGGATTTTGGTGTGGCGCGGGCGGCGAATCGTCTGAGTCGTACAGAGACGGGCATGGTCAAAGGCAAAATGAGTTATATGTCGCCAGAGCAGGTGCAGGGTCAGAAGCTCGATGGGCGTTCAGACCTTTACACTTTGGGATTGGTGTTCTGGGAACTCCTGGCTTGCCGGCGCTGGATCGAGAATAGGGCTAATCAATTAGCAACATTAAACGCGATTGTTAAGGCAGAGGTGCCCGATATCCGGAATTATGTTCCGGATGTTCCCGAACCTCTTTTGGAGGTTTTGAATCGTTGTTTTCATGTCGACCCTGATAAACGATTTCAAAGCGGCTTGGAGATGCGGGACGTTCTCGCGAAGTATCTCGAGGAGGGTGGGCTTGGCTTAGTCCAACAGGAAGTGGCGCGTTTTGTACAGGACCTTTGTGGAGAAGACATTAAGCTTCGCACGCAAGATTTGCAGCCTGAAGATGAGGAGCTTTTGGCGGCGATGAAACCCGCGTTTGAAAAGGGGAAAACGGAGATTCTCGTACAGAATGAACCAACCTCTTTTCGACAAATCGCAGCACAAGACGTGGCTAAGGGGCATGTCGATGTGGATAAAACTCCGAGCGCTTCTGGCCCCCCTCAATCTGCAGGAATCAACGATGCTGCATCGGCGAGTATTCAAAATGGCGAAAAGAACATGCCAAAAGCACAGCATGTGGTTCTGTTTTCGCTCCTCGCTTTGCTGTTTTTTGGCGGAGTGCTTTTTTCTTCCCAGAAGCCAATTGAATCTGAAAAGGCCGGCGCAGAAAAAATACTTGCTTTGCAGGCTTTAGAACCACAAAAGCCTGAGTCGCCCAAAGCGCGGCCTGATTATGCCGAAGTAGGGGCGGTGCTGATTAAAAGCGTTCCTCGGGCCAGAGTTTTTAAAAAAGGCAAAGCTTTGGGCTTTACGCCATTGTCTCTAAAAAAAATAGATTCGCGAGTGGAACACCGATTCCGTCTTCAGGCAGAGGGTTACAGAGATCGCATTTTAAAGATAAAGGTAGAGGCTGGAAAAACCAAGCGTGTTAACGTTAAATTGATTGCGATGGAAACGGAGAATAGTCAGTTAAAGACTTTTGCGCCATCAAAAATGCCAGCGGACACATGGGGGGCGGCGAAGAAGGTGGGGGAAAGCGGATTTGTGAGTGTGCAGACCGAACCATGGACGAAAGTGATGTTAGACGGGAAAAATCTTGGGGAAACACCGCTCTTTAAGAAGAAAGTGCATGCAGGAATGCACCGATTTCTTTTTGTGAATGAGGAAAAGGGTATCTTTATTGAACGAGAGGTTGAGGTCAAATCGGGAGAGACCTTGAAACTGAATCTGACGTTTTAATTCGCCATGGTCGGGTCCATGGGCTAAGATAATTTCATGACGAGGGAATGGGTAAGCCGCTTGGGTCGGCTTTTGAGTGCATTGTGCATTGTGGCGGCTCTGCATTGTGTGTTGCCTGAGCCGTACGTGCTTTTGAGCATTCAGGACCCTCATGGTTTGGCCGTGACTGCGGTGAATGTGGGTGTGGGCGAAGATTTGGCTGCGCTTACGGCCCGAAACATTGAAGGACAAGGATTTCCCCTTAGCATCACCATTCAGGCGCAAGGCAACCAGAAAATGCGCTTGTGGATTGCGGCCCGCGATGAAGCGGCGCAAATTGTTGCACTTGGCCGGATTGAAGCCAAGCCAATTTACGGCGGTCGCAACAAAAAGGTCGATTTGCTTTTTGTTTGTTCAACCGAAAGCGCAGAAGGGCAGCCCTGTGTTCGTGACGGGGATGATGTTTTCGAGGGGGTCTGTGTGGAGGGGCAATGTGCTCTTGTCGAAGGCACGGGCGAAGGTGAGGGCGAAGGCGAAGGCGAAGGCGAAGGCGAAGGTGAGGGCGAAGGTGAGGGCGAAGGTGAAGGTGAGGGCGAGGGTGAGGGTGAAGGCGAAGGTGAAGGCGAGGGTGAAGGCGAAGGTGAAGGTGAAGGCGAGGGTGAAGGCGAGGGTGAAGGCGAACTCCTGACGCCAACGGATTTGAGCGCAGACATCTTGAATGATCACGAAATAAAACTCTCATGGAATGATCCAAACAGCGGTGCGGATGGTTATCGTATTCAGCGGGCCAGTGATGGGCTTTTCACCACCAATGTGCAGGAAACAAATATTGGAGAAGGTGTCTATGAGGCGATAGATGGCCCCTTAAGTTCAGGGAAGATTTATTATTACCGAATCAGTGCCTTCGAAGACAATACTTTTTCGGCTTATTCGGAAAGGTTGGAGGTCAGCATGGAGTTTAAAGCTCCGGAAAATCTGAGTGCGCAGCCTGTCGGTGAAAGTTCTATCGTCCTTAGTTGGACAGACAACTACAGCTTCGAGGTGTCTTATCGTGTTGAGCGTAAAGTGGCGGGAGACGAAACCTTTACGCAAGTCGTCACCGACCTGCCCGACGGGGCAATTTCTTATACGGATACCAATTCCAGTCCGGGCATCACTTATGTCTACCGGGTGCAGGCTTTCACCGACTTTAATGTGTCGGCCTGGGCTGATGAGGTGTCTGCAGCAACCGTGTTCCTCGCGCCGACAAATTTACAGGCCACGGTCAATGACCATCAAGTCCAATTGACCTGGACCGACAGGAGCGCAAGTGAGGAAGGTTATAAAATAGAGCGGCAAGCTACAGACGGCATCTATACGCTTATCGACACGGTGGCGGCCAACACCTCGGCTTATACGGATGGTCCCTTCGCAGAAGATGTGGTCTATAATTACCAGGTTTTTGCCTATAGTGGAGAGACCAACAGCACATTTTCAAACGCCGTCAACGTTGCGGTCGATTTCCCGGCACCAAGCGGTTTAAGTCTGGCGCCGCTTGACGAAAACACACTGGAACTGACCTGGACGCATGCGAGCACCTATACCTCCGGGTATCGCATATGGCGTAAAATATCCGCTGAAGAGGCTGATTACAGCCTTTTGGCCTTAACGACGACGCCGGAGACAACATCCTATCAGGACAGCTCAGTGGTGGCAGATAAAATCTATAGGTATAAAGTCCAGGCGCAGGGTTCGGATATGGGTGGCGGCGACTATCGCTTGTCCGCGGATTCGAATGAGGCGGCTCTCGAGTTTTGTGATGGGGTGTGGGACGGTCTGGTGTGTAATCATAAGTCAGCGCTTTTTGATGACGATGGGCAGAGCCAATACATGGATTTGACTGAAACGCTGGAACTCAGTGGTCCGATGAGTCTGAGTTTTTGGGTGTATTTAAATGAAGAACTCAATTGCACGACAAATGCACTTTTTGCTTTTGTCGGCTCTTCAATTTGTATTTCGTCCTTGAGCGATGAAATTCTTGCGCTACAAGTCAGGACGATTGGCAACAGTCCAACAAATTATACGACACTCTTTACCCAGGATGAGCAAATCCAAGTCTGGATGCATGTTTTGATCACCATGGATGCGAGTGATAAAATGCATCTTTTTCTCAACGGTGCTGCAGCACAATCGTACCAGGGCGGAGGAGATGGGATCGACTTGATTGACCCCATAGAGATTGGTTATTTTGCAGGGCAATCGAATATGTTGAACACCATGTCCGGATATCTGGATGAAGTGGCCATTTTTAACGCGGTGGTGACCGATGCGGATGTGCGTTATAGCGGGGGTGGTCAAAACAAACCCATGGACTTAAAAGACCATGCCAATCTCATCCACTGGTGGCGCATGGGGGATGCGCCGCTCGGCGAAGACCCTGACACCATAGGGGAGGATGGTATTGTCGACCGGGCCGGCGAGAATCACGGTACGACCTACGATATGGATGCAAGCAATTTTGCAGATTTTGTGCCTTAGTGAGGCTACCCTCCCGCAGGCAGAATCTCGTCGTGTCAGCTTGAGCGGCTTTCGCTTGGCAGCGAGTCTTCGGAGACAATGTCGTTAGTGTCTTCGCTGCCCGGATATTGGGGCGCTTTCCGGATTGCTTGCAATGCCCAAAGAAATGCACAGTGAAGATGTTGAAGGTGTTTTGACCCGTGTCGCAATCACGGGCAAGCGGTTCAGAGGCAAAGCTTCCTTGCGCTCTTTTTGAAATGACCTGGGACAATCAGGGGATTTGGCTCTTCGATGTGCTTTAGCGGCACCTCCAAAGTGGTCCTCTAAGCACACCAAGAGCCTCTATGCGATCCCCAGGAGCCCCATTTGCTGGCGCTTCCTATTCTCCGGCAGATACGATTCCTTTGCCTGGCTTCTTGTCGAGTGTGGTCGAGGCAGCCAAAGCGCTGAAATGGTATACATCGTGATGACTAAATCCATCCATTGGTGCGCCGTGGTTGTCGTGCCATCCAGAAAGCGCTGTATCATAATCAAGAATTGTGTTTGTGGAAGCATCCCAAAGTTTGAGTGTGAAGTCTTCGCCCGGATCCATTTGATCATTCTTTGGGCTGGTGGGATCGGTGCCGTAAATCTGTAGATTGATATAGGCTATTTCTTGCCAAATTAAGAGTTCCATTGCTCCTACACAATTGCCGTCTGGATCAAAGGCCGCGACCACATCACCCCTTTGCGCCGGCAATCTATTTATCCTCGCCTGCCCCTGTAAGACTCCCGATGCAGGCGTAGGGAGAAAGGTGAAAGGGCCGACGCTCAGTTCCTGCATGGCTGAAGTCACTCTGGCATCTGCGATGGTATTGATGTCGGAGCCGCAAGCGGCAAAACTGATCATTGAAATGGAAATCATAAGATTCTTAAACATGAGATTTCTCCTTATAAAATAGAGAGCATTTTTGTTGTCCGTTGGCTTGTTGAAGGCGGATGCAAACTCTCTGCCGGACGTGTCCGTTTTGCGCTCCGTCTTTTCTTCTCTTTCTTCTCATTCAATTTTCGCTATTAACGATGTGTGCATCGTGTTGAGGTAGCACGGCATGCGCTGTGCCAACGAAACCTCAACATTAACCCCTTCCCTAATATTGCCGCAAATCTTCAAACTTTCTCTTATTACCGTCGTCGTTAGCTTTTGGTGGATACCAACCCGCGACAATCGCCAGGATTTCTTTTTCAGAGAGTTCCTCTTTGTTTAGAACTCGTTTTGTTTCCAAGGCGATTTTTTTTGTTTCATCTTAGACCTCCCTATGTTGGAATTTACAATGCCTTTGCGATTGCGTTTATGCAGAAGCAAAACGTATGCCAAAGCTTTTTGTGAGGAAGATAACCCTTTGTTCTTATCCTTGCGGGTGGACATAAGTGTTCAAGCTTGTCGTGTTTCAAGGGCCCTTATACGTTTGAAAAAAGGTTTTAGTGCCTTTAGCCATATTTTCATAAAGAGCAAAAACCCTGGGGAGCTTTTGTTCAATACCGTGCTATGCGCGTGTACTTGTACATGCTGATCCCAGCTATTGCTTTTGAGCCATTTATCAAAAGAGCCAAGAAAATAGCCACTTATGCCTCATATGGGTTGTATTACTATTTTGGCCCAACTTTTGCTCTTAACCCCAGCATAAGATTCAACGCCAACTTCAGC
>JASMKV010000392.1 GCA_030749035.1 Myxococcota bacterium | reverse complement strand
GAAGAGCGTTTCATTGCTGAACTTATTGAGGCGACAGGTGTGGTTGTGGTCCATGGCGGAGGCTTTGGCCAGCGCCCAGAAACAGCCCATTTTCGTTGCGTCTTTTTGCCTCCCGAACCTATTTTGGAAAAAGCGTATACGTTGGTGGGTGATTTTAAAGCCGACTGGCGCCCATAGCACTCAGGCTTTAGAGTCAGGACAACTTTTTGTTTAAGTTGTGGCAATAGGCTATACTTAAGACATGTCTCCTCAGAGCAAAAAGAGTTCTTTTGAGGGCCGACCTTGGCTCGGTGTGATGTTTCAATGTTGTCAGGTGTACAATCGTATTTATAAAAATAAGATAGGGACGTTTTATACAGGGCGCTGTCCTCGTTGTGGTAAGCTGGCAAGGATTCGGGTGGGGCAGGGGGGAAGTACGCAGCGATTTTTTTCTGCGAAATAGATTCGAGAAAATGTCTGTGCCTTTTTTTAATCCTGTGGCTTGATGCCTTGAGATGCATGCAGGACTTTTTCTGTGATACGAATAAAATTCATCAAAATATCATCAACCGGTATTGGCTCTTGAGAAAGCAGGGTTGTGCTGGTCAGTATTTTGTAGAGCTCAACAAGAAAAGAAAAAGCGCCATCATCATTTTTTCTGCTCATCATTTGGGTTTTATCATTTGTGCTGAACACATTTTGGATGGTTTTGATGTCCTCCAAAAGAGCACTTATGGCTTGTTGTGAGGACTCTTCTGAATAATCTCCCAGCGCTCTTTGCGTGGCGCAAATAAGTTCACTGGCTTCAAAAGCAATATCAATGTTGATTTGTAAGGGGCCTTGGTCGCGCGTATTCCATTCGGGCAGATGTTGCCAGTAGCGAAAAAACAAAAACGCACACATTGCGGTTTTGATCTCTTCAGCCTGTGCCGAATCATAGTGCAGCGCATGTTGTTCAAATTTGGCCGTATTGGGATTGAACTGAGAGACATAAGCTTTCGAGCCGGGTAAGCCACCCATAAAACGCAGAGGGTGTTTTTGTAAATCAACTTCACGCAAATTTGTTTGTAATGCCCATAAAGCGGCATTCACAACAAATTCAGGACGCATTTGTGTTGGCGCATCACTGTCTTGTGCCTGCGATTCATGGCCTGGGAGTTGCCCTGTGATCGGGCTTACCAAAGAGATCGCTTGATTGGTATAAGGGCCGGTTTCAGCGGGAATCGTGCGGCCAAAATAAAGTGGGATGATGCGGGTGCCAAGGAGTGCGGCAAGATGCATGGGGCCGGTATCTCCGGTGAGAAAGAGTTTGGTGCAGGTAAGTATTTTTGCTGTTTCGAGAAGATTATACCCCGAAGCATTGATGGCGTTCTCACCAATGCCAGCTGCGATTTTACCACACTGGTCGGCTTCATCTTTTGAGCCCAAAACAATAAATCTGACTGGAATGTGTTGGGCTATTTGCTTTGCGAATTGAATAAAATATTCGGGTGGCCAACGCCTATGTGGATCGGCAGAGCCGGGTTGAAGGGCAATGTTGATTCGATTGTGTTGGAGCCCCAAGGTCGTTTTAGCATCGAAATCAGTGTGGAGTTTATATCGGAGAGCCGGCAAAGGTTTGGCGCCGGCAAGCAAAGACCAAATGTCGACAATATTGGTGAGTGCCAGCTCTCTATGACGTACACATGCGGCAAAATAGAAGAGCCATTTACCTTTGAGTGCCATACCGCCGTTTGCAAGGAGTTTGCGTCCACGAAGCTCCGCGCATTTGATATGGCCTGTTAACCAGGCGATGTAGGGGTCCGCGTGCAGATTAACCAAAAGGTCGAAATTAAAGTGGCGCAATAAATTGAGTGACGAGGGTAGGTCGTGTGGATTGGCGTCCACATCGATTTGACATAGTTGTTCAACGGATAGGTTTTTAATGTCATTGGTGTCGATACAAATGAGCTCATCAATATGCGTAAACTGCTCAATAAGGTATGAGAATTGGTGCGAGGTGATGAATGTCAGATGGGCTTGCGGGTAGGCAGAGCGGATGTTTTGTAAGACCGCCACGGTTTGCAGAATATCACCCAAGCGATGTAAGCGGATAACACCTATCGTCCGAATGTCCTCGAGCATTCTTTTATGTCTCCTGCATTTCTATTTGTCTTAAGGCTTCATAGGTTGCAATCCCAGCACTTGTCGCGAGGTTTAAGGAGCGTAATCCCTCTTGAAACTGTGGTATTTTTAAACTTTTTCCCGCGCCGGCCCAATCGTGTAGCCATTGCGGGCAGCCAGCGGTTTCTTTGCCAAAAAGAAGGCCGTCATCTTTGTGAAAAGAGGCGGTCCATAGAGACTTTTTGGCCTTCGTTGAAAAAAGCCATATTCTTGAAGGTGCGCTGTCAGAGACAATAAAATCGTCCCAACTTGCATGTTCTTGCACATCCAAGTCGTACCAGTAGTCCATACCAGAACGCCTTAAGTGCTTGTCGCTGATGTCGAACCCGAGAGGGTGGATAAGGTGCAGTTTGCATTTTGCGAAGGCACATAGCCTGCCAATGTTGCCCGTGTTTTGTGGGATGTCGGGTTGATATAAAATAAGATGAAGCATGATGTGCTTTATTATCTTATTTTATAAAAGCGGCGAAAAGCAAACAATGTTTGAGCACATCGAACATGGGTGTGAATAAACAGGAGCAGCTTTGTTATTCAAGGTGTCTATGCAATTGATTTGCCATGCCATAGCCCAGTTTTTGTAAACGTTTTTCAAAAACATTCTGATTCCAGAAGTGTGTAGGGTGCTGCGTTTGGATGCGTGTCGTGAGTTGCCGACAATTGGGACGAAATGCTTGCTGGCAGATATAATAGGCATCGGCAACGATTGTCTCAATGGCTTCACCGAAAAGCTCTGCTTCATATAGAGCATGGTGGATGGCCTCATAGGCTTTGCTCTCGTTTTGCAGTGCATGATAAGACAGTGCCAAGTAGTATTGACTCCAGGCATTTTGCTCTTTTTGCTGAGCAATGATTCTGGGTTTTGCCCGCGAGTGTATCACATTGTCGTGATAAACGGCCTTCGCGTAAAGATAGGGGATGTCAGGGTGCTGTGGCCTTTTTTCTTTAAGCTGCAGAGCAAAAATGACGGGAATGTTCGGTTCTTCTTTTGCAATCATAATTTCGACAAGCCAGGGCAGTGCTTCTGCCGGACTTCCATTTAAATAGGCGTTTAACCATAAGGACTTTTCGTTTTGCCAATGCTCGACGGTATGTACTGTCCTGAGTGCAAAGCCGAGGAGAGTCACGACTAAAATTCCCTGAAGAACCTTTTTATTCCTATTCAAGAGAACAACAATGTAGAGGAAAATCATGATGCCAGGAAAAAGGAAAAACGGTGCATGGGCGAAGAATATCGGCGTGGTCAAAATGACACCAAAGCTTGTGCAGCAAATAAGTCCAAACCAAGAGTCGGATAGCGGTACTGTCTTTTTTAATCGTGATGAAAGCAGGAAAAAGGCAAGGGGAATGATGCCAAGAAAGTTGAGAAAAGAAGCGGCACCGGATGCGGGGAAAAGGTGAAACGGTATCAAGAGATTAAAGACGTTTCTGGATATATTGAAAAGCACAAGGGTGAAGGCCTCAAGCGGGGCGTCAAAGAGCCGTGCTTGCCAAAGGGGTACGAATGGATTGCCCACCTGCTGCATGATTATCGACATCAGTGTGAAGGCCGTTGCGAGGATAAAGCAGGCGCATCCATATCGATATTTCTTGTGCGTATGCCTTTGGCGATAACAATAGTATGCGGCCCACAGACCCCATGCGGCAAACACCGAACTCGAGAGCATGGCCAATAAATAAAAAAGGAGTGCGGGGGCGTTTTGAGGACTTTTCTTGTTGTCGGCAAGGTTATTTTTAAGCAGGCAAAAAGTCGCCAGACAAAGAAAAAGACAACTTAGAAGGCATCCACGAGCTGAAATGGAAAGCACACTTTGTGTAAAGTATGGGGTAAAGGCAATGGTGCATCCCGATAAATAACGGGTTAGCTTAGGGAGGTCGCAGAGCTGTTGAAGATTGTTCACACAAACTAAAATGCCCACCCAGATAAGAAGATTAGTGCCATGGAAAGAGCTGATGTTGAAGGTTTTCTTAAGCGTGATATCAACGAGCAGGCTTAGATCTTCAAGAAGATATCCCACTTCTCCGTTTAGGAGAGTGTGCAGGAAATGTTCAAGAGAATGTATGCTAAAGAGTCTATCCAGGAGTGTGTATCTGTCTTGAAAATGAATGGGGTCTAAAATGACCATCGGACTATAGAAAAGGGTTAAGACCAGGCAAATCGTCAGCCAGTAAAGTGCATCTGTGCGGAAAAAGAGGGATTGTTTGGTCATGTTTGTTGTTCGTATAAACGGCAACAATCCTAAGATGTGCCCTGCTTGAAATTTGGCGCTCACATGCTTTGGCATCACGTGGCCTCAACGTAAACCACTTCAGAAGGCGAGGCAATCATTATGAACATTTGGATATGGGCGTGGCCAAGCGATCTGTGGGCGATCTGGATGAGGGTGATTTAGCCACAACAAAAACCGTGTAGGGCCGATAAGCGTCTTAAGGAGACCCCCCTATGTTGACGTTATGCCCCCTGCGTCTTAATAGCTTATCTGTCAGTGCTGCGTTCTGCGGCATATTTCTCTTTAAATTACAGATATTTCGTGATTGTTTAGCGGGGCTTGGTGCGTCGAATAAGCGGGTTAAATGCCTTGATGTGAAAAGGCGATGTCAAGATGAACAAGAGGTATGTGATGAACAAGAGGTATGTGATGAACAAGAATAACCAGCACTCTGTGTTTTTTCAAAGCCCCCAAGCATGGTTGGGTAGTATTTTTCTAGCGCTATGCGTGCTCTTGCAGCCCGCTTGTGGCAAAGACACCTTGAGTGAGATCCCACCGGCCTTGCATGTACCCTATGTGATTGTCGATTTTGGTGATGTCGCGATTGGTGGTGATGGCGTCGTTGAAACCTTGTCCTTGAAGAATGTTGGTGGACAAGTTTTGGATGTGGGTGCGGCGATGGCGGACGGCGGTGTGGCTTTGGGCTTTGGTTATACGACACCGGAAAGCGCGATTGCCCTTAAAAGCCAGGAAACGTTCGATTTAGATTTAACTTTTAACCCGGCAGGGCAAGGCAGCGTTGAAGCCACTTTGCTTTTGACGACCAATGATCCACAAAATGCGACCTTACAAGTGCGGCTTATCGGAAACGGGATTTCTGCGAACCTCTGCGCTTCGCCTGACGAAGCATTGGATTTTGGCGAAGTACAACAAAATGCCGAGTTGGTGCGCTCTGTGGTTGTTGAAAATTGCGGTTCAGCACAATTATGCATTTCGAGCGTAGGGCTTACGGGCACAGAAGGTGCAGAGCCAAGCAGTGTTTTTGCTTTGGTGGATGCCCCGAGTGAGGAAGTATGTCTGGAACCAGGTGAGTCCATCACAGTCAATGTGACGTTTTCACCCGCTGCCGAAGAAGCCTACACGGGAAATCTTGAGTTTAAGTCGAACAATCTCGATGGTGATGTGAATGTTGCGTTGAGTGGGCTCGGTGCACCGCCACCAGTGTGTTTGGAGTTCAATCCATCGTCCTTGACCATGGGTACATTGGAAGAACCTGTCTACGTGGGCGGGAGTACGACCAACAACAAAACACTGGGCAGCAATTGTGGTGACGATCCGTTGCACTTGACCTTTTATCAAATCACTGGCCCAGGTGCGAGCGCCTTTGAGGCGGCGTTTGCTGTGCCAGGCGATGCGGAAGCCACTTTGCCCTACGAGTTGGCGGTTTTGGACAGTGAAACAGGTGAACCGAACATTGAATTTAATGTGACCTTCACGCCGCCCGATTCAGGGCTGCATACGGCGACCTTAGAGGTCTATCATTGCAACGATTGTGGGACAGAGCAGGAAGAACAAATTGTTGTAGGCTCTGTGCTCCTGCAAGGCTATGCGGCCTCTCTTTGCGAACCCACACCCGAATGTTGTGGGCCAGATTGTGTGACCGAATGGGAAATTGTTCGTAATGGCGATTTTTCACAAACCGACACTGTGACAGCCGATTGGGCCAATTGCGAAGGTGAAGTGCTTTATCCGAGTCAGTGGAATGTTCGGGTTGATGAACCCTATAATGATAATGAGCCCTTGGCTTGTTCTGGTGCCCCTGGCGGCATCGATCATCACTGGGTTGAGGTTGTCGATAGCGAGCTGGAAGAATACGGCAATGTGCTTAAGATTAAAAAGGACAAGGGCGGCGGCGGCGGTTCCTGGGATATCGCCACCCAAACGTTGAATCTTGACGTGAGCAAGTGTGGCTCCTTGGTTTTCTCCTTGGATGGTAAGGCCACCAACCAGAGCTTGGCCGGCGCCGGACATACGCAAGGCGAGTGGCCGGTCATTATGCGCGTCGCTTATCAGGATGCCAATGGCGTCGATCACAGACGATTTCATCTGCCCAATGTCTACGGCTGGCAACATGGTCTCTATTATTATGGTGAACCGGGCTATTTAAGTGAACCACAGATCCAAGCAGGCCCCATTTCAACGCTTATTGCTGAAGATACCTGGTATTCGGATGATACGGTGAATAACCCCAATCCGGGTGAGCCTTTTGACAGCGGTAACTTGATGGCGCTTCTTGATCCTCCACCTAAGGTTATTTATTGGATTGGTGTCGGTGGCGCTGGCTGGGATTATACCAGCGAAATCGACAATGTGTCGATGCTCGGCTCCCAGCCCATCTGCGAGTAAGCTCTTGAATAATAAGCCGATCTTCGGAAGGCTTTTCTTGGCTAAAAAAAGCGCAAAGTCTCTATTGTCGCGGCTCTACGTCTCTGTTAAGGGGCTGGCCAACCTATAGCCTTAGAGGAGAGAAATTGTGCAAAAACCCAATACAATAGCCCCAGCCAGCGGAAAACTTGGAATACTTATGCCTGGTATGGGTGCGGTTTCGACCACATTCATCGCCGGTTGTCTTTTGGTGAAGAAGGGCTTGTCTTCTCCGGTAGGCTCTTTGACCCAAATGGGTACGATTCGCTTAGGTAAGAGAACAGAAAATCGCCACCCATTGATTAAGGACTTTGTGCCTTTGGCGAAGATGGAAGACCTGGTTTTTGGTGGTTGGGATGTTTTTGCCGATGATGCTTATACCGCAGCGAAAAAAGCAGCCGTTCTTAAAAGTGAGCACTTAGAGCCTATCAAAGAAGAAATGTCGGCCATCAAGCCGATGCCAGCGGTTTTCTTCCCTGAGTTTGTAAAGAAACTTAGCGGTGAGCACGTTAAAACCGAAACCAATAAAATGGACTTGGCCAAGGCCTTGCGCGAAGATATCCGCGCTTTCAAAGATGTGAACAATCTTGACCGTTGTGTGGCGGTTTGGTGTGGCTCTACCGAGGTTCATCGTGAGCCGACTGAAGTGCATGGCTCTTTAGAAAAATTCGAAGCCGGTTTAGAAGCCAACGATGCATCGATTTCGCCATCGCAAATTTATGCCTATGCATTGATGAAGGAAAATGTGCCTTACTGTAATGGTGCGCCGCATTTGAGTACGGACAATCCAGCTCTGATGGAGCTTGCGGATCAAAATGGCATGCCGATTTCCGGAAAAGATTTCAAGACAGGTCAGACCTTGATGAAGACCTTGCTTGCGCCTGGTTTAAAGGCCCGTATGCTCGGTATTAGAGGCTGGTTCTCGACCAATATCCTGGGTAACCGTGACGGTGAAGTTTTGGACGATCCAGAGAGCTTTAAGAGCAAGGAAGTTTCCAAGACTGGCGTGCTCGATTCTATTCTTGAGCCGGAGTTACATCCTGAACTTTATAAAGATCTCTACCACAAGGTGCGGATTAATTATTATCCACCCCGTGGTGATGAAAAAGAAGGTTGGGATAATATCGATATCTTTGGTTGGTTAAACTATCCGATGCAGATCAAGATTGATTTCCTTTGCCGTGATTCGATATTGGCGGCGCCCATTGTGTTGGACTTGGCACTTTTCACCGATTTAGCCCATCGCGCTGGCTTTAAAGGTATTCAGGAGTGGTTGT
>JASMKV010000391.1 GCA_030749035.1 Myxococcota bacterium | reverse complement strand
CGAATTTCTTCAGCAAGCAAAATACTCTTTTCTTGTCTGGATTTTGCATTCGCAAGTAAGTCGCTT
Source organism: Myxococcota bacterium (assembly GCA_030749035.1). Taxonomy (GTDB): domain Bacteria; phylum Myxococcota; class XYA12-FULL-58-9; order XYA12-FULL-58-9; family JASMKV01; genus JASMKV01. The sequence goes on along the minus strand of JASMKV010000391.1, from coordinate 20,716 downwards.
AGAAAGCTTTGGCCTTTCTTCATTTGGGTGAGTAATCGACTTGTTTGGATCGCCGCATTGAGGGATTCGGGAATTGTTTCAGTCCAAAGCTTTGCCGTTTCAAGTGCTTTTATAAGCATGCCCTGCCTTATTTGATAGTAGAGTACGTCTTGAAAAGCATTTTCACGATGGATTTCTGGTATGGATAGATATTCTTTTTTAATATCCAGCTTCGACAGCGTGGTTTCGGCGAGTTGGTATTTTTTATTCGTCAATGCGAATCGTGCAAGACGTGCCAAGGTATCCGCACTTGGGTTGACCTCCAGCAGTTTGCTCACAACACTTTGAATGCGTTCATTGTTTGCCGAACCATTTTTTGCCAAGAGCTCGATGCTTTGTATTTGCACATCCAGCCAGGGCTTTGCCTTTTCTGAAAAAGGCAGCAAGAGCTTGAGGGCAGCATCCTTCTTTTTCTTTTGCTGATAGATTTGCGCTAAGACAAAGGCAACATGGGGTGAGTTCTCAATTTTATTCTTTTTAAGGCGAAGTTTTGCTTTGAGCATCGCTTTGTTCGCCTTTCCTGTTAAGGATAAATAAGTAAAATTCAGCGCTGCCGCCATATCTTTGTTAGGGATGCGAGGGCCTCTTGATAATGCTTTAAGCAATTGTTTTCGCGCAGATTTAAGCCGGTAGACTTGAGAGAGTCGCAGCCAAGCCCATAAGAGAAGCGGGGTTGGCTTACTGTTTTTGGCGACGCTTGATTCGAAGAGTTGTCTGGCGCGTTGTTCTAATGCGTTATAGCCAAGGTAATAGACACTTTCTTGTGTGAGTACTGGCAGTTCCGGTTCCTGGATCTTAGGCTCTTCTGCTTCTGTTTCCTTAGGGACTTCAGTTTTTATCTCTTGGGATTGCTTTGGTGCAACCTGTGCGATTTCAGTGGGTGCTTCACTTTGTACGAGGGTAAAGACGAGGTAGCCCAGTGCACCTAAAACGAGAAGCGCGCTGCTGGCAATTGCGGCTTGAATCTTTTTGGGGCGAGAGTTGTAATTTTCGAGAAGCGCTTTGGGACTGTAGCGTGTTGATGGTTCAAGAGACTCAATGGCATCAAGATCGGCATCATCTCCAAAAGCCTCGGCCAAAGCGGCATTCACACCAGTTTCGATATGACCTGTATTGATGCGTTCCCCTGCATAATCATGTTCATCTTCAAAAACGGTAGGTAAGTCATCTACTGGGCCGGGAGTTTGGGCATTTTCATCTAAAGTCTCGCCAGCAGCGTGTTCATCTTGCAGCGGTTCTTGCGGGGGTTCTTGCGGGGGTTCTTGTGAGGGCGGTGATGCGGAGGCATCGACGGTATCCCCATCGGAATCGATTGCGTCCATATCGACAGCTTCGCTTTCTTCGTCATCAAAGACATTGGGCAAGCTGGTCAGGGTTGGCCGTCGTTCAGCGTCGGTTTCATCTCCATCGGGTTCGCTGGTCGTATCCGCAGTTTCTTCTGGCTCGGTCGAGGTGTCGGCATCGCTTGTCATAGCGTTGTCCGCATTAAAATCCAGATCACCAAAAGGGTCGCTTTCATTTTGTGTCGTTTCTTCTGCACTCTCCTCTTTGGGCTTTTCGGTAAAAGCATCATCGGCAAAGTTCATATCAAGATCAGCGAAATCATCTTCCTGTGCTGCCTCGAAAGATGACTCAGGCTCAGTTTCTTTTTCATAGCCGGCAAAGGGATCGAGTTCTTTGTCCAGCGGGGCAGAACTTTGCTCTGGTGTGTCCCCTAAATCCAATGCCGCAAAGGGGTCATCGCCAGGCGTTTCTGCGGTGGGTGTTTCCTCTGGTGTGTCTTCTAAGTCCAATGCCGCAAAGGGGTCGTCTTCGGTCGCTTCTGCCGTGGGTGCTTCCTCTGGTGTGTTTCCTAAATCCAATGCCGCAAAGGGGTCATCCTCGGTCGCTTCTGCCGTGGGTACTGCCTCTGGTGTGTTCCCTAAATCCAATGCTGCAAAGGGGTCATCACCAGGCGCTTCTGCCGTGGGTGCTGCCTCTGGTGTGTTCCCTAAATCCAATGCTGCAAAGGGGTCGTCGGCCAGAGGTGTTTCCTGAATCTCTGAGGCACTGCTTTGACTTGGCCCAGTATCGCTTGTGGGTTCAGCAGGGTTTGAGGCCATCTCGTCGGCCAGTTCAAGATCGGCAAAATCAAAACCCATAGCGTCCATGTCAGGAACACTATCCATTTCTCCTGCGGATATATCATCTTCAGATTTTGTATTGTCGACATCATCGGCAATTTGCAGTGGTTCAAAACTCAAATCTAAGGTGGTAAAATCATCCGTGGTGAGTTCTGTTTCAAATTCATTTTCTTCTGGTGGATTCGTATCGCTTAGGGGAATATTGTCCAGGAACGCGGGGGCATCATTGGCGAAATCCGATGCATTCGCAGACTCTTCTTGCGCTTCGATATTCAAATTAAGATCATCGAAAGGATTATCAACGGGCGCGGGATTTTCTTCGATAGGCGCTGCCGTTTCTTCTGGGGTAGGACTAATCGGAAATTTTTCACCACAAGTGGCGCAGGGTAAAAGAGCACCTTGCGTGGGAATCTTTGTCGCGTCCAGTACATATTCGGTAGAGCATTTTGGACAAATGACTTGCATGAGAATGTAAACGGGTTCTGTCAGGCCATAGCATCGCACAAAAAGGGACGCAAATACCTAAAGTTTAATCTATCGGATTGTACATGTTAAAAAGAAATTCGCTAAAAATATTGCATAATCCATGAAAAGTGATGGCGCTGATACAAGATCCCGAGGCATTTCTTAGCCAACCAAAGGCCAAGGCGGGAAAAAATGGGCCAAAGCGCAGGGGATTCCATTCTCCAAGAAAATGGCCCAGAGCAAAAAACATGGCCGCCAGGATAACCCCTCGACCTAAAAATACGCCATATAATCGGAAGGTTGGCTTAAATTTCTGCTCTAAAAGAGGTTGTAGATAACCCCGATAAAATGTCTCTTCAGGCAGTGCCACGCCCAAGAGATGAATGGCAACAATTTCAAGTCCATGGAGTGTACCTATACCCCAATCGCTCCAGGTTTCTGGAAAAGTTGGGGCGAAGACAGTTTTAGGCAGATAAGGGAGCAAAATGCCAAGATCGTATGTTGCGGCCCAAGCCGCACTCTGGGTCATGAAAAAGTGGTAAGCGATGGCAAAGATTGGAAAAGTGACAGCACACCACAGAACAACAAGTTTAAGATCGTGGCGCCATGCATGAAAATGCAAGCCTATAGCGTCCAGACCAAGACCATTTTTTTCAGCGCGCCAGACGGGCATATAGAGCTGAAAGGCGGCGAGGCCTGTATAACAGAGGCTTGCAAACCAGCCACCACCCAGAAAACTTTTTCCGGCCGCCAGCAAGAGCAGTAAAAGCAGGGTCAGCTTGAGTGCCGCAGCAATTTCACTTTCGGGCCATGCGCTTTCATTTTTTGAACTTTTGTCTTCGGACGTGGTCATGGGAGATACACTCACTTGTTGGGCTAAAATGTATTGCTGAGTTTAACATTAGCCAAAAAGACGCAGGACATCCAATCATTCCTTTGTGTCGATTGGGTTTCACTTTGTCGCATAACATTTTAGAACAAAATGATGGGTTCGGTGCTTATGGTTAGAGGGGTGCTGGCAAAGGGGTTTTTGAGCAGATGTATGCGCATATGATTTTGTTTGAATGATTGGTGTTGGGTGTGACCACTTGGCTGGGCATTTACTCTAAGCGCCAAGCGAATGGCCGTATAGTGTTTGAGTGTGCGATTTGTAAAAAGATGTGGAGAATGTGTTTTTTCTGATTCGTCTTCCAGGGGCAAGACAAAAAGAACGGATGTGCCTTGTAGAGCACATTGATGCGCGAGTTGCAGGAGCGCTTTTTGTGGTTGCCTTGATTTTTGAAAAAAAAGTGTTGGATTTGAAGCAGAGGCCATAAAACTTGTACTGCTGCTGTCTACAACAATCAGCTTTGGTCTTAGAAATTCTAAAAGGTGAGTGATGATGCTGATAAGACATGCGTTAAAAGCTGGGCGAATAATTAAAGTTTCAGAAGTTTTGAGACCTATTTTTATGGCATGTTGCTCACAGAGCGTGTGATCACAGTCGATATAGCAAGCCACGTGATTACGAAGCTGTGTTTCCCGCATAATGTTTAGAGCCAGTGTCGTTTTGCCGCAGCCAGGTGGTCCAAAGATTTCAATAAACCGACCACTGGGTAAGCCCCCAAGCCCAAGAGCCGTATCGAGTTGCGGGATTCCTGTGGAGAGAATAGGGGTCGTTTTCAGAGCACTTTGCTCACCAAGCCAAAAGAAAGATTGAAGAAGATTGTGCATGCCTTGGGCTAAGCAAAACCTGCGCCAAACCAAGATGTTAAAATGGGGTTTTGATAAGAGTTTGCGGCAGATAAAAGCGCCCTTTGTTGCAGAATGTGACATGAAAAGTCAATTTTAGCTTTAGTGGCTCTGATTCTTCAGGTAAGGGGCTTGACAATACGAGGGAGGCTTGATTGAGGCTCTCTTTGAGTGAGTATGGTGAGGAATAAAGCCGGTGGCATTGTCGAGTAAGCAAATAGAACTCATCCGACAGGGTGTGGATATTGTCAAAATAGTCGGTTCTTATTTAAAGCTGGATAAAAAAGGTCCGCGTTTTATCGGTTTATGTCCCTTTCATCATGAGAAAACACCATCATTTTCAGTCACGCAAGATAAAGGTCTCTACTATTGTTTTGGTTGCCATGCGGGCGGGGATGTTTTCAATTTTGTGATGCGTCACCAAGGCCTCAGTTTTGATGATGCGGCGCGTTTATTGGCATCAGAAGCCGGAGTGGCTTTAGAGGCGGAAAGTCCGCAGCAGCGTCAACGCCGTCATAAGCAAAAAGAACTCGAAAAGATTAATCGTTATGCTTTGGCGTTTTTTGAAAACGCACTTTGGGCCAAGGAAGGTAAGGTTGCGCGTGGTTATCTGAAAGAACGGGGCATACCTGAAAACTTTGCGAAGCAATGGCATTTGGGATTTGGTGGCTTGGCCAAAGATTTTATTCCTTATTTGCAATCAAAAAAAATACATGCCGACCAAGCACGCGAGCTTGGTCTGATAAGTCAGGATGGTCGCCATGCGTTTTTTGAAAAACGTTTGGTCTTTCCTATTTTTGATGAAAAAGACAAGCTTTTAGGTTTTGGTGGTCGTCGTTTATTTGAGTATCAGGATGCCAAATATCTTAATTCTAAGGAGTCCTTTCTCTTTAATAAACGCGAATGTTTATTTGGCTTGGTCAAAGCCCAAGAGACAATCCGACAGACCCAACGCTTGATTTTGGTTGAAGGCTATACCGATGTTTTAGCTTGTCACCGTGCGGGGTTGTTGCAGGCGGTTGCTGCTTTGGGAACAGCTTTTACATCTGAACATGCAGGGCGCTGTGCACGCTTGGCCAAAGAGAGTGTGCTTTTGCTTGATAGCGATGCGGCGGGGCAACGCGCCAGTCGTAAAATTGCGGAACTTCTTTTAAAGGCGAAACAGAAAGTTTTGGTTGCCCCCATAGAGGCCGGTGAAGATCCTGACTCGCTGATGCAAAAGCAAGGCGTTGAGGCTTTGGAGCTGTGCGTGAAAAAAGCGATGCCTGCGGTGGAATACTTTTTTGCACAGGCTTTTGAGAATATGCCTGATGGGGTTGAGGGCCGTGCGGCTTTGGCTGCAGATCTAAGCGGTTTGGTGCTGGCACTCGATTCAGGTCTTGAGCGCGATCTCTATTTGGCGCAGCTTTCAGAGCAGGTTGGGTTAAGCCCAGAGCAACTGCGCAAAAATGCCAAGCAAAAATATCGCCAAACCAAGCCAGAAGGACGATCGCCCAGGGTCGATTCTGCCGTAGATCATAGCGAAAAAAGTCGTGGTCCGGCCGCTTGGGAGATTGATATGCTCTGCGAATTGTTGCTTTTTCCGGTGCTACAGGAGCGTTTATCGGAGCTTGAGGGCTTTAGTTGGAGTGCGCCTGTGCGTGCCTTAATCAGGGATTTAGCGGCGCCAGACGCGGATCGCGAGCAAACAATCAAGAAACATTCAAGTGAATACAGGCACTTAACTCGCCTTCTGGGGGTGGAGGCTTTGGTCGATTTAGAGACCGATGTGGTGCAGGAGAGGGCGGAACGCACTTTTACAACAATAAAGGTACGTTTGGAGGTGCGACAGGTAGACGAAGCTTTACAAGACGTGATACGTGAGCTGCGCACGACGACCGATAAAGGTTTGGAAATCGACGAACTTGTTGTTAGAAAGCAGCAACTTACACGGCGAAAACGCGAGTTGTTAGGAAGTACCTTAAGGAGTTTGGGGTAAAGATGCCAGCGAAGAAAAAAGTCACAAAAGCAAAGAAATCGACAAAAAAGCAACAACCGTCTTTTGATGAGTTTGATGCCTCTGGGCTTTTTGACGAAGGTAAAAGTTTAGCCACCTCTAAAGCAGATGAGTTGCTTAAAGATGTTTTGCCTGTAGAGGTTGTGGCGAAACCGCAAAAGCACTCAGCCGAACGTTTGAAAGATTCCTTGGAGACCTTGGACAAGCTGGCACAAAAAAGCAAGAGCGCCAACAACGTAAAACCGACCGATGCGCAGACTGATGATGATGAAAGCACGGAAGAATTAATCGATGAAGCTTTGGATGTGTTCTACAAAGAAGATGTTGAGATTTTAGAACGCGAGTCGGCATCTCGTTCGACGGCTAAAGGCGGCAGAAAAAAGAAAAAAGCGGAAGATACAGAAAAGGTTGCAAAATCGACTGATCCTGTACGCATGTATTTGCGAAAAATGGGCTCAGTGCCGCTTCTTACGCGTGAGGGTGAGGTTGAAATTGCCAAGCGTATTGAAGAAGGGCAAAAAGAAGTTCTTTCGGTTGTGACGGGTTCAGAAATTGCAATTCAGGAAATTATTAACCTTGTTGATAAAATGGTCGAGGGTAAAGTTTATTTACAAGACATTGTCCGGGATTATGAAGACGAGCCGGCAGAGGCCATTACTGACGCTAAGATAGAAAAGTTTCTTCAGCAAATCAACAAGCTCGAAGCTTTGAAAAAAGAATCCCACAAATGTGTTGAACTTTTAGGGTCTAAGGATTTAACAGACAAAAAGCGCGCAAATATGGAAACGAAACTTGAAGGTGTGCGCTTAAATATGCAGCAAGTCCTTGAGGATATGCGCCTTTCCAAGCTTCAGTTTGATACCATTATATTGCGTTTAAAGTCGTTTATTCGCCGCGCCAATAAAGCCCAAAATGAGATGGGCTATGTGCATCGCAATCTGGGCATAAGCGAGGCAGAGCTACGAAAGCTTTTACGTGAATCGAAAAAGTCGGTTAAGGATGAGCGCCGTATATGCAAGCAACTTGGCATGAAGAGCGATGATTTTCTCGATATAGAGCGCATCTTAAAAAGTGGGCAGCGAAAACTCAAACGCATTGAAGAAGAAGCACACGTTTCGATTGAACAACTCAGAGAGACGTACAATTCGATCATGCGTGGTGAGCGAAAAGCCGAATATGCCAAGGCCGAACTCATTGAAGCAAACTTACGCTTGGTGGTGTCAATTGCAAAAAAATATACCAATCGTGGATTGCAGTTTTTAGACTTGATTCAAGAAGGCAATATCGGTTTGATGAAGGCTGTCGATAAATTTGAATGGCGTCGAGGTTATAAGTTCTCAACTTATGCGACTTGGTGGATCCGTCAAGCGATTACGCGTGCCATTGCAGATCAGGCCAGAACAATTCGTATACCGGTACATATGATTGAGACGATCAATAAACTGATTCGTACAAGTCGCTATCTGGTTCAGGATTTAGGACGTGAGCCCACACCTGAAGAAATTGCGGTTAAGATGGAAATGCCCATCGATAAAGTCCGCAAGGTGTTGCGTATCGCCAAAGAGCCGGTTTCTTTAGAAACCCCAATTGGTGAGGAAGAAGATTCTTTGCTTGGGGATTTCATCGAAGACAAATCGATTCAGTCTCCAGCAGACGCAGTGATTGCGCAAAACTTAGGTGAGCAGACCCGACGAGTTTTGGCCACATTGACGCCGCGTGAGGAAAAGGTTCTGCGGATGCGCTTTGGTATTGGTGAAAAAAGCGACCATACGCTTGAAGAAGTTGGCCAGGATTTTGAGGTTACGCGAGAGCGTATTCGCCAGATAGAGGCGAAAGCCTTGCGTAAATTACGGCACCCGTCACGTTCGAAGCAATTAAAATCATTTGTGGACACATAAAAGATCTTTTTTGCCTAAATATCACTAATTTAGAGGCTAGTGGTTGCGTGATGCTTGAGGGCGTGTTACTTGCCCGTGCCTTAAGAGGTGATGGGCTTGAGTGCGGTGGGGTAGAGGGCCCATAGCTCAGTTGGTAGAGCCGTCGGCTCATAACCGATAGGTCCCAGGTTCGAGTCCTGGTGGGCCCACCAACGAAGATAGAGTGTATTTGATTGATGGGATAGATAAAACGGTGCAAGAAGAACTGCAAAATTTATATCAACTTCAGGAAATTGACCGCAAGGTTTATAACCTCACCAAGCAGCGCGCCGACATTCCAAACCAACTCAACAAAATGCAGGAGGCCCTTCAGGAGCTGCGAGGACGCGTGGGTCTTGTTGAGGATCAAGTTGCGGGTGCAAATCAAGAAGCCAAAGGCATAGAGGGCGTTTTAGATGCGGAACGGCATAAAGTCCGTAAATGGGAACAACGCCTCAATGAGATTCGAAATCAACGTGAATATCTGGCGCTTTCTCGTGAAATTGAAAGCCTCAAGCGTGCAAATACGGATTCCGAGGAAAAAATCCTTGAGCTCATGAAATCCGCCGAAGAATTTACAGTGCAGGCTGAGACTTTGAAGGAAGAATTAACAACCCACACGGTTGAGCTGGAAGAAGAGCAGGTTCGTGTTGAGGGTGCGCTCAAAGAAACCGACAGCACAATTGAAAGTGAAAGTGCGCGCCGGGATGATATTCTTCCAAAGATTTCAAAGCCACTTTTGAAAAAATACGATTTTATACGTTCACGTCGCATGGGTGTGGGCTTGGCGCTTGTCAAAGAAGGTCAATGCACCGCGTGTAATATGCGTTTACCGCCTCAGCTTTATAATATTCTCCAATCGGGTAGTCGTATTGATCAGTGCCCAAGTTGTCAGCGTATTATGCTTTGGGAGAAGTTCCTTGAGCAAAGCGAAGAGATAGCACCTGTTTCGGGTGTCAGCACGGAATCAGACGGGAACCCGGAAACAGAAGCTTCTGTATAGAGGTTTACCCTGGTGGATCCTGCCCAAGTTGAATTTTATTTTCTTTATACCGATGGCGCGGCGCGTGGAAATCCAGGGCCTTCAGGGGCAGGTTGGGTTTTGTGCAATCCGCAAGAGGATGAGGTTTTAAGCGGCCATCAGTTTCTCGGTCATCGCACCAACAATCAGGCTGAATACGAAGCGGTCATTTATGGTCTTGAAGCGATAGCCGATTGCGAGATTGAAAATATTGTCATACGCGCCGATTCTCAGCTCATGGTGCGGCAATTGCTTGGTGAGTATCGTGTGAAAAATGTAGACCTTAAGCCCTTACACGCCAAGGCATTGCAATTGTTAAGTACTTTTACTCAGGTGAAGATTGAACATATTCGTCGCGAGTATAATGTGCCCGCAGATCGCCAAGCCAATTTGGCTTTGGATTTACGTTAATTGGATCATGGGCGATGCACTTTTTTTCGCCTTTGTCTTTTGGTTTGAAAATCATTCTGCTAGAAGCAAGTCGTCTTTGAAGAGGGTCGGGTGATCGTCGGTCATTTCTTTTGAAATGTACGGGAGGAAAGTCCGAGCTCCACAGGGAAAGGTGCTGGCTAACAGCCAGGCGAGGCGACTCGACGGAAAGTGCCACAGAAAAAGACGGCCGCTCAAGTACAAATTTTGTAACCAGCGGTCACGGTGAAAAGGTGCGGTAAGAGCGCACCGCGATTGCGGTAACGTTAATCGGCAAGGTAAACCCCACCTGGAGCAATGCCAAATAGGGATTTGCGTAGCTTTGGCTATATCGGTTTCCCGCCGAAGAATTCGGGTAGGCAGCTCGAGCATTGGGGTAACCCAATGTCTAGATGAATGATCACTGTTTCATTTTTTTGAAATACAGAACTCGGCTTATAGACCCTCTTCAACAGACTTTTTTCCAGGCTTGGCTTTGTAAAGAATTCTGGCACCAATAAGTCCTATTTCAAAGAAGAGAAATAAGGGGATGGCCATCAACATTTGTGTGATGGGGTCGGGCGGGGTGAGCATGGCACCGATGACCACAGCAATAATAAGCCAATATTTACGAAAAGAACTTAAGGTTTCGGGAGCAATGATGCCTGAAGCACCAAGCAGCCACATAAAGAGCGGCAGTTCGAAAACGATGCCAAAGGCCAGAATCAATCTAATGATGAGTGCAAAATAAATCGCGACCGAATATTGTACATCAATATATTCGGGCACCATGCTGACCAGATATTTAAACCCCAATGGAATGACGACACCGTAGGCAAAAAGACCACCACCCATAAAAAAGATCGACCCCAGCACAACAAAAGGGATGAGCCAACGTTTTTCGTGGGCATAGAGACCTGGCGCAATAAAATGCCAGAGTTGAAAAAGAATCACAGGAAAGCCGACAAAAAGAGCGGCCAATAATGCTAATTTGACATAGGTCAAAAACATTTCGAGAGGGCCGATGACCATCAGCTGCTGTCGTGTCAATGTTTCTAAGGGTTTGGCTAAGAGTTCAAAGAGTTGCGGTGCAAAGCTAAACGCCACAAGGGTGCCGAGAACCAAGGTGGCAATAATAATAAAGAGTCGATGTCGCAATTCTCCTAAGTGGCCGATGATACTCATTCGAGATTCTTCATGCTCTGTGTCGTTCTCGTGCTCCATGTTCTTTCCTAGAGCTTGGGTTTGGGAGGAGAATCATGTGGTGTTTGCGAGAGCTCTGCTTGTTGTTCTGCTTGTTGTTCTGCTTCTGCTTCTGCTTCGTGCAAGGTTTTGTGCTCATCGTGCACTGGTGTGGGCTCATCAACTTCTTCAAACTGCATTTGGATATCCGAAGCGGCACGGCGCATATCCTGTACAAATCGCGCCAATTGTTTCGCCAGTTGTGGAAGTCGTTTGGGGCCAAGTACCAACAAGGATACGACAAGAATAAGCGTAATTTCCCAAAGGCCAAGACCAAACATAATTTACTTCAGTATCTTAGGCGTTAGAATGGATCTTTGCCAAAGAATTCATCCATACCCTTCTTGTCTTTAAGCGTGTCGCGTTTGCCTTTACGGGAATCTTCGAGCATTTGATCCATGGCCGCCATGGAAATGTCGGTGCCTTCAGAGACCATTTTGTCCAGCATTTTTTTGACGCGCCGAAGATTTTCGGCTTCCATTTGGATATGTTTACCGTCAATCATGCCAAAGCGTGGATCTTCCGCTAAATCTGCAAAGTGATCGACAAGACCAAATTGGCTATCGGCTTCATCCCCTATATCGGCAATCTGATCGGCAATATCTGCAAGTTTGTCCTGAATGAATTTGATCTCTTTTTTGGCGCGTGGATCGCCCCTGCCGGCACGTCGCTTGGAGCGTTTGAAGAGTTTTTTGAGTTTTTCTTGCTCGGCTCTGAGCTCCTCCAGGCTATTTTTACGACGTTCGATTTTGCCTTTCACGCCGTTGACAATCTCTTTTGCATTGTTGCGCAGGCGGTCTTCCTTGGCTTTATTCCAGGCTTCCCAATCGGTATTTTCTGGTATCGGTCCGGAAGCATTTAAGCCACCTTCATTACCCTCGACTTCTTGCCCTGGATCGAGAACCGCTTCGCCATCATCCGCATTGACGCCGACTTGCCCTTCGGTGACCTGTACGCGTAAGGAGCCATCGGCGGCAACAATCGTCTCAAATTCGGTGCCCCGAACCCCACAAACAGCATTCGCGGTTTTAATTTCAAATTTGGTATCGCTGCCGACCGCTTTGTTGACTTTGCTCCAGGCGCGGCCAAAGAAGAGCAAAATAGAGCTTTTCTTTTGTTTTTGACGTTTTTGCTGGGAAAGGACCATCGATGAATTTGAACGTAAAACAAGCTTGGAGCCATCCTCAAAAACGATTTCAGCTGAGCCATCGGCGCCAGTTCGTATACGGGTTCCCGGTGGCAGCTGCGAACCAACCTCGGCAGGCTTTTCTTTTTCGCCAGGGATCTGCGTGACCACTTGTCCATCGGAACTGGCCAGTCGACCAGCTGATTTTGCAAAAATCGATGGGGTCACGATAAGTGCAAGCAAGAGAGTAATCCAATTCACGCGGTGTAGCATATGATGATCCCCTTCGTTCGGATTTTATTCTGTTCCTGAGTTATGGTGAGACAAGAGAGCCTCACAAAAACTCTCATCACACGTTCTATCCGTATTGACGCTGTGGATAAAGAACTATTCACGCCTTTTTATGTCTTTTCGTGTTTAATATGTTCGTGAACGAAATCAAAAAAGTCTTTGGCATCAAGGACTTTGAGGACAATCGTGCCGATTTCAAGATAGTCATGACTCTGTATCTCGGCACTTCCGCCTGGTGCCACCAAGTGTTCGTTATGTTGAATACCGTTGAGTGAGCCTGCATCATGCGCTTTAAGTTTTTCCGAGTCCTTTTCATAGGTTAGGAAGGCATGGACTTTAGACACTGAAGCATCGCTCAAAACCAAGTCGTTGTTTGAGGCACGACCTATCATGATGCGATCGGGCCAAGGATTTTGTGCGCACTTCTTGACCGGGAAAACAAAGTTTTTTGTCGTGTCTGGATGAAGCGTGTAGCCTTCTTTAATCATCGAGCGCACCAAGATGCCTTTGCTTTGTGAAATCGTTTGCGTATTGAAGAGCCAGTCCTGTGAAAGCTCGTCGGATTGACGGGAAGCAATTAAAAAAAACCCGGGCATTTCTGCGACAAAGACATGAGAACTTTGCCGTCGTACTTGCAGTACAAATTCATCGAGTCGTTGCATGTTCATCCTTCTAAGTTTAGGTAGCTGAGGAGACCAAGTTCTGCAAGTTTTTTTGGTGCGTATTCAAGTAAAACAGCATCCTTGATGCGTTCGTTGTAGCAGGCGACTGCAGCCAAACGCATGGCCTGAATGTTCTCTTGAACATCGGAGCGAATCCAGAACGAGTCACAACGGCGGCTATAGAAGATGTAAGAGGCCTCGACGTTGAGCGCGTAGGGAAAGCGGGCGCAGGAGAGGGGCCAGTGGGGGTAGAGAGAGCAGGCACCATCGGTTGTGAGAGCGGCGCAGGCTCCAAAAGAATTTTTTTCTAAAACAGGAAATATTTCCCAGGCTTTTGATGCAAGATGTTTTTGCATGGCGGGTCGTTGATTGAGCACGTCAGCATCAAATCCAGGTTTTTGTTGGCTGATCAACTCTGTCTTGTCGAGATCCATGAGTGTGGCAATATCGTATAGACGCAAAAGCACCGTTGATTCTGGTCCAACACAGCAGTTGTTGGTACAGCTTTGACAATGATTCATTTTGCCACCTGGGGCATGCATTTTAATTTTATGGGGATTAAGCTGCTTGGTTTTCATGCGCCAGCGTAATTTAAGATAGCGCCAAAAGTTGGGTGGCGCCCATAAGGGTTTTTGGGCGACCTCTTGCCATAACTCTTGTAACGCATCGCGTGTGGGAAAGTTTTGCCCATTTCTTTCGCCCGATAAAATATTCAAATGACTCGACATTTAGATCACCTTGCTTCATCATAGCCTGATGCCAAGAGTAATTCTACGTCGTTGCGATGATTATGAGCCCGATCGAATAAAACATCTCATTGGTGAGTGCATGGATGAGCTTGGTTTGCGACCGCAGGGCATCACCATGGTGAAACCCAATTGTGTTATCGCGCATCCGACTTTTTTCCCCCACGCTTTTACCCGCTCGGAGTTCCTGGATGGACTTCTTGGTGCTTTGCGTGAGCGGGACGATGCGGTTTCCGATCTTTGGGTTGGGGAGCGTTGCGGTATCACCATTCCGACGCGTTTTAGCTTCTCGAACGCATTGTACCCTAAAGTCATCAGGCGTCATGGGGCTAAAACCAAATATTTCGATGAAATGTCGCAAGTCCAGCGTAACCTTTTTAGTGAAGGCCGCTTGCGTGACTATATCTTTATTCCAGAAGCCGTCGATGCTTGTGAATGGTTTGTTGATGCTCCAAAGTTTAAAGCGCATCCGTGGACAAAGGTCACTTTTAACTTAAAAAATTATATCGGTATTCAAGATGACGAGCATCGCCTTATCGATCATGACCACCATTTACACACAAAGATAGCTGACCTTTTTGAAGTTATTCAGCCCAAACTTTGCGCTGTCGATGGGATCACGGCCGGTGCCAAGACGATGTTGACCCCCAGACCTTTTCCGCTTGGGCTTATTATTGTTGGAGACAACGCTGTGGCAACGGATGTTGTCTGTACAGCCATTGCGGGTTTATCCGCCAGCGAGGTGGATCATATTCGCATCACTGCGGAGCGCGGTTGGGGGCCACTGTCTTTAGATGAGATCCAAATTTCAGGTGATGTTGATTTAGAAGAGGCCAAGCATCGCGCCAAAGGGTTTGAACTTACCTTAGACAAGGTTGATAAGATTTATAATAATAAATCCAAATTGCAGGTTTATATGGGCCCACCGCCAGATACCTATGATTACTGTTGGGGCGGGTGCCCGGGGGCCTTGGATGAAGCCATTGGTATTGTCGAAAGAGTTCAGCCAGAAGCGCGCAATGAGATGAAACCACTGCATATTGTTTATGGGGATTATAAGGGTGAGATAGAACCCAAGGCGGACGAAAAGGTTATTTTTATCGGCGACTGTGCGCGTTATAAGGGCAAGATTGCCGGGCAAGAAACAGAAATACCTTTTTTGTACAAAGAACGTGGAACGATATCTCCTGAAAGAGTTAAACCAGCAGACATTGTTAAAAAGATTGTCCTTTATTTATGGTATAAAATCGTTTCCGGGAGAAAAAGAGTTTGGCGCATGCAGGGCTGCCCGGTAAGTGTGGCGGAGAATGTTCTGCTGATTTCAGACTTAGGTAAAACAAAGAACCCCTATTTAAAGCCAAGCATCGGTTTGCAGTTCATCTGGTTTTATTGTGTGTCGAAGTTGATGCGACTTTTATTTCGGCGCAATGTTTCGGAAAAATCTATAGTTAAGCGGACGGGTTGAAAACAAGTGTGGCACTGGTTATGGTTAAGCCAACTCCAATGATTGGTAAGTTCCCGTGGATAACAAAGTTTTTGTTGACAGTGAAATAGGTCGCCTGCGCAAAGTCATTGTGCATGCGCCTGGCGATGAACTTAGAGCGGTTACTCCAACAAACCGTCTCGAATATCTCTACGATGATATTATCGATCAAGACGGGGCAGCTGAAGAGCACCGCCGGTTTACATCAATATTACGCCAATTTACCGAAGTGTTTGAAGTTTGCGATCTGCTCAAAGAGGTTTTGGATGTTCCCGAAGCAAGAGATTTTCTTCTGAAGCGTACTGAGGAGATTACATCGCAGAAGGCACTGCGCAAAGAATTGGGTGATTTACCTGCACAGGAGTTGGTGTCACGTATTGTTGAGGGCTGGAAAATCCCTCATGGTCCATTTTCTCAAGCACTCAATAAGGAAAGCTATATATTACCGCCCTTGCCGAATTTGTTTTTTACTCGAGATGCGTCTTTGGTGCTTGGTGATAAAGCCATCATTTCTGCGATGCGATTTGAGTCTCGATGGCCTGAAGAAGTGATCATGCGAACCATTTTTGGTTTTCATCCGGCATTGTCCAATGCTGGCATTTTATATGATGGTTCAGCTGAGCGCCGGCACGACTATACCCTCGAAGGTGGTGATATCCATCCGCTGAATGAGGAAGTTGTCTTGGTGGGACTCTCGGAAAGAACCAGTACAGGCCTTATGGATGAATTGGCCGAAAAACTCTTTCATGAAACCAAAATCCAGGAAGTCATCGCAGTCGTCTTGCCCGAAAAAAGTACGGCGATTCATTTGGATATGGTCTGGACACAAGTGGATAAAGAGTTGTGTGTGGTGCATGCCCCAACTTTTGTTGGTGCGACCAAAGTACCAGTATTAAGTTGGCGCAAAGGTCAAGAGAGCGTGCGCTCGGCCGAAAGCATTTTCTCTGCGTTGAAAGATGTGGGCATCGATATGCATCCCGTTTTCTGTGGCGGTGAAAAAAAACAGAGTAGAGAACGTGAGCAGTGGGCATCGGGCTGTAACTTCCTGGCGCTGGCGCCAGGGCAGGTGCTTTCTTATGCGCGTAATGAATTTACTTTAGAAGGGCTGGTCAAGGCAGGTTTTCGTCTTGTCAGTGGTGATGCTTTGCTTTTGGGTGACGATCAGGTTTTAGATACAGATAAAGTGGTGATTACATTTGAAGGAGCCGAGTTGGTGCGTGGTGGCGGTGGGCCTCGATGCATGAGTTGCCCAATCTTGCGCGATGCTGTGTAAATATGTCAGACAAAAATCCAACCGTATTTTCTCCTAAAGCTTTTGGTCGTTACCTTTTGATCGAACGCATCGGTGAAGGTGGTATGGCTGAGATCTTTTGGGCACAAGCGCAAGGTTTTGGTGGTTTTGAAAAAGAGTTGGTGATCAAACGTATTCTTCCCCACTTGAGTGAAGACCCAGACTTTGTAGAGATGTTTTTACGTGAAGCCAATCTTGCTGCCCGTTTGCAGCATCCCAATATTGTGCAGAATTACGATATTGGTTGTGAAGAAGACGTCTATTTTATTGCGATGGAATATGTTGAAGGCATCACTGTCAAAGATATGCTTTCCCATAGCGCCCGCAATAGCCAAAAATTACCGGTTGAGATGGTGGTCTTTATTGCCCGACAGTTCTTACGTGGTCTGGCTTTTGTACATGAGTATAAGGATAAGAGTGGTCAGGCGTTGGGGCTTATTCACCGCGATATCACGCCATCAAATGTAATGGTTTCACGACAAGGTGAGGTCAAGGTGGCTGACTTTGGTGTGGCCAAGGCACAAGTTGGCGATCTTAAAACGGCGACGGATTCCGGTTCGCTCAAAGGAAAAATGGGGTATTTGTCACCAGAGCAAATCATTGGTGAAAAAGTCGACCACCGGTTGGATATTTTTGCCGCCGGAATTGTTCTTTATGAAATGTTGACATCGCGTCGACTTTTTAAAGGTTCATCGGATTATAATACGCTGTGGTTGATACAAAATGGCCCGGTAGAGTCTTTACGCGGGCAACGCAAAGACGTTTCTGAGTTGCTCGAGCGCATTGTTTTTCGTGCTTTGGAGAGAGATACTGAAAAACGCTATCAAAACAGCGCACAATTGGCAGAAGATCTCGATCGTTTAAGCCAAGTTGAAAACTTCTCTTTTGACACAAAAGATTTAGGCCAATGGGTGGATTATCGTTTTGGTGATAATCTGAATTCCAGGCGGCAAAAAATCAATTCAACTCTGGCCATCTCCTTAGGCTCCTTACTTGGCGATCAATACGAAACTAAATCAGATCGTTCGGCCCTGCCGACAAGAAATAAGAAATCCCGGTCGACCCGCTCGAAGCGCCAAAAAGTCTATAAGCCTGTCTGGTGGATAATGCTTTTTGTGCTGGGGATAGCACTTTTAATTACAGGTGTTGCGCTGTTTAGAAGTAAAACCGAGCACGGTGCCTTACTCTTGAGCACTGTGCCCCCTGGTGTGGAAGTTTGGATTGATGGCCAAAAGCGCCCTGAGTCGACACCACAAATCATCGAAGGACTGTTGGCCAACAAAGAATACAGCTTAGAACTTCGCCTGGGCTCTTATCAAAGCGTTCAGCAGGATTTTACGCTTGGCTCGGGAGAGCGACGAACGCTGACATTTGAGCTTCAGCCGATCAAACAACTTGAAGTTGAGCCGCTTGTGCCGAAGAAAAGAAATACAAGTAAACGTATCCCTCCGACAAAGTCCCGGCCAGGGAAACGGCAAGAAAAGCGTGTCGCGCCAGCCAAGGTTGTGTTTGAGACGATTGCGCCTTCGTTGCAGACAAGCGTTGAGGGTAAAGTGCCAGATTCTAAAACAGATGCACCACAAGAGCAGCAAAAAGATCTTGGGTTTTTGTTTGTCAACACCAAGCCCTGGACTGAAGTTTTTGTAAACGGAAAAAGTGTCGGCAACACGCCGTTAAAGAATTTTGCATTAAAGATGGGAACGTATCAGCTGGTCTTGAGCAATCCTGATGCGAAGATTTATTACCAGGAAAAGATTGAGATTAAAACCGGCGAACAAAAACGTATTGTCCACCGGTTAAAATAAAAGAAATTAGTAGCAGACCGCCGTGTAGGTCACCTGAATGTGTTGGTTGGGACCGGGGACTGCGTTGTCGCCAAAGGTCACGGTGTTGTAGTTGCCATCAAAGGTCCAGTCGGTGACGGTTTGGCAGTTGACAGGGTTGCCTGCTCCGTCATCGTCGCAGACTTCGATGACGATGGTTGAGGGCTCGGCCGGCCTTGTGAGGGTAAACGAGCGACGGGCGTTAAAGACATCGAGTCCCAAGTCTTCAATGATATTGCTCCAGTCGGCGGTGCAGATAGATCGAAACTCGCCGCCCACCATATTGACCGCATCATAATCAACCTGATTGGCGCCGGCCGTATCACAGCCATTGGGTGGCGGTCCGGCAATGGCCGAGATATTTAAAAGATCGGGATTGCCTAAGCCTTTCAGGTTGCGGAAATAATCCACGTATTGCTGCGCCGTACCATCGCTCTGGTCCTCTTCATCGGTGACTGCGATAAGATAAAGCTTGGCCTCTTCGCGATAAAACCCATCATTAAAACCATCGATATTGGGATAGTCTAGTGCCAACCGCATGGCTTGTAAGGGGGATTCTTTAGAGTCTGAAGCAGGTCGCCCCGAATTTGAGGTCTTCACATTACAGGAAAATTCTGATTGCTGCTGGGAAGAACTCTGCGTGTCCGTAATCCAGAGATTACTGTTGCAGGAGTAGAGGTGGCCTGATTGATCGCTTTCTGAATCGGTGTTGACAACACCAATATGATAGTCCGTATTCAAACTGACGGCGCTGCTGATGAACGAAGAGAAGTTATTGGCCAGATCTTGTTGTTCATCGCTCATAGAGCCTGAGTCATCCACCGACCAGAGCACATCGACCATGGGTCTCTCGGGTTGCTGGAAAGCATCATCACCTTGATTGTCCAGCGTACCTTCACCGCTTAGAGGTACCGTGAAGAATTCTTCATTATCATCGGTGGAATGAATTTCGATGATGCCGGTTGATGGACCCTCCTCGCCGGCGCACCAGCGGGTGGTAAACTCGGTGTATTCACCAGGAGCCAGTTCCATATCGCTGGGTTGTGAGATGGTAAAGCCACTGTCCGAACTGACCACCGTGACCGGCGGAGAGATGGTCAGTGTGCCATCACCACCGTTATAGATGCGAATGGTTTTTTCTGCAGAGCAGCAACCGACGGTCACCAGACCAAAATCGATTTCGCCGGGAATCACGTCGATGTCGGGTCTTGTGGCTTTGGCGGTAAAGATAATTTTCTTTTCTTCGGATGTGCCGCTGCCTTGTGAGGTGATGGTCATGTCCATGCCGTTGTCGTTGCCTGTCATCCCAGGCATCCCAGGAAAGCCTGGAAAACCGCCACCGCCCATACCGCTGGTACCGCAGAGAAACGCGATTTCCGTAAAGGGATCGTTGCCCGAAGGTGCGGTGGAATTAAAGGTGACCGGAATGGTTGCCGAATCGTTCACCGCCAGGGTCAAATCGGCCTGCGGAGTTGGAATGCTCCAGCTGGCGGTATCGGTGCCACTGGTCAGCCCAATGTTGGTGACCAGACAGGTGTCGGAGCCGGTGTTGTTGAGCTGTAGATCGACGGTACGTTGCTGACCAATGTTGACATTACCAAAGGCAAGTTGGTCTTCAGTACAAAACAAGGTCGGTGGGGTAATCGGTTGAAAAGTGATTTCACAATCTGGGGCACCACCGCCTTTGGCTTTGATCAGTAAGTCATTGTCGGTCACCAGCATATCCGGGACGGTGTAGGGGAGCTTGGCCAGGTAGTTGATGGCGTTTTCTGTCGGATCGGCTATGAAACGCAGGGTAAAGTTTTCGGAGACAGCGCCGGTGGCCAGATCAAAAGCTGCGCCGCCAGAGGGATCGGTTTCGAGAGCAAATTTATCCTCTGAACCCGCATTGTAGATAATATCTCCAAGGGTGATGCCGTTGCAGTCAAGCTGGCCGACGTTGCTTAAGGTGAAGTTCAAATCGCGTGAAATGCATTCTCCTGACCCGCCCCAGTTGTTAAACGGTGGTGGCAGGCTCTGCCCGCTATCGCAGAGGCTCAATTCATCAGTGGCCACCCAGCCAAAATCGGCTGGATCTGGGTTGGCGATAAGCACGCATTGCTGCGCGCTGCCGACAATGGCGCTTAAGTCCACCGCAGCGGTCGGACGAAAGGTATCGTTTGAGGAAAAAAGATAACGACCCACATTGGCTGAACCGGTGGTACCGACAGGCGCATAGTCGACGGGCATTTCAATTTCCGCATCGCTGGTTGTCATGGTCACACTGGTCCATGGCAAAGAGGTCGAGCTAAAGGCGGGGCTTGAACCCGAATTCATTTGTACGTCAGTGATCGTGAGATCTGCATTATAACCG
>JASMKV010000390.1 GCA_030749035.1 Myxococcota bacterium | reverse complement strand
GACGAAACATATAGTTTAATCTCATATATACTTGGATAAATTTGTCCCGGGGTCCATTGATGTAATAAAATCAAGTTGTTTTGAAGAAATCAGTCAACACATCAGGATTATTGGAAAAGTTATAAATTCATTGCGACGACGACGACGATGACGATGACGACGATGGTGATGATGACGATGACGATGACGATGACGATGACGACGACGACGACGACGACGAGGATGACGATGACGACGACGATGACGACGACGACGACGACGACGACGATGACGATGACGATGACGATGATGAGAATCTACCGGCGCTATCCTGGTTCAGCACCAACAAGAGCGATCGCTTTTTGGTCGATATGGATGATGTTGTCGATGGCCATCTTTTCCGCGGGGAAAATGCTGCGAAGCCTCACAAAGGCGGACATATTTACTTTGCCCCAAATACTTTTGATGCCTATGCCAGCAGCGGCAGCTTAAGCGATTTGCCGGCCGTGTATGCGGTGGCCGACGGGGTGGTTGGCAATGTGAGCACCTATTTTGCGCAAAGCACCGGCAATTACCGTTATGGTCTGCTTTTGGACATCGCTACGCTCAATGGCGATACAGTCAATCTGAACTATTCCATTGAGCCGTTTTTAGACCCAGACGACGAAGATTTTTATAAGACCTTTTTGCTGGTTGAGCAGGGGGATGCGGTGTCTAAGGGAGATGTGATCGCCTATATGTATTCGCTGAGTACAAGCAGCAGTGCGAATTGCACGGGAGAGGATTGTAGCCCCAGCAGTCAAAATGCGCATATCCATTTTGAACTCAACGGTGGCGGCAATAAGATGAGCCCATCAATTTTTGACAGCACGGTGATGGGGGCACTGCATATGGTGATGGAGATTGTCGGTGATAGGCATAATGATTGCACCACTGGAACAAGTTGCGACGACCTGGATTATCAGGCCTGCGGGCAAAGTGGTGGCATGGGTTTTCAGTTATCGGCAGAGGAAAATCCTTTTGCAGATGCCGCGGTTGAGTGCTTGTAGGCATGGCCTATTTGACACTGGTATAAACCAGAATCAGAAACGTCAAAGGAAGAACCTTAAGTTTTGCAGGATAATTCAACAAAAGCGCAGGTGCTTATCATTGGGGCTGGGGCTGCCGGCATGATGTGTGGCATTGAAGCGGCCCGGCGTGGGCAAGAGGTTTTGATTCTCGAGCAGGCAGCGGGGCCGGGACGCAAAATACGAATTTCCGGTGGCGGTCGGTGTAATTTTACCAACATTTATACAAGTCCAGATTGTTTTATTTCAGAGAACCCGCACTTTGCGAAGTCAGCGCTGAGTCGCTATCGCCCGGAAGATTTTATTGCCTGGGTAGAAAAAGAAGGCATCACCTACCATGAAAAGAAACTTGGCCAACTCTTTTGTGATGATTCGGCGCAGCAGATTGTCTCGATGTTGAGCAATGCCTGCGAAGAAGCAGGGGTGTCGATAGAATTAAACACGGCGGTTCGTTTTGTTGACCGTGAAGACGAAAACTTTGTCGTGCGCAGCAACAGGGAAGAATATAAAGCGCAAAGGCTGGTGGTGGCTTGTGGCGGGCCGTCGATTCCAAAGATGGGGTCGAGCCGTTTGGGTTATAAGATTGCAGACCATTTTGGTGTGCCGGTGGTGAATCCTCAGGCAGCTCTGGTGCCGCTCACTTTTGAAGGGGCGGTGGGTGAGTCGATGGCGGCGCTCTCAGGCCTGTCCTGCGAGGCTTTGGTGCGCTGTGGTAAGCAGAGCTTTCGTGAAGCGATTTTGTTTACCCATCGGGGTTTAAGTGGCCCAGCCATTTTACAGATATCTTCCTATTGGAATTTAGGGGAAGAAATCATGATCGACTTATTGCCAGACCAGGATATCGCCAGCCTTTTGGCAGAGGAACGCGAAGAGCGGCCGAAGTTACAGATCGACAACTTCTTAAGTCAGCATTTGCCGAAGCGGCTTGCGAAAGCCATTTGCGTTGAAGAAAAGCTTTCGGGGAATTTGGCCGAGTTTGGTAAGGCGAAAAATGCAGCCTTGGCAAAGCGTGTACATCAATGGCAACTTTTGCCCAGCGGCAGCGAAGGCATGCGTACGGCGGAGGTGACCCGTGGTGGTGTCGATACGGACGCTCTTGATGCCAAAACCTTTGAGGTCAAAAACATTCCCGGACTTTATTTTATCGGCGAGGCTGTCGATGTCACTGGCCACCTTGGTGGTTACAATTTTCAGTGGGCCTGGGCCTCGGGTTATGTGTGCGGTCAAGCCGTTTGAGTATCAGGTCTCACAGCCCAATGGTGTCAAACCCGCATTTTTAGGCTGAACGCGAGGATTCTCCTTGTCGCGCGTAGAGCGATTGTGTTATAAGGCGTCTTTAGTGCGTGTCGGTTGGTGGTGAGGAAATAATATTGCGCTACGTAGAAGCATTGTTTTTGCGTAGAATGTTGTTTTAAACCAATTTTTCCGTCATTTAATTCGGCTTGGGTTTTGTTGAACTAGCCCCGATTCAAGTTCCCCAGGACATAGAGTAATGCGTTTAGAGAGCAAAGGACGGCGTTTCTTTTGTGCTCTTACGCCTTGGAGGTGCCCTTTGTCTAAGGTTTTTGGTCATTTGTCTGCGTTGAAATGTGTTTCTTTTATTTTTTGCCTCAGCTTGGTGCTGAATGTGTCGGGTTGCTCCAAAGGTGAAGTCTTACGGTTGCGGCCAGCATTTTTCTCTGCTTCGACGGATGTGGTGGAGTTTGGTGAGCGCATTGTGGGACAGGAGACCCAGCAGACCGTCTATTTGATCAACTCAGGAGATATGCCTCTGGACCTTGAACTTCCACAGGGGGATGCGCTCGGTGGCGTTTTTGCGGTCATTTTGGACACACAAACCATCAATGCGAATAAGGATGCTGTTGTGCGTGTGCATTTTTCTCCCCTTGAGGAGAGATCCTACGAAACGCAGATAAGCATTAAAAACAACAGTGACAATGAGGCGGATTTCATCATGACGCTTAAAGGCAGTGGCATCCAACCGGGGCCTTGTGATTTTGTGACCTGTCAAACGCCGCCAAGCTCAATTTGTTTGAGTGAGGACCGAAGTCGAACCTATAACCCGGCGGGGGTGTGCACGGCTGGAAATTGCGAGTACGAGTCTTTTGAATCGGAATGCGAAAATGGATGCAATCCGGAAAGTGGTTTGTGTGTTGGCGATCCATGTTTGGGTGTCGTTTGTCAGACGCCTCCTAATGCTTGCTATTTGGCGCAAGGCACCTGCCAGGATGGGGGCTGCGCTTATCCGCTGCAAAACGATGTGGCTTGCGATGATGGTAATGCCTGCACGGTTGATGAAAGCTGCAGTGAAGGACAGTGCCTGGGCACGGCGATTGTTTGTGACAATCCGCCAAGTCCGATTTGTGTGGATGGCGAACACCGAAAAGTATGGCAGCCACAAGGCACCTGTCAAAGCGATACCGGTGCATGTGCATATGTGTCTAACGAACAGTTTTGCCCTTTTGGTTGTGACAATGGTTCCTGTGCTGTCGATCCATGTGTGGACATGAGCTGTGATGCGCCTCCAAGCGCGCAGTGTTACGAGGCGAGCGGAATCTGTAGCGATGGTATCTGTTCTTATGATTTTGTCGACGGGGAGTGTGATGATTCGGACGCCTGCACCTTAAGTGACACTTGTGAAAACGGGGCTTGCTCGGGCTTACCCATGGTTTGTGACTCGGCGCCATCTTCGATGTGTGCTTCTGAGGAAACGTTGATCGTTTATGACCAGAACGGTTCCTGCGCTGAGGGGCAATGTGAATACAATACGAATGCTCTAAGTTGTGATGACAACAATTCGTGTACGACCAATGACTATTGTGCGGACGGTGTTTGTCACCATGAAGATCCACTGGCGTGCGAAGACGACGGCAATTCCTGTACGCGGGAATATTGTGACCCCGAAACGGGTTGTGAACGGGAACTTCTAAGTGATGTCGATTGTGTGACCACAAGCAGCGACTGCCCGTATGGCACTTGTGTTGAAGGCACGTGTCTGCCGCAAGAGGACGTGAGTTGT
>JASMKV010000389.1 GCA_030749035.1 Myxococcota bacterium | reverse complement strand
GCGGCGATATAGCCACCAAGACCTTGCCCCAAAGCCAAACAAAGTCCGTATTCCCAAACCACCAAATCTTGTTTGGCAAAAATAAAGAGCGCAAAAGGTGTGTAGGTCAAAACCACAAAGGGCTTATATATATTGGCTTGGACTAAGTCCTGGCCGGCAGCCAATGTGAAGGCAAAGAGAATCAGATAGCCGACGCTGATTTGAATAAATCCCCCATAAAAGCCCACGCCAACAAGGATAGGCCAAAGTAAAATATTGGGTAGAGCAGGGCGGCTCTTTGTTGTGGCGCGCAAGGCGACGACCAGGGCGCTGCAAATAATCACCACAGATAAAACCGGCTTGAATGCGGCGTTGCTTATTTGGGTGGCAACATAGGCACCGCAAAGTGCGCCCAAAAGACTTAAAGGCAGAATCGTGCGCAGTGGCTTGAGCGGGACCCTGCCCGCATGCAGGTATTTTGCGCAGGCGACGGCCACCTGAACAAGAATAGCGATGCGCAGCGTACCATTGGCCACGTTCTCGGGCAGCCCCATGAGTAAAAGGGCGGGGATGGCGATGAGTGAGCCGCCACCGGCGGTGATGTTGATGAAGCCTCCTAAGACACCGGCTAAGGCCAGGGCGAAAAAGGGCAGGATGGTGGTCAAATTTTCCATGGGAATAAGGGTGCTTTTAAGGACTCAACTTTCCTTTCGTTTTTGTGCTATAGCAGATAGCCAATGCTACGTCTTGTCACAAATGTGGGCGCCGTTGCCCTCAACTTCGTCACGGAAACCGGTGGCATTTCGCTTGTGTTGGGGCGTATGTTTAAACGGCTCTTCCGCATGAAAATTGATGGCGATGAATTTTTTCGTTCGATGCGCAGCTATGGTGAACAATCGTTGCTCATCATTATGCTCACCGCAGCGTTCACCGGTGTCATTATGGTCTTGCAGACGGCCGTCTATGTGAAAAAATTTGGTGTTTATGATTTGGTCGGTTGGTTTGCAGGGTTTTCCACTTTTCGCGAGGTCGCACCTTTACTCATTGGTTTGATGTTCAGTGGCCGGGTTGGCGCCAACAATTGTTCGGAGCTCGCGACCATGCGCATCACCGAGCAACTCGATGCGTTGCGGATTTTGGCTCTTGATGTCTACGAGCTGATGATTTTGCCACGCACTTTGGCGATGGTGTTGTCGATGGGGATATTGACCGTGTTTGGCAACCTCATGGCGGTTTTAAGCGGCGCGCTTTCGGCCAGGCTTCTTTTTGATTTAGAATACAACACTTTCTTTTTCTCTCTTTTTGACCGCCTTCAACCCGAAGACTATTTGATCGGTATCGAAAAGGCCCTGGTCTACGGTTTTGTGGTGGCGATTATCTCGAGCCATTTTGGTCTTAACGCACAGTCAGGCTCACGTGGGGTTGGCCGGGCGGTGAATGCGCAGGTGGTGGCTTGCGCGGTCGCCCTGTTTTGTGTCGATTATGTGATGACCTCGTTGATTAGGTGATGTGAATGAGCGCAGAAGCAAACACACAAGCACGCAAGGACATACCCCTGATCAGTGGTCTTGGTCGCTGGGTCATCGCTGAACTCTCTGCGTTGCGTACCGCTTGGCGATTGTGGCAGGGCGTCTGCCGTTCCTGGAGAACGGTCGAATGGCACGCGGCGATACAACAAACCCACGAGGTGACCAACCGTTCGGCTCTGCTGGTTTTTGTGGTCATGGCTTTTACCGGCGCGATTCTTATTGTGCAGGGTGGGACGCAGGCGCAGCGTATTGTCGGTGATTTAAGTCCGATTGGCCCTGCATTTTTACAATTGCTCATTCGTGAATTTGGTCCGGTCATCACGGCTTTCATGATTGCCGCCCGTTATGGCGCAGGTATTGCCGCCGAGCTTGGCTCGATGAAAGTGACCGAGCAGGTCGATGCGTTGCGTTTGGCCGGCGCGCCACCGATGTCGTATTTGGTCTTGCCGCGGATTTACGGCGGCCTTTTGGGCATGTTGCCGATTATCGTTTTTGGCAGCGTGGTGGCTTATTATGCTGGCGCCGTGACGGCTTTTTATGGCTTTGGTGTCGGTTGGGACACATACTTTTCCACGTCTTTTGTCAAGTTGGCGGATGTGAGTGTGGGGGTGGCCAAATCTCTGGCCTTTGGTATCGCGGTGCCCTTGATGTCCTGCGATGCGGGGCTCAATGCCCGTGGCGGCGCCGCCGGTGTCGGGCAGGCGACCACCAGGGCGGTGATATCATCTTCGGTGTTGGTGCTCTTTTTGGATTTGGTGGTCGGCACCCTTGGGTATGTTCTTTTAGGATAAGGTTATATGGGCGAGCAAGGCATCATCGGTTTTCACGACGTGTATAAAAGTTTTGGCGAGAACCATGTTTTGCGGGGGATCAACTTTGATGTCCTGCCCGGTGATGTGCATTTTATTCTTGGCCACAGTGGCGCGGGCAAGAGTGTTTTAATTAAGCAGCTTGTCGGTTTGCTCAAGCCCGATTCTGGTCAGATTGTTTTCGACGGCGAAGACATCACCGCCTACAGTGAAAAGCAATTTACGAACTTGCGCAAGCGCTGCCAGTTTGTTTTTCAGCACTCAACCCTTTTTGATTCCCGCTCGGTTCTTGAGAACATTGCCATGCCGGTGCGCAAACGTTTTGGTCTTGGCCGCAAAGAAGCCAATGATGCGGCCATTGATGCGCTCACTAAAGTTAACGCCGAAAAATACGTGGATGTCTTGCCGACACAACTTGGCCACGGTTTGCGTAAACGCATCGCCATTGCCCGGGCCATCGCTTTAAAACCCGAAGTGGTGCTCTACGATGAGCCGACAACAGGCCTCGATCCGGTCAACGCCCGGCGTACGGACCGACTCATCCGGGATTTGGCCGATCGCCTGAAGATTACTTCGGTGGTGGTTTCCCACGACCTTATCTCCTTGCGCTCGATTGCCGATCGGGTAACCTTCCTCAACGGCGGTTTTGTGGCCTTTGAAGGCCGTGCCATGGAGTTTGTGCGCAATGATGATCCGATTATTCATCAATTTGTGCATCACGCACGTATTGGCGCGAATTAGTACTTTTGACCTTGACCCCGAGGGCCTCTTTTTCATAATGTGCGCCCGCTGGCGCTTATGCGCAGCCCCCAAGACGAGAATTATAGACGTAGTATTGAGGAGATATCATGCACAGAAAATGGTTTAAAATCTTATTGGTTGGTTCTGCATTAATGTTCGCTGCTTGCTCGGGCGAAGAAGAAGGTGGCGAGGATGCAGGCTCTTGTGGCGCAG
>JASMKV010000388.1 GCA_030749035.1 Myxococcota bacterium | reverse complement strand
TTAGCCTGGAAAACGGCACCTTGAATGCGGAGTTTTCTGAGGATGGCTTGATGACCAATATTGAAGCCAGTGTCGCAACCTTGACCCATGTACAAGATGGCAACACCTTAAATGTCACCGATGGCCAAGCTCAACTCACTTTTGGCGAGTCTGGTTCTTTGAGTCACTTAAACGCCCAAGCCCAAAACCTTCAGCACACCCAAGGCGACAACACCGTTGAAGTCAGCAATGGATTGCTCAATGCGGATTTCTCCGAAGACGGGCTCTTAAGCAACATGCAAGCCAGCGCTGATACCCTGACACACGTTCAAGATGGCAACGCCCTCAACATCACCGATGGCGCTCTTGACTTAGGCTTTGATGAAAACGGCGCTTTGAGTCAAATCGAAGCAAGCGTCACCAACGGTTCCTATAATGGAGACTTCGGCTCGGTGACTTTGAGTCAGGGTGCGGATTTCAATGCCACCTACAATGATGGACTTTTAAGCTCGGTGAATGCCTCGGTTGAAAATCTTGATTATGGTAACGATCAGGGGCAAATCCTCCTCTCCGGCGCCAGCATGACAGGGGCCTTTGGTGAGGATGGCTCGATCGACAACATCAACTTCCAAGCTGCCAACATCAACTTTGACGGTGGCGCAGAGCATGGACAATTAAGCTCCGCCTCTTTTGACAATGCTGAACTTAATCTGACCGTCAACGACTTGGGCGAGCAAACACTCTCTTTAAGCGGTGAGAATGGCTCTTTACATGCAGAACAAGGACAGCTCAGTATCGCTGAAATGGAAACCCTGGCCATACACACAGGCAGCGATGGCCAAATCACCCAGATGCAAGCGAGCTTTAACGGCGCGATTCACTTTGTCGAAAACGACGGCAATATGAATGTTGAGGTCATGGACCTCAACGGTTCCCTCAACACCCAAAGCAATCAACTTTCGATTTCTTTTTCAGAAGCCCATATCGCTCTGCAGAGTGAAGGGCTCAGTGCCAATCTGCTTGGTGCCAACCTCGAGGTTGAAGAGCGTGAGACCCGCTTGCACCTCGGACAGGCAGAGCTTCTCAGAGAACTTGCGGATGATCTGGACTTCTCCGCTGAGATCAAAAGCCTGGATGTGGTGTTAAAGAGTGGTGAAAGTGGGCAGCTGCAAGAACTCGACATCAGGGTCGAAGATCTTGCCCTCGAAGCCAAAGAAGTCAATCTGCATATCGTCAACGAAGATGGCCAACAGTTGCGCCTTAATACGAGCTTCTCCGAAGACGGCACAGCACTTCGCCGCATCTTTATGGAGATTCCCGAAGGTGGCGAGGTTGAAATTTGCCGTGATGACAATGTGGCCATTTTAGGCAGCCAAACCATCGAACTCAGCCACGATCCAGAACTGGGCTTGTGGTTAAGCGGCAGTCAAAACAACATTGACGCCACCTGGGATGGCATCGAAATCAAGGCCGACAGCGAAAATATGCGCGTTGGCATCGACCCCAATAAGGGCCTTGTCTTTGACCAAATCAATGGCACCCAGATTGAAGTCAAAACAAAAGACCATGAGGTCAACATTAACATCGAAGCCTTAAACAATCTCTGCCTGCGTTTAACGGGCATCGAAGATTTGGCCCAAGGTGCACGACTTGAACTGGTCGCAGCAGATGAAAGTGCCGACTCCGAATTGACCGCCCGTCTGAGCACAACCTACAACGGTATCCCGATGGCCCTCGAATTTGACAACATCGAAGCCTTAGAGGTTGCCGGTTCGATTCAAACCAATCAGGTTCATCTCATCATGGCCGATCCAGGTGGCGAAGGCACCATCACCGCTGAAGCCGGCAGCATGAAACTCGAAGGTTCGGCGCTGGAATTTTACGCCCGCTACAATGAGTATGACCCAAATCGTTTAATGAATTCCGTTGGCCGCTTCCTATCCAGTGATGGGGTTCAGCTCACCAAAAGCTTAAGCGTTGAGTCCGATGGGGTTGTTCGTTTGAGCAAACAAAGCGATGGGATCTTTGGTGAACTCTCCGTGTTGTTGCCGCGCGGCGGTGCAAGTGCACCTTCCTATGCTTTTAGCCCGGGTAGCAGTGGTGGCGGTGCTGGTGTGATGCTCAATGCTGGTGGCGCGGGCACGACAAAAGATGGCACCCGCTATGTCGGCAGCGTTTTTGTTGGCGCCTTGCCCGGCTCCTATCTCGAATACAAACAAACCCAAGGCGAAACATCCATCGCCGGCGTGAAGGTTCCAAAACGCTTTACCCTGCCCTCAACCCTTACGGCAGGTGTGAACTTTCGACGGCACGGCACAAACTCTCGCTTCGATGCGACCATCGGCGCTTATGTGAACCCGGCAGCGCACGCCCCTTCAGAACTCAAGCCCTATCTGCACGAAAGCAATATTGGCGGCGCCTTTGCCGGCTTTAATCTGCGCCGCGGAAATTTAAGCACCAGCCTCGAAGCGACCGGCGGCATCTCCGGCAATGGCAAGCTTGGCCTTGAAGGTGTACGTTTAAGCGTGGGCATTGGCTTCTAAATTTTTCTTTCAACCCAAGCATCATAATCAAAATCTTCGGTAGCCCCGTACCAGCCGACACAGTAAAGCCGTGGCACATCCCCTTGAACCGGCGAAACCTTATGACGAAGTCCTTGAGCAATGCGGAAAATCGTCAATTCACCGAAAGCCGACACCGGAAAGCGCCCCAACTTGCGTAAGGACCAGGGCCGCTTGAGCAGTAGTTCCCCACCCTGCACAGCTTCTTTTTGTAAATTTAAACCAAATGCCACAACGCGCCTATTTTGATAATCCACATCCGAATGCCAGCCGTCCGCATCCCGGCGCTGACGCATTTCATAGACTCTGGCGTTGAGCTTGAGCACGGAACCTTGCGCAAGCCCCGTTACTTTTTCAATGATGTGCACCAATTTCTCCTGACTCAGCAGAGCGCTTAACATGGCCTGGGTAATATTGCCGCGCATGGTGTAGTCGTAACCGAGTTTGCCATGGGAGAAAGTTTCAAAAGCGGCCCTCTTTACCTGGGCTGATATTTCCTCCAGCAGCCCTTCATCAAAGAGCACGGGCAAACGCACCACATGGTCCTCTAAAAAAAACTTCTGCCACTGCCTCATGTCTTCCTCCCCAATCCCTTTAAGATCATCGCTGAGCAAAGAGGAACCAGTTGGGCTTTGCTGGGCCGCAATCACTCTTTCAACAAAAGCATCTTTGCCAAGCGTCGTTGCAAAAGAGTGCAAAAGCGCAAAGCTTTTTGGGAAAAGTGCGGTGGTACTGGCCTGATACGCAAGCTCTTGGGCGTTTTCATTCCGCCTTTCTTCAAAAGCGCTTAAGAGTTGCGCCTGGACGCCAAAGTTGGGCTCTTGTTCCTGCGCCAAAATATCCGCAAAATGTTCATCAAAGGCCACGCCATCATCGGCTTGCAGGATTTTAAAGAGTTCGAGCGCATTGGTCAGACGATTAAAAGAAGCAAACGATTCAGACATAGAAAACCTGCAGCATTCAAATTCGCTAGTTACCGCCGGCGCAAGAATCCTCGGCCAGCACACTGTAGTCCTGTGTTGCCGTATCCGTAAAAATAATGTCCTTTGTCCTGTCGAACCCAAACAACGTCTCACTGGGCTCATGCACTGCCACTGTCGTCAAAATCAACGGTTCACCATTTGTAGAAGGCAGCGTCCCTCCCGAAAACGATACGCCCAAAACAAGGCCGGAAGTGTTGGTCGTGACTGTAAAGGAACTGCTCTCACCACCACTGGCCCCTGTGACCTGGCCTTCATCTATCCCATTGCTGCAATCGGTTTCATCCCCATTGTCCGTGCCTGCATCAAAATTCTCTGTGCCGTCACAGGCTGGATCCCCATCACAATCGAGATCCGCACAATCAATCGAAGCATCGCCATCGCCAATATTAAATTGAAAGCCCGTAAGTTCACCCTGACTTGAGAATTGCACCTCAACAGAGTCTCCATCGACAATCAGACAAACCTCAACATCATATTGACAGGAACCATCATCCTGGGTCGCACTGGCATCGTGGTTGTTGGCGTTTTCATCGGTACACCCCGCAATATAGCAAGAACCATCGTCCTTATTCGCCAAAGGGTCAGCCAAAGGGTCATAATTATCGGCACCTGAATCCGTGCAACCAGGATATTCACAGCACACACAATCTTCTGCACTATGTTCCGCATTCGGGTTTATACCATCACAATAACTTGCGTCATTAATTGATGACGCTGCTTCACAATTGACATTTGCTCCACTGACAGGATTGCTAGCGCTGCTATCTGCACATCCCACAAATTCACAGGAACCATCGTCCCAGGCCGCACTCGCATCATGGTTGTCCGCCTCAGAATCCATGCAACCACCATGAAAAGTACACTGAGCTGCGTCGGGAAAAGCAGCCTCTGCATTATAATTGTCCGCATTAGAATCGGTACAGCCAACCACCCACTCTACCAATCCGAGATCGCAGGTATTCATCCCCGCAATCGCCTCACAAATGTCATTTTCTGTATCCGCAACAAAAATAATATTCTCATACCAATCATAAAGTCTAAACTCCGGTTTGCCATCCTCATCCTCGCCGAGCAAATCCACATCCACAGCGATGGTATGTTCACCTGGTCCACTCAGCAGCACAGCACCCACAATCTCGTCCTCATCATTATAGGCCAAAAGCCAGTCGCCTGCCTCGACCGCTACTTCCTCATAAGTGCCACCATTATTCGTAAGCAATTTAACTTCTAATGCACTATAACTCACCGCCGTGGTCAAACTCTCTGGCCCAAAGGTACAGCTCTCATCATGAATCGTTGCCTCTGAATCCTCATTATTGGCTTCCTCCTGCTTACAGCCGCTGCAGGTGACATTGTCGTTGCTTGAATCGGCATCACAAACACCACATGCATCTTCGACACCACTGCCTCCGCACTCATTACACTCGTCAACTGTATTACCAAAGCAATCACAATTCCCCTCTGGTATCCCTGTCCCCCCACAGACGCCGCACTCGTCCACAACGGCAGAACCATTGCAGGTTCCGGCGCAGTCTTCCATCGCGTCACCACCACAAACACCATCGCAATCAACAAATGTTCCCGAACCGTCACACACACCACAGGCATCAAGCACCGCTGAACCACCGCACACGCCTGAGCAATCATTTTCCTCACAGGAACCATTATCAACCGTAGCGGTGGCATCATAATTACAGGCCTCGGTGTCGGTGCAGCCACCAATTCCTGAATCGGTACAACAACCATTGCAAGAAATCGTTGCACCTGAGTCATAATTCGTCGCGGTTTCATCCATGCAACCGGTACAGGTGCTGTTGTCCCCCGCGCAAACGCCACAGGCATCCACAACCGCTGTACCACCACACTCGCCGTTACAATCCGCCACATTGCCGGCACAATCGCACTCCCCTTCAGGAATACCGGGCCCCCCGCATACGCCACACGCCCCCATCGTATCACCATCACAATTACACGCCCCTGCAGGAATCCCGCTACCGCCACAGACTCCGCAAGCATCCGCCACATTGCCCACACAATCACATTCCCCTTCAGGAATACCTGAGCCCCCACAAACGCCGCATTCATCCTCTATATTGCCTGCACAATCACACTTGCCCGTGAGGACACCGGCACCCCCACATACACCACAAGCATCATCGCTACGGCCAAGGCAATCACAAGCATCCACCGCCACATCTTCGCAGCCACAGGTATAAATGGCCCCTTCTCCCCCACACACACCGCAGCTGTCTTGAACAAGACCACTGTTGGCCACACCATCGCAGCCCAGGCAGGCATTGTCCCCGCCACAAACCCCACAGGAATCGAGCACATTGCCCGCACAATCACACTTCCCAGCCTCCATCAGGGTGCAGGAACCATCATCTACCGTGGCATTCGAATTATAGTTGCAAGCAGCACCAACGGTGCAGCCCACAAATTCACAGGAACCATCATCATGGGTTGCCTCCGCATTATAATTATCCGCCGTGCTCTGCGTGCAGCCCAACACGCTGCCCTCGACTTCGACCGTATAAATCCTATCGTCTACCGCCAAATCCGTTTCCACCTCTTCACCAGCGCTGAATCCTTGCTCCTGATTGTCCTCTGACTCCGCTGTATAGAATCGCCCTCTGCTCTCCTCGTTTTCGGATGCTTCAC
>JASMKV010000387.1 GCA_030749035.1 Myxococcota bacterium | reverse complement strand
TTGTCGCTGAGATCTTTGGCAAAGGTGGCGATTTTTTCAGCCACCGTGTCTTCAACGCGCTCGGAAAAATTATCGGCCAAAGAAGGGGTCTCAAAATCAAAAGCGCAGGCAAAAAGCTGATTTTGTCTGTCGCAAGAAGGTTCGCGAAACAATTTTAGCGAGGCATGAACCTTTGGCAAAATGCCAGATAGTTTGTTGTTGCGCGGTGTTTGAATACGCAAATGACAGCGACCAAGTTTTTCTTTTACGCTTAGGCTATAGGGTTGCTGGGAAAAAGGGTCTCGCTGAATATTTGCGATAAAACCCATGGCCACCAACTCTGCTCCAGGCGTGGTGGTCGTGTCTTGCTCGCAGGTCTCGCTGCTGCCAGGCCAACGGTCGTGTTGATGATAAAAGCTTTTCGCTGCATCGTGCAGGCGCTCGATGTCGGTCACCATTTGCTGCGCATATTTTGTGCGCGCCTTGGCGACCAAGCCAGGCACCAGGGCGGTCGAAAGAATCGACATGATGCCGATGACAATGCCAATTTCGACGAGGCTAAAGCCAGCTTGGCGTGTCTTGTGGTGAGGCGTCGACATGGTGTTTCCGTTTTGAGAGGTTAAATGGGAGAATGCTTATTTCACACAGGTCATGGAGCAATATTGGCGTCCACTGGTGCCCCAGCTGGAAGGCTCACAGGATGCTCTGCTGCCTGATGCGGTGCAGAATTTTGCATTGGAAGAAGCGGCACATTGCTCAACTCGATAGCCACCAGCACATTGGCCATAGCGTCCTCGAAAAGAACGACTGTAACGGCTTGGGCCACTGGATTGGCTGTTCTTAAGTGTGGTTATCTGCTGGTTCAGATTGTTGTAGAGAGTGGTGACTCTTGAGTCGACATTGCTGACGCGATTGTTAACGTTGTTTACCCGGGTATTGATGTTGTTGATAGAACCGTCGTAGTTCTTTGATGGCCCGTTGTTGGTTGGGGCATTTTCAAGCTTTACAATACGGTCCACCGCATTATCGACTCGGTCATCGACTTGTTCAACCTTGCCGTCAACGTTCTTGACCTTGTCATCAAAGCGTTCTTCGATGGGCACAACTTGTTCTTCGACTTCATCTTCGACTCGGCTGTTAAAGTTCACGCCCAATTTCGGCTCCGCAAAAGCAAAGGTACAGGCCAGAAGATTGTTTTGGGCCTGGCAGTTTTGTTCGCCGATAAGTTTTAGGGTGGCGTTTAATTTTTCGAGGATTGGACTGAGTTTGGCATTGCGGGGGGTGTGAATGTGCAGATGGCATTCACCGTTTTGCTCGGCGTAGCTAAAGAGGTAGTGCTCGCCCGAAAAAGGGTCGCGTAGGATCGAGGTTAAAAAACCCTTGTTCTTGAGCTCGGCAATGGCTGAGGTGCCAGGGCTCATCGTGCATTGCCCTTCTTCAGGCCACTGCTCAGCGTGTTGATGGTAATAGGCTTCGGCCGCTTCGCGTAGAGTGTTGATGTCTGCAACGAGTCGCTCACCATATTTGCCGCGGGCTGCCGCAATCATGCCCGGCACCGCAGCGGTGGATAGAATGGCCATGACGGTCAAAACGACCGCGAGTTCAATCAAGCTAAAGCCTCGTGTTTTTTGCATCCTTAAAAATCCTTGTGTGGGGTTGATGGTCTCTATACAAAGCAAGGGGCGTACCAAAAATAAGCAGCTGATATTATTAGATATTATTTCGTGTCGATATAGGGCCAGACGCTTGTGTGCCCAATGGGCACAACTTGTGCCGTGCTCGGCTTTGAAGGGGCACAAGTGGGCGGCTTGTGCGGACCAAGTTAGTGGTCGATGGCGCAGGTCATGGTGCAGCGTTGATCGCCGAACTTAGCGCCCTTGTGCCACTCGAACACACATTCTGCCCAGGCTCCATGGTTATGGCAAACGCTCGCATTCTTAGTCGGCACACAAGAAGCGACTTTCTTGTTGCAACGGCCAATAGTGCTGATTTCGTAGACGTTGTCCTCACTAAATTCTTCCTGGATCTTTTCAAAAAACTCTTCGTTACGTTTTGAAAAGTTGGCGCCTAAGGTTGGGGTTTCGTATACAAAATGACAGGCGCGCATACCCGCCTTTTCATCGCAAATGGGCTCACGTACCAGATTGAGCAGACCTTCGACTTTGCCCAAGGTGGGTGCCAGTTTTTCGTTGCGTGGCGTATGAATGCGTAAATGGCAGCTTTCGTCCACTTTGGTATAGTCAAAGCGATAGGGCTCGTTCGAGAAGGGGTCGCGTAAGGACGTGGAGATAAATCCCGCAGCGCTTAATATTTCGACCGGCTTGATGTTGGCGCCAAGCTTACATTCTGCATCTGGCGTGCCGGGCCATGTATCGGTTTGATGGTAGTAGGCCTCGGCCGCTTCGTGCAGGGCAAGGAGGTCGCGGACCATTTTCTCAGCGAATTTATTGCGGGTCATGACCACCATGCCGGACAAGGTGGCGGTCGAGAGGATGGCCATGACGGTGAGGACGACCGAGAGCTCAATTAAGGAAAATCCATGTGGGCGCTTCATTCTTGTCATTTTCTTACCTCGTGTTGTGTTTGGATGTACTTTCTTAGAGCAAAGGCCGTGCCAGACTTAAGTTGTCCATTTTAAACGTGAAATGGTTTTGACGAGTTTCCCTTGGGTCCATTCGTGCGCCGATGCGGCACAAGTTGCGCCGCCGAAAAAGTCTTAAGTTTCTAAAAAACTTGAAGAAAAGAGGTAACCGGAGAAGGGTTGCTGCCGATATATGAAGGGTGCTTGCATTTGTGCCCACTTGTGTGTAGTGGCGAAAGCAAGCTGACTGGTC
This sequence comes from Myxococcota bacterium, assembly GCA_030749035.1. Lineage (GTDB taxonomy): Bacteria > Myxococcota > XYA12-FULL-58-9 > XYA12-FULL-58-9 > JASMKV01 > JASMKV01. The sequence goes on along the minus strand of JASMKV010000387.1, from coordinate 3,244 downwards.
CCAGCTTACACCCTGAAAGGTTTTACGCCTATGTTGAGGTTGCTCTACTGGACCGTGCTCAGTTTTTGCCTGGCCTGTGGCCCGGGCGGGATCCCAGATATTTCCGATGAATGTGCCGATGCGGGCTTTGGTTTGCAGGGCGCTGCTGCGAAACTTTACGATTTGGGTTTGAACGCCGGTGGCCTGATGGGCACGGGACATGACGATGCCAAAGCGCGAACGCGTCTTGCGCCCTGTTCATGCGTGTCAACGATTCAAGGTTGATGATGGAAACAAAGGAACTCATATTAAGTATCGATTTAGGCACAACGGCGGTCAAGGCGGCGTTGGTGAATCGGTCCGGGCAAGTGGTGGCCAGTGGCTCGACCCCTTTACATTTAATGCAAAGCGACGATGGTGGGGCGCAGCAAGATGGATTTGCTTTATGGGCAGCAGTGCTGAACTCTTGTCAGCAGGCTTTAAGCGATGCACAACATCGCTCCGCAGTGTTCGCTCTCGCGGTTGGGGCGCAGTATTCCTCGATTATCCCAGTGGATAAAAACCATGAACCCTTGATGCCTATGGTGATGTGGTTGGATCAGCGTGGTTCCATCGAAGGTTTTAAAAAGCTTGGGCAGCGTTTCAACGACCACCCCTTGCGCCAATTACGCTGGTTGCAAATCCACGGCATTCCGCCTCTGCCTTCGGGCGCCGATTCCCTTTCGCATATGCGCTATATCAAAGTGGCCAAGCCAGAAATTTATGCCAAGACGGTGAACTTTTTAGAACCCATGGATTATGTGTGTGCCCGTTTAAGCGGCAGGGCGGTGGCGAATCGTTGCTCGGCGTTTATGATGTTGCTCACCGATAATCGGCGTGATGCGGAACTTTCTTATGACGATACGTTGGTGCGCTATTCGCAAATCGATCGGGGGAAATTACCGGAACTGGTCTCCTTAAGTGAACCCATTGGCAAGATTCTGCCTGAGATTGCCAAGGAATTAGGGTTGTCTGCTGACACTCTGGTGCTGCCCGGGATCAACGATACGCAAGCCGGTGGCATGGGCACTGGTGCCTTTAGCGGCAGCCATGGCGGGATCTCCATTGGCACATCAAGTGTGCTTGTGACCCACGCCGATTTCAAACGGACCAGCGTGCGTTACTCTCTTGCCACCATGCCTTCGCCAGTGGACAACAAAAACTTTGTGATGGCCGAATGCGGTGTGGGCGGCAAAGCCCTGGAACATTTTTTAGAAGGTTTGGTGTTCGCCGATGATGCTTTTGGTTGTGCGCAAACGCCAGATCCGTTCGTGGCGCTGCATCAAGCGATTGCAAAAGTAGAGCCGGGCGCCAATGGGTTGCTTTATTTTCCCTGGCTTAATGGCTCGATGAGTCCGGCAGAAGATGGCAAAGTGCGTGGTGGTTTTTTAAATATGTCACTGGACACGAGTCGTGCTGCTTTAGGCCGGGCAGTGCTTGAAGGGGTGGCCAACAATATACGTTGGGTCTCACAGGCGGTGGAGAAATTTACCGGTCGTCACTTTTCCCATCAGGTTTTCTACGGTGGTGGGGCGATGTCCGCTGCCTGGGCACAGATTTTAGCCGATGTGCTGCAGGTGCCAGTGCATCAGGCGGAGAACCCGCGTTATGTGCCGTGCATTGGCGCTGCATTTTTTGCTTTTTACCGTTTGGGCTTGATGAGTCTGGAAGAATGCGCTGAGGCAGTGAATATTCGACAAGTCTTTACACCACGCACAGAATACAGCCAGCGTTATAACGCAAACTTTACGCATTTTGTTGAGGGCTTTCGACGTAATCGAAAGATTTTCCATGGACTTAATGCGTCGTGAAAATTGGAGGAAAAGATGGATAGTCAAATTATAGAATTGGTCGCAAGCCTTTACCCTTATGCGCAAGATTGCGGCATCATCAAAACATTACCTCACGAGGGGCGTTCGAAAGAGGATATCTTAGAAGAGATAAAGAAGATTGCCGGGCAAGAGGATAAATTTTGGGAAAACGGTTTGTGCAGCGGCACGATGTATTGCGGCGACCACGAACATTACGCTTTCTTAAATAAAATCTTTGCCTGTTTTTCTCATGTGAATGCCTTGCAGCGGGATATGTGCCCGAGCATGACACGTTTTGAGTCTGAGATTATCGCCATGAGTCTGGAACTCATGCATGGCGAGGAGGCGATGAAGCATAACTCGATGCACAGAGCCTGCGGCGCGGTGACCTTTGGCGGCACCGAGAGCATCATCAATCCGCTTTTGGTCTACCGTGATAAGGCCCGCAAAGAACGCGGCATTCACACACCGAATGTGATTGTGCCGGACACGGCGCATCCCGCATTTTTAAAAGGTGCTCACTTTTTAGGGATAGAGGTCATTGAAGCGCCGGTGAATAAGGAAACAACACTGGTGGATATGGATTTTGTGCGTGAGCATATCAATGCCAATACGGTGGCTCTGGTGGGCTCAGCCTGCAACTACCCCTATGGCACCATTGATCCGATCAAAGAACTTTCGGATTTGGCGGTGGAAAAGGATATCTGGTTGCATGTGGATGCGTGCTTGGGCGGTTTTATTCTGCCCTGGGGAGAAAAGTTGGGCTACGATATTCCTGTTTTTGATTTTCGTCTCCCAGGCGTCACCTCCATCTCTGCAGATACCCATAAATATGGCTACGGCCTTAAGGGCACATCGGTGGTCATGTATCGCGACAAAACATTTCGTGAATATCAATACTTTATTTCGCCAAGTTGGAAGGGCGGCGCTTATGCCTCTCCGAGTCTTGCCGGTTCCCGTTCGGGAGGACTTATTGCCGCAACCTGGGCAGCGATGGTGGCCATGGGGCGTGAGGGTTATCTGCAGAAAGCCAAGGCTATTTTTGAGACCGCGTTTGCGATGCAGGATGTGGTTAAGGAATATGCGTCATTGCAACTGATGGGGCAGGGCAGTTTTTGCTTCTCCTTTCGCTCCGATGATTTTGATATTTATCATCTTAACGACTTTATGAAGGAGCGCGGATGGCGCTTTAACGGCCAGCAGAATCCAGCGGCCATTCATATGTGTGTCACCGGACCGCAGACAGGCGAGGGCGTTGTGACGGCTTTTGCCCGGGATCTTGATGGGGCTGTGGAGTATGCCTTGCAGCAAAAAGGCAATAGCCCCAAGAGCTCAGGCATTTATGGTGCCGGTTCGATGGGGGTGCCTTTAGAGGAACCTGATGCGGTGGCCAACTTTCTGACCTTGGGCATGGA
>JASMKV010000386.1 GCA_030749035.1 Myxococcota bacterium | reverse complement strand
AATGCAGCGTACAGCCGATAATGTTTTGGTTTGGGTCGATTTGGAAATGACCGGTTTAGATCCAGAAACTTGTGCCATTGTAGAGATGGCCATGATCTTAACGGACACAGAATTTAATCAGCTTACTGAGCCGCTGAATTTGGCTATTTGGCAACCGGATTCCGTACTTGAAACCATGTGTCCTTATGTCCGGGATATGCATACGAAGACAGGGCTCATTAAGCAAATCCGTGAAAGCAAAGTATCTCTTGAGCAAGCCGAGCAAAAGGCGATGAAGATTTTGACAGAATATTGTGCTTACGGTGTTGGGCGTCTCTGTGGAAATTCGATTTGGCAAGACCGCCGTTTCTTAGAGAAATATATGCCTACTTTTACCGGCTATTTGCATTATCGACAGATTGATGTCTCTTCGGTCAAAGAGTTAGGCTTGTGGTGGTATGACAGCAGATTTCAAAAACCGAATATGGCCAAGCACACAGCCTTAAGTGATATCAAGCAGTCCATTGATGAACTGCAGTTTTATCGGGACAGTTTCTTTAAAGAGCGCGGCTAAGACAGTCGTGTCTATTTGAAAAGTTTTTTTAGACCTTTATCCAGATCGATGGTGAATCCAGCCTTTAATTCAAACCCTTTAATCGGGTTTGTTTTAAAGTCGTCAAATTCTTTTGCGGTGTTGTTCATGTTGAGGTTTGCCGCAACATAAAAACCTTGCTTCAAATCGGTAAAACGCAAACCGAAATCATAAGGCATATAGGGAACATCTTTGCGCGAGGTGCCAGGCTCTTTGATATAGTTTGGCGACCACATCACAGAATAGCGATGTCCTTTTTTACCATTTTCAACATAGGCTTCCATCATCGAGTTATAGCGTCGCATAGAGCCGCCGACACCTGCATGGACCGCAAGCCCTGCGCGATTGCCCTCACCAAGAATTTCCTCACTTAAGGCAGAAAAGGTGGGTCCAATAATACCGTTCATCAGAAAAAAATCATGGCCAGAGACACCGGGGGTTTTTTCGTAATGCTCCCAGAAACATTCAAACATGATGTTGGTGGCAAGCGTGCCGAACCACGCGGCCAAGGGGCCGTGGCCTTGTTTTTTGTAGATTTCTGTTGTGCCGTAAAAAATAATGGGGTGTCCGACGCCATTGGCAATCCAGTCACCAAAATTTCCATCTTTCCAGGAAAATTCTCCGCCCGCCATATCAAAACGTGGGCCACCATTGTGTTCGGTGAATTCACGCCAGGTTTCGTCGACGCCCATTTTGTTGGCGGTGTAAAGTGTGAGGCCAATAAAACCTTGCAGGGCGACGGTGTCGAGTATCCAGGTACCAAAATTAGATCTGTCTCGTGAACGTTCTGGGACCATCTCTGTGATTTTCTTAAGATCGATACGTAAACCCAACTCGCCATCTGGGCCACGGTTGCTCAGGACCAGGCCGGCTTCTGCGGAGAATGCGTTAAGAAATGTGTTCCAGGTTTTTTTGCTGGAAGCACTTTTAAACACGGTACCGCGTTCTTCCATTTTGGCTTCCAAGGCGGCGATGGACATGCTGCCGCTTGAAAGCGCATGCATGTCTTTATACCAATTCGGTTCGAGTTTCTGGTAATCGCCAGGCACCATATGGCTAAGAAGTGTTTTGCTTTCGGTAGAGTTGAGATTCACTTCAGCTAAGGCAGGAATGCTAAGGGTTGGCGTGATGCCGCGGGTATGGTTTGCACTTAGAGAGACAGCGCTGCTCTTTGGTGTGCTCAAACCATCAGCACCGCTTGGGTTGTTTGGCACACTAAGGCCAGAGCGGTTTTCAATGTGCTCGAGCCGTTCTTCGGCTGGCTGTGTGGAGACAATTTGTGGGGCATTCTCAGCATTCTCGTTGAGACCATGGGCTGCATCTGGCTGTAGAGGGGTAATTCGCATGCTTAGAGGATAAGCAAGCCTTGGGCCAAGATCACGATCCTTTTGGACCTACTTAACCACCTGTTTTTATTTGACTTTGTCCTTTGGCGAGGAATCCTATGATGGGGGATCAAGAGTACTTTTACGCTCAATTTGGTGCGTCTTGCCCCAGATCGTCATGCTCTTGCATAAAGGTCAAAAGCGCTGTGTTGACCGCATCGGCATCGTCGTGTTGTAGCCAGTGGGTGGCTTCGGGGTAGATTTCGACTTTGCCCCTGTCGCAGAATGCAATGCTGGGTTCCACCATTTCCTGCCCCAAGAACTCATCCTTGGCACCCCAGAGGATTTGTGTTGGCGTCGAGACGCGACCGCGATTTGCCATTTTGGGTGGTCTTCGTCCAATGGCTCTGTACCAGTTGATCATGGCTTGCATGGCGCCTGGTTGGGCCCAGGCTTCGCGATATTTTTCTAAATCATCATCGCTAAAGGAGCCAGGTTGGGATGTGTGTTTGAGGGCGCCAATGCTTTTACGAAAATTTTGATGACCCATGAACCACTCAGGAAAAAATGGTAATTGAAAGGCGAAGGCATACCAGCTTTTTTTAATTTGTTTGATGTTGGAAAGAAGATTTTTTCGCATGACCATCAGGTGGGGAACATTAAGAATGCTTAGGCTTTTTAAATGTTCTGGGTAATGTACGCCTGTCCACCACGCCACGGCCGCGCCCCAGTCGTGTCCGACCAGATGAAATTTTTCTTTACCTTGAGATTTAGCCAGCGCAATAAGATCATTCGCCAGTTTGTCGATCTGATAATCCTGCACGCTTTGAGGTTTATCGCTTAGGTTATAGCCGCGTTGGTCGGGCGCAATCACATGGTATCCTGCCTTGGCCAGATAAGGTATTTGCTTTCTCCAGCCGTACCAGAATTCAGGAAAACCATGGGCCAAAAGGACCAGTGTGCCATCGGGCGGTCCGGCCTGCGCGATATGCAGGCGTATACCATTTACATCGACAAAAGTGTTTTTGATCTCAGTAGACATGTGGTTATTGCCGTTCATAAAGGGTTTCGTAAGTACCGGTACACTTGAGAGAGTCATCATCATGGTCACGTATCTCCATGCTCATGGTGCCCGTAATTTTATCTCCAAAGGAATCGTTTTGCTCTGTGATGGCGGTGGTTTTTGAAGAGGTGTTGTCGCTCTCGACGATGCATGTCTGCACCGTTTGCAGCTCGCATTGATCACCGGACCAGGTGTGGGTTTCATAGCTGCAGCCGTCTGGCGGAGTGGGCTCTGAACCATCGTGATTGAGATTGACAAGGGTGGATGGTATTTCACCACAATTTCCCGAGAGAAGGGTAAAGCTGACAAGATATGAACCACTTCGGTCGCTAAATTGACAGTCCACACTTTGCCCACAAGCGTTGACGCCCAGAGCAATCATTAAAATATTTGCGATGTGAAAGAAGCGT
>JASMKV010000385.1 GCA_030749035.1 Myxococcota bacterium | reverse complement strand
ACGCGGTGGCGCAACTTCGGCAGTTTAATGCCAGCGCCCAGCCGGATCCTGTCGCCATCGCTTTGTTGGCAGAACAAGCGGGAAGCTCGCAAACGCATGTGCATTTGCGACAAGACAGAAAGCATATTCAGGAGCGGGATGTGCGGATTTTGCGCGAGGTTTTGCAAGGGGGCTTGAACCTTGAGATGGGGCCTTCCCAGGAAATCACCCGCATGAGTCATGATGTCAAACCCGACAGTGTGACCATTGTGCCGGAGATGACCGGTGATACGGTTTTGTATCGAGGTTTGAATATTGGTGCCCATCGCGATCAACTTAAAAAACATGTACAGAGTTTAGGCGAAGTGGATATCGATGCGTGCTTTTTGATTGAACCTGATATTGACCAGGTTCGTCTCGCCCACCATCTTAAGATTGCCGGGGTCGAACTCTATACGGGGCGTTATGCCCGGGCTCGCGGTGCAATGGAGAAAGAAAAGGAATGGCTACGCATCGATGATGCGGCAAAAGTGGCGGCCAAGTTGGGCATGCGGGTTTGTGTTGGGCACGGGCTGACCTTACAAAATTTACCTAAGCTGGCGCAGATACCCGAGATCCATCAATTCAATGTGGGGCATGCGCTTTTGTCTGGGGCATTGATCAAAGGTGTGAGCGAGAGCGTCCGCGATTTTCTCGCGCTGATAAGAGCATGATTTTAGGTCTGGGCACCGACATTGTGGCGTGCGCGCGCTTGCGTCATCTTTTAAGCACCTATGGGGCGCGTTTTTCCAAAAAAATATTTAGCGAAGCTGAGCGCACCTATTGTGATGCCAAGGCCGATCCGGCCACACACTATGCGGCCCGTTTCGCCGCCAAGGAAGCGGCAAGAAAGGCACTCACCGGTTCGCCGCCACTAAGCTGGCACGATGTTGAGGTGGAGCGGCAAGAAGATGGCCCGGTAACCCTGGCCTTTTATGGCAAAGCAGCGCAGGTGGCAGAGGCTTTAGGGGTTGAGGCCATTCACCTTTCGATAAGCCATGAGCAAGATATGGCGGTGGCGACAGTGATTCTAGAAGGCACAACGTGAAATACATCTTAAGCGGTACCCAGATGGGTATTCTGGATAAAGTGGCCATCTATGAGGAAGGTATTCCAGGGACCGATCTCATGGAACGCGCCGGAGAGGGTGTCGCCGCTTATTGTATGCAGCACACACCGGTGGGCACGACGGTGGTGATTCTTTGTGGCAAAGGCAACAATGGGGGCGATGGTTTCGTGGCGGGGAGGCATCTTCTCGAGGCCGGTTATCAGGTGCAGGTTTTTCTTTTTGGCGCGGCCAAAGATATCGGCGGCGATGCGGCTTGGGCCCTTGATGGCTATCTCAAACTTGCAGGCGCCGATTTGACGGAAATCGCAGGCGAAGAAGCACTGCCTCTGGTGGCCGCAGCGCTTGGCGATGCGGCGCTGATTGTTGATGCGCTTTTGGGCACCGGTCTGCATCAGGATGTGCGGCCCCTTTTGGCGCAGACGATAACGCTTATCAACGCAAGCTCGGCGCCGGTGCTGGCGGTGGATATACCTTCGGGTGTCGATGCGGATACGGGCAAAGTATTGGGCGCAGCGGTAGAGGCGAAGACTTGCGTGACTTTTGCCTGGCCAAAATTTGCGCATTACCTCTACCCGGGCGCGGTCTTGGCCGGTGATTTGCGGGTTGTGGATATTGGTATCCCCAAAGCGCTGGCGCCTAAATACGCGCCGGAAGTCATGTTGCTCGAAGACGAGGATGGACCTGGGCTTTTAGATCAGCGCCCCAAAAATGCCCATAAAGGCACTTTTGGGCATGCGCGCTTTTTGGCCGGCAGCGCTGATATGCCTGGTGCTGCGGTCTTGGCCCTGCATGGGGCCTTACGCACCGGCGCGGGTTTGGTCTCCTGGGCCGCGCAGGAAGAAACGCTGCATCACGCCCCAGAGCGTCCTGCAGAAATCATGCTCTGCCTGGCAAAAGAAAAAACACCCACTGAATTTGCCCAAACGATTGTCGATGGCGTCGATGCGCTGGGTATGGGCCCAGGCCTTGGGCAGGGCACTTGGGCGCAGGAGATGGTCAGTGCGACTTTATCGTGCGCTGAACTTCCACTTTGTCTTGATGCGGATGCCCTTAATATTTTGGCGCAGCAGCCGAAGCTTTGGCAGGAACTTAAAGCGCCGACGGTGATCACGCCGCATCCCAAAGAAATGGCACGGCTCAGTGACTTAAGTGTCGAAGCGGTAGAGGCAGATCGATTTGGCGTCGCCCGGTCTTTTGCCGCGCAGCGTGGCTGTGTCGTCGTGCTTAAAGGCGCCAACACCCTGGTGGTTGCGCCCAATGGGCATGTGCGGGTGATTGGGGCGGGCAATCCAGGTATGGCCACGGCTGGCAGCGGTGATGTGCTCACCGGAATCGTGACGACGTTTTTGGCACAGGGCCTGGATACTTTCGATGCGGCGGCCTTGGGCGCGCTCGTGCACGCCTGCGCCGGTGATCGGGCGGCGCAAGCCTGGGGACAAACGGGCCTTAAGGCAGGTGACATCATCGACAGCCTGGCGCAGCTTTGGCAGGCGTGGGGGCGCTAAAGGATGGGCTGGATTGTCGAGACCACGAGCGCCGATGAAACCATGGCCTTTGGCAAAATGCTGGGGGCAGGTCTTGGACCCGGCTCGGTTCTGGCCTTGCGGGGCGATTTGGGCGCCGGTAAGACGTGTCTGGTGAAGGGCTTGGGCCAACATTTTGGTGTCGGTCCAGCAGAGGTGACCTCGCCGACTTACGCGTTATTTCAAGAGTACGAAGGCAAGCCTTGTCCCGTGTTGCACTTTGATTTTTATCGGCTTGATGGGTTTGAGCATGCGTGCGCTTTAGGTCTCGATGAGATGGTTGGGCGCGTCGATGGGGTGAGCGTGGTCGAATGGGCCGAGCTTATCCCCGAGCTTATCCCAAGGCCTGTATGGTACTGTTGTCTGCAGGTGGATGGCGCGCGGCGTCGGATCTATTTACATCGCGCTTAAGCCTAAAACGCTTGACTTAAGGCCTTGAGAATCATTAGGTTCGGCCCGATTGCGCCCCATATGATGGAGAAGACGATGCACAATATGATTTCAAATATTCCTACCCCCTATAACGAGCCGGTGTTGTCACACGGTCCGGGCACACTTGAGCGTGAAACACTCAAATCGACTCTGGCCGATTATACGCAGACCAATACAGAGGTGCCTTTGGTGATCGATGGTAAGCGCATCACCACCGATAAGCATTTGGAAGTGCGTCCACCGCATAAGCATCATCAGGTGGTCGGCACACTTTTTCAGGGCACCCAGGAGCATATCCAACAAGCCATCGATTCGTGTTTAAAGGCCAGGGCCGATTGGGCGAATACCTCGTACGATGCGCGCGCGGCGATTTTCTTAAAAGCCGCCGACCTTTTGTGTGGCCCTTATCGCGCAAAAATCAATGCCACCACCATGCTCTGCCAGAGTAAGACAGCCCATCAGGCCGAAATTGATGCGGCCTGTGAGTTGGCGGACTTTTGGCGCTTCAATGTCCACTACGGTCGGCAGATCCTTGAAGACCAACCCATTTCCTCTAATGGCTTGTGGAATCGGGTCGACTATCGTCCTTTAGATGGTTTTGTGACCGCCGTCTCGCCTTTTAATTTTACTTCGATTGCGGGGAATTTACCGACGGCACCGGCGTTGATGGGCAACACGGTGGTTTGGAAGCCCGCCACCACCGCGGCACTTTCAAATCAGGTCATCATGGACCTTTTGTTGGAAGCGGGCCTGCCTGCAGGTGTGATTAATGTGGTGCATGTGCCGGGTATTTTCTTTGGCGATGTGGCCTTGAAGCATCCCGACCTCTCAGGCATTCATTTCACCGGTTCGACCCCGACCTTTCAGCGTATGTGGAGCACGGTTGGCGCAGGTATTGCTGATTATAACGCCTATCCGCGTCTTGTTGGCGAGACCGGTGGAAAAGACTTTATCTTTGCCCACCCATCGGCCGATGTGCGCGCCTTGGCGGTGGCCATGGTTCGTGGCGCTTTTGAGTATCAAGGCCAAAAATGTTCGGCCGCCTCGCGGGCTTATATCCCCGAAAGCCTCTGGCCCGAACTCTCAGGCCATTTGGAGTCTGAGATTGCCGCTTTGAAGATGGGTGATGTGGCGGATTTTAGTAATTTTATGGGGGCGGTGATTGACGCCAAAGCCTTTACCAAGATTTCCGGTTATATTGACCACGCCAAAGACAGCAGCGATGCACAAGTTTGGTTGGGGGGCGATTATAGCGATGGTGAAGGCTATTTTATTTCGCCAACGGTTATTTTGGCGGACAAGCCCGACTACAAGAGCATGTGCGAGGAAATTTTCGGGCCCATCCTGACGGTGCATCGTTATCCGGACAATAAGTTCGAAGAGATGCTGACGGTTTGTGACAAGACGAGCCCTTACGCGTTGACCGGGGCGATTTTTTCACAAGACCGCGCGGTGGTCACGCAGGCCAGCCAAGCGCTGCGCTTTAGTGCGGGCAACTTTTATGTCAACGACAAGCCCACTGGCGCCGTGGTTGGGCAGCAGCCTTTTGGTGGATCTCGTGCTTCAGGGACGAACGATAAGGCTGGCTCACGTTTAAATCTTTTACGTTGGGCGAGTCCGCGCACCATCAAGGAAACCTTTGTACCGCCAAAGAGCGTCGGTTATCCCTATATGGATGCGTAGGCATCGCACTTTACACCCTTTGCGCGGTTGAATAAAAAAATTTGTTGGAATTTATTTTATTTTTTTTTGATCACGAATTTTTTTCACATAAAAAATAAGTTTCTTTTGTAAATTTTTTGGAGAAAAGATCTTCTGCCCTTAATGTGCCTCCATGGCATCAGCGGCACTTAAGCTTCATGAGCAAAAAATACAGGCCAAGCCCTTTTTGAAATGGGCAGGCGGGAAAGGTGCCATTTTAGAAAGCATCTTTGATTGCTTTCCGCAGCGCTTTAAAGGTTACCATGAGCCTTTTGTCGGTGGTGGGGCGGTGTTTTTTGGTCTGCAACCGAAAAAAGCTGTGCTTTCAGACATCAACGCAGAGCTCATCAATGTCTATAAGACGATTCGTGATGATGTCGATGGACTCATTCGCCAATTGCGCCGTTATAAGATCAGCGAAGATGATTTTTACAAAGTCCGCGCCCGTGATCCCAAGCGCCTTAGTGTGGTGGGTTCGGCGGCACGAACCGTGTATCTTAACCGCACCTGTTTTAATGGGCTCTACCGGGTGAACAAGAAGGGCAAGTTCAACGCGCCTTATGGGCGTTATGCCAATCCGAAAGTCTGTAACGAAGAAAATCTGCGGGCGTGCTCTGCGGCCTTGCAGGATGTCGAGATTCTCCACCAAAATGCCCTCGAGGTGACCCAAAGGGTGAGCAAGGGTGATTTGGTGTATTTTGACCCGCCTTACGATCCGATTTCAAGCACCGCTTCGTTTACCTCCTATACAGCGCAGGGCTTTGGCCGCGCAGAGCAGGAGGCGTTGGCGGAGGTCTTTGCGACTTTAGCGCGCAAGAAAGTGCACGTGGTACTCTCGAACTCCAACACCCCTTTTATCCGAAAATTGTATAAGGGCTTTAAAATCAAGGAAGTCTTTGTCAGACGGGCCATCAACAGCCGGGCCGATAGACGGGGTCCGGTGAGTGAAGTGTTGGTTTACGCTTAGACTTTAAGAGATATAGTTGATCTGCTCGCTCTTGGTTTGTTCGCTTTTTTCGACCAGCTTAAAGAGATCGGCAACCATTTCCAGGCGCGCTTTTTCGAGTTCAGCCATGCCATCACGTTTGTCGGCGCGTATTGAGCCTTGGTCGGCCATCATGACTTTCATTGAGCCGGCGTTGAGCTCTTTAAAGCTCTCTTTAACCCGTGCGGCGCGCGTTGCGGCAACACCTCCGGGGCGGACCGATGAAATGGCGTTTTCAGCCTGCGCCAGACCGCTCTTGATGCCGTTAAGTTTCGAGGAGGCTTCTTCGGCCATCAGGCCATAAGTGGCTGCTTTTTCAAGCTGTGGCATGGCCGATTCGATGGCTGCTCTTTGCGAAGCGTTCAATGGGCCAAACTTCTCCTCGTAGCGGGCCAATATTTTGGCTTTGAGTTCATCTTGTTGGGCTTGGGTTAGCGTGCTGTCGGTGTCGTAACCTTCTTCGGCAGCGACTTCGATGGCAATATCCTGTAAGGCGGCAGCGTCGATGCCTGAACCGCTAAGCATCTGCTGGGCTCGAAGGCCCTCTTGCTCAGCCATCTGCGAATATTGTTGCACCTGTTTTTCCAGGCCAGGACCTTCGTTGTGTAGTGCATTACCCAGATCGATGCGTTGCCGG
>JASMKV010000384.1 GCA_030749035.1 Myxococcota bacterium | reverse complement strand
GGTCAGTACGGTCGTTAGTGCTCCAGCACTGCCTGAAAAGCCATGGTTGCCACAAATCCAATGGTCGCCATCAGCCCAGAGTCTCCAGCCGACATGAAGCCCGTAAATGCCTCCGGAAATTTTGATTTGCCCATTGCTTTGTGGATCGATATCAAGCCCAGTTGTGATGAAGTTAATTCCTGTGATGCTTGCGTCTAAGTCCCAACAGCTTGCACTGCCGGTGTAGACGGGGTTGGAGATATTTTCCATAAGGTTCACGCCGTTAAGCAACTCAACGCCAACACTTTCGAGGGCGCCAAAGCCGTAATCATCATCATCGATTCGAATGGCAATGCCCTGTGGGACAGGTTCGCTTCGTGCAAGTAAAGTCCCTTCTTCTCCTTCTCCTTCTCCTTCTCCTCCTCCATTAGGTTCACACTCGCCTTCACAAGCAGGACCGTTAGGCCATTGCTCTTCCGGAAATGGCTCTTCTGCAGAGGCTTCGTCTTCATTTTGAATCAGAGCGATAAGATCAATCATATCTGTGACGTCGATGCTGCCATCAGCATTGATATCGTTGGAACAACCCTTAATTGTACTGAAGCATTCTCCATGGACAATACAACCAACGAGTTTGATGACATCATGGATATTCACACTTTGGTCGTTGTTTAAGTCTCCGGGAGTTTTGCAGGCGCTTCGTATGGAAGATTTTTCAGTGGTGATGGATTGTGTCTCTGTTGGAAAATGCTCGTCGGGGTGCAGACCGCAGCCGCAAAGGGCACATAAGATAAAGGCCAGTATTGGATTTCTTTGAGGATATGAAGATTGCAATAAGCGCATATTTTATTCTTTGCTCAAGCCTTTAACTATTTTTTGTTTGCCAAACGTTCAGCTGACGTCAATCTATTTTGCAAGGATCGATCCAGATCATGGATTTAAACTAAGTATTTGGTCTTATTAAGTTTTCATGCCCTTTGTGGGAGCGATAAAGGATACCTGTGGAGGGGGGCCATGACCCACATTCAGGAATTCCCCCAGGCTTGGCGGGGATCGTTTGGCTTCGCTCAAGGCGGCCAAAAAGGGCCATGAAACGCCATCAAACGCCTGTTATTGTTGAAATAAATAAACACTGTCCGCGTCTCCATTCGGACGCAACATTTTGACCTATTCACCGAAAACCCCTATATAGATAATCACGAGGAGCCCACATGCCAAATTCTATATCCAGCCCCGGTCGACCGACCCTGAACCCACAGGTTAATTCCGCCCAAAGTGCCAGCCCCTTGGCGCCCCGTTCAAATCATCTTTGTGACGAAGCAAAATGGATCAAAAGCCAATTGGCCGACGATGCGAAAAGCGGCGTGGCGTCGATGACTATTCTTGTGGCCAAAAACGCGGTCATGGAAGTTGAATCTTTCGATTACGGCACACGCAAACCACAAAAAGCGACAGTCATTGATGCACCAGACGATGGCATTTTAGATCTTACCGTGTTGATGTCGGTGAGTGGACATACTGGCGATGCTGATAAATACGCTAAAACCAATGAATACATCATCGAGGTGATTCATCCCGAAGGCACGCGCGAGCGTCTTGATGGCGTCAAAGCCAATGGCGAATACTGCAGCGCACAGAATATTTCTTTCGAACTCGGTTTGGGTGTCACGACGGTTCAAGCCTGGCCTAAAGGCTCAGCAGGCCCCGGCGGTTATGTTGAAGGCCGAGTGATTAAGGTGCACTGGGAAGGTTATTAACCTTTAGCTCTTTTCCTGCACGTTAAAAAAATCATTCTTTATTTTTTGTTCTATAAACGATGCGCTGATGGCATTTTGTCTGGCTTGCTCTATCATCCCTTGATCGAAGCCCATTTCATTTTCGGCCCTTTGCAATTCTCCGGATAAGGTGATGGCAAAGAGGCCTGGATCGTCAGAATTTAAGGTAACGCAGGCGCCACGTTTTAAGAGTGTGGCTGCAGGGTGTGCACTTAAGCGCTCGACCGCCTGTGTGCGTTCATTGCTGGTGGGGCACATTTCCAAGGCCCAGCCGTTCTCGATAAATTGTTCTGTTAAGGTTTGATCTTCAATTAAAGAGACACCATGCCCGATGCGGCGCGCCTGCAGGAGCTCGATGGATTCACGGATGTGTTTCGGGCCGACATTTTCCCCTGAATGCACAGTGATCGGCATATCGATGGCATGCAGCGGTTTAATTTCACGGGCAAAGTCTTTGGCAGGCCAGGCATCCTCTGCATCGGCAAGATCGAATCCCACAAGCTCGTGACGCCAGTTCAGTGTAAAGGCCACTGTTTCGCGGGCCGATGTTGGCCCTAAGCTGCGGGAGACGATGGCGATCAGCCCAACCAAGATATTGTATTGCTGGGTTGCTTTTTGTACGCCACGTAAAATGGCCTGCATCATTTCATCCCAATCGAGATTGGCCGGCTGCGCCATAAAGCCTGGGCTAAAACGAAGTTCGAGCAAGGCGACATGATCGCGGGCTGCATCTTCAATCGCCTCAAAAGTGATACGCTCAACCGCCTCGAGCGAGCGAAAAGCGTTTTGAAAAAGGTCAAAGGCGGCGAGGACTGCATCAAGGCTTTCCATGGGCTCAAGAACTTGTGCATAGGGGCTTAAGGCTTCAGGCGTATCTGCAGGAAGTTCTTGCCCATGTTGTTTAGCAAGATCGATGAGACTGCTTAAGCGAAGCGAACCTTCCAGATGTCGATGCAGTTCGACCTTCGGTATTTTTTCATAAGACATTGAGAATAATCTTATTCGTCACCAATATAGCGATGAAACAAATTGATGGCTTGTTTAATTGGATTACCCGTATTGGGATAATATTCTTGCGTGGCGCTTTCGATGTGCTCTTTGTAGACCGTTTTCCATTTTTGCATTTGTTCCTTGGATTGATCTTCCCAATATTCGGCATTGGCTTGAATGGCTTCAAGCTCACCTTGATCAAACCAAAGTCCACAGTTTTTCGGGCAGCGATCAATAATCACACCGGTATTGGCCTGGTAGTTTACAGTGCGCATGTTTTCATCGCATTTAGGACAGAGCACTTGATGCTGTCCTTCCGCATCGGGCATGCCTTGACCAATGCGTGATTTCATGGCTTCGATTTCCTCTTCGCTGAACTTCACCTCACGCTCTTTTAAGATGGTGATAATTTCTTCATAATCAAGCCAAACTCCGGAACAACTCTCACAGCGATCGATTTCAACACCTTCATAGATTTCTGTTCGACAATTTGTATTGCAACGGGGACAATTCATGATGCGCTCCTTTGGGCGTTTATGCTCTAATGCCAAATACGTCTGTTTAAATTGAGATCCTCTACAAGTCCGAGCATAAGCTCTATGTCTGTAATATATTGCTCGAAGAGTTCGTTACGCAAGAGGGTTTGAAACAAGCTTGGCTCAAAACGGTCATTTCCGCCGGAAATTCCGACATAGACGTGCTTTTTATTGAAGGACATATACACCCGTTGATCTGTTTTCTGTTTAAACCAGAGGATGCGTTCCATAATCTGGGATGACAAGATGTAACGGGCTTCTTGTTGATCTGTGCTGTAGACCACAAAGTGCTCTTCAAATTCGGGATTTTCCAGTTTAACGAGTTCTCCATTCTGCATGAGATTTGAGTCCTGGAGGATGGTGCCGAAATGGCCAAGTAATTTTTCAGCAAGGTCTGGTTTAAGGATGGTGGTGCCGGTTAGCCGTTTGTTGAAGTCCGCGACAAAAAAAAGTCCTCGAAATACGGTGACGCTTTTTTTGTTCTTGCGGTTCCCCATCTCTTTTTGGGCAAAGATTTCTGAAAATTTAACGTTGGTCGAACCCTGATCGCCTTTGCTTTCACCATCCTTGGTCGGTTTGATTGTTCCTTCAATCAGGTCTTCGCCTCTGTATTTTGAGATGTCAGGGTCAAAGAGCTTCGAGTTGATGTAGTGATATTGTGCAATGCAACCCTTAGGTGTGTACCTTAAGAAGGGGTTGATTAAGGTGATAATTTCACGAATCACACCGTGTTTAAACCTGGAGACATAATCCACATAACGGGATTTAAACGAGAGATAACCAATAAGAGCAATGAAGGGAAAAACAATCAAAGACGTGACGGGGCTAAACCAAAAGGCAAGCAAGGTTATGAATGCTCCGATAAGGATGTTGCGGTATATGCTGACAACAATTTTTTTGCGTTGTTTTTCCAGCCTAAGAAGTCTTGGCCAAAGCTTCTCAACAATTTGAGGGACAAGCGAGTTGGAGTCCATGCGTTAAAGAAATTCTAGTTTTTAAAGAGTTCGTTAACTTGTGGGGTTTCGCGTTTATTTGCTTCGGCCACCAGAATATAATGTCGTTCAAAATTAAAGATGCTGGCAATCGTATTTGAAGGAAACATCTCTACCGCGTTATTATACATGGTGACCGAGGCATTATAGGTCCTTCTGGCCGCGGAAAGCTGCTCCTCAATTTCATTAAGTGAGCCCTGTAGGTGTAAAAAATTCTTATTGGCTTTGAGATCGGGATAATTTTCAACCTGCACCATGATGCCCTGAAGTGCGGCTTCGGTTTTATCTGCCAGAGCTATCTTTTCTTCTGGGCTCATGTTGCTTGTTTGGCTGCGGGCTTGGGTGACTTGCGTTAAAACGCTGGCCTCATGTTCCATATAGGTTTTTACAGTGCCGACCAGGTTGGGAATTAAATCAAAACGTTTTTCCAAATACACATCGATGCTTCCAAAGGCGTTTTCGACCTGATTACGTTTACCGACAAGACGGTTGTAGATAAGAAAAGGCGTTATGACGCCCAAGGCAACGACAATGATAATGATTTCCATAGAAAGACTCCCCGTGAGCCTTTAAATCAGACATTGTTATCTTTTTACAAGCAAGAATTTACCTTATTCTCAAACGGCGTTGAATTGGTTAAACTTGACTTTGAGGAGTTCATGATGAGTACCATTCGAAGAGATACGACCCCTGTGCCGGGGAATGTTGGTCATGCCGGAGCGTCGCAAGA
>JASMKV010000383.1 GCA_030749035.1 Myxococcota bacterium | reverse complement strand
CACCCTCAAATGAGACCGCCGTCTCGCACGCCGCATCACAATCGCTGGCACAGTCGTAATCTGTGGAACCATCGAAGTAACAAGCATCGTCTCCACAATCGTTGCCACATGTACCGCACTTATCATCGTTTAAGCGAAGGGTCTCACAGCCGTCGGTGCCCAACCCATTTTCACAATCCTGGTAGCCGCTCTCGCATTCGCAGGCATTGTCTGTGCCGCTGCAGGTGGCATTCGCGCCACAATCATCACAGCTCTCACAATTAGGCCAAACCCCTAAAGCCACACACGCTTCACCGCACTCGATGTAGCCCTCTTCAGGGCAGACACAGCTAAAGTCCTCGCCGTCTTGCGTGCAGATCTCGTTGCTGCCGCATTCGGGCTCACAAAGACTGTTGCAGACATAGGTTTGGCCACTGGCCTCACAAATCTCATTACTCGCACAGACTGGATCACACAATGATTCGCAAGTGTAAGAAGGCTGACCACCTGTGCACTCAGAATTGCCAAAGCAGTCGTCACAGCCATTACAATGCGGCGCCGAGCCTAAACCCACCTCACAACCCTCGGCATTCGTGTCACAATCGGCTTTTCCCGCTTTGCACTGACATTCACCACTGACGCACTCCTGCGTCTCATGACAAGAGCCTCCGCAACTGTCATCATCATCATCATCATCATCGTCATCATCGTCGTCATCATCGTCACCGACCGCGCAAGCCCAGCTGTTCCCCGCCGCTTCGCACAAAACATCACCTGCACAAGTTTGGCCACAACCCCCACACGTTTGCACCTCTCTGATATCCGCTTCGCAATCGTTCGCATGGACCCCATCACAATTCAGGCCAAAGGCATCGGGACAACTCAGACAGGTGGCTTGACCACTGTCTAAATGACAAAACTGTTGCGTGGAACACGATGGGCAGGCCATGCAGACTTGCTGCGTTGGGTTATGAACGTAATTGTTGACACACGTGTTGCAGCCGGTTGCACTGTCCCATCCCTCATCATCGCATACGCAGAGCCCGGTTTGGGCATCACACTCGCCCCGTCCATGACAGTCAACACCCGCACACGAATCGTCATCATCATCGTCATCATCGCCTTGCCCGGACTCAATGAGCACACAAGTCTCTTCTGTGCTGCTCCGCACATATCCGTCATTACACACGCAGACGTGCTGCTCTCCTTCCATTTCACAGTGCGTGTTGGCTTCACCCTGACAGTATTCACTCTGACAACCTTGCGGTAAGGCGATACAGGTTCCGGAATTATCCTGAAAGCCATCGCTGCATACACAACTCAGATTGTCGGCTGATTCGACACAGGTCGAATTTTCTGGACAGGGCAACGCCTCGCAGTCGGCAAAGGTGCTGATGTCCACGCAATGAGCGTCCTTAAGAATGAATCCATCAGCGCATATCGGCAGACAATCAACGCAAGCTAAGAATTCTGGCGGCAGACTGGCCGCATCGTCACAGCTTTCATTCGAATCTGCTTGGCCATCACCACAAGAGGGCAATCGACAATCGAGGCGACACTGGTCAGGCGTGGTGTTGCTGTTCTCTTCGCCTTCATCACACTCTTCATCAGGGCTGATGATGCCATTGCCGCAGGCGGTTGCTGTACAATTTTCATCGCAGCCATCCCCGTTGACAAAATTGCCATCATCACAAGCCTCATCCTCATCCGCATCGACAACACCATTCCCGCATAAGTTTCCATCGTCTGGCATCGTGTTGCATTCAGCTTCGACACAAAAATTCTCGCCATTAGACCCAGCGCAGCAAAAGGGTTTTGTGCCGGGACAATTATCACTGGTCTCACAAGAAATCTTCGGCAGCTCAATACAAGCACTCAGCGGCAGCAGCACGCCAACGATAAATAGGCGGAATAATCCGCGAAATTTCGACATCTTCTAAGGGGCCTCTTTTCTATGGCCTAAGTCTAGAAAGGATGCCGCTCCATTGCCAGTCTTTTCTTGAAAAAACGCTTTGAAATTATAGTGTTCCCATAAACGCCCCGGCGCACTGAAAAGAGGCTTTAAATCGTGAAGGATTCGCCGCAAGAACAGGTCTTTTTGGCGTGGGGATTGCGAAATTGAAACCCCGCATTCATTAAATTGGTTTCAAAATCGACTTCCATATCATCAATGTATTGCAGACTTTTGGGATCACAGAGAATCTTGAGGTCAACGCATTCAAGAATTTGGTCATCGGGCCTGGGCGCATCAACGAAATCCAGGAAATAATTCAGTCCCGAGCAACCCCCGCCTTTGACACCAATGCGCAACACAGGCTCTTTGCCTTCTTTGACCGCCAAAGCCTTAATCTTCTTGATTGCCCTTTCGGTGACTGTAATCATAAACCGTCCTTAATAGAAATCCTCACTTTAGAGAAGTGAATTCTGTTGTTTTTTGACTTCACGGCAAAACTCCGCCAGCACAAAATCAATTTCTTCTTCAGTATTAAAGCGCCCCACCCCGAACCGCACCGAGGACTGCGCTTGTTCGGGCGTACAGCCAATGGCCGTGAGGACGTGAGAAGGTGCGTTGTCATGGCTATCGCAGGCCGAGCCGCCCGAAACCGCCACATTGTGCATGGAGAGCATAAGTGCCGGCGCATCAATACCATCAATACGAATATTCAGATTGCCAGGCACGCGCTTTTCCGGGTGTCCGTTTATATGAATGCCTTTGATGTTGTCACGCATCCCTTCCCACAACCGGTCACGTAAGGCAGCCAAATCATCAAGATGGCCACTGGCAAATTCTTCCTGGGCCAAGTGCGCAGCCGTACCAAAAGCAACAATGCCGGGCACGTTTAAGGTCCCCGAGCGGCATCCGCGCTCCTGACCGCCACCATGGAGTATCGGCGCCAAATGCACCGCATGACTCTTGCGCATATAAAATGCACCAATGCCTTTGGGACCGTACATTTTATGTGCCGTCAGCGAAGCCAAATCCACATCCATCTCTCCTAAGTTGAGGGGTATTTTGCCAAAGGTTTGCACCACATCGCTGTGAAAAAGCGCGCCTACTTCGTGGGCAATTTGCGCTAGCCTTGTAATATCTTGAATCGCACCAATTTCATTGTTGCCATGCATGATAGAAACCAAGGCCGTCTTCTCGCTCACCACCTCGCGCAAGGTCTCCGCGGACACCAAGCCATCTTGGTCAACAGGCAAAATGGTGGTTTCAAAACCACGCTTGGCCAAAAACTCACAAGTGTCGAGCACCGCTGAATGTTCGGTGGCTTGCGTCACAATTTGTTTGCGCGTTGTGTTTTGGTCAAAAGCCACGCCCAGGAGTGCCAGATTATTCGATTCGGTCGCGCCGCTGGTGAAAATCATTTCCTCCGGCTGTACGCCGGCAAGTTCTGCCAATTGTCTGCGGGCTTTGTTCACCGCTTCCTTGGCGTGCCAGCCATAGGCGTGTGAAGAAGATGCCGCATTGCCAAACTCTTCACGCAGAAAAGGCATCATGGTTTCGAGAACGCGCGGGTCCACTGGCGTGGTCGCATGATTGTCCATATAGATGGGTAGACGCATGGGGGGCATGTCCTCCTTTAAATACTATGGTAAAACGTGATGTGTAGGATTTCTAGCGCATAGCCAGGAAAAGTGGAAGCCTCAGAAGATCGCCGCAAAACGACTGAAACGATTGGACTTTTAAGCGAGCTTCTGGTCAAGCCAGCTGGCGATTTCACCGATGGTGGTGCCGGGCGTGAAGATTTCCTGAATACCCGCCTCTTTAAGCACTTTGATATCGTCATCTGGAATGATGCCGCCACCAAAAATCAAGACATTCGACTGTTCCTGGGCATGAAGAAGTTCGGCAATTTTAGGCATGAGTGTCATATGCGCACCACTCATGATGGAAATGCCCACCGCATCCACATCCTCATCGAGTGCCGCCCGCGCAATCATTTCCGGAGTTTGATGCAGGCCCGTATAAATGACCTCAAAACCCGCATCCCTTAAGCCTCTAGCAACGACCTTGGCCCCTCGGTCGTGACCATCCAGCCCTGGCTTTGCGATAAGAATTCGACCTTGTCCCACTTCTCAAAAACCTCCTGGATCT
>JASMKV010000382.1 GCA_030749035.1 Myxococcota bacterium | reverse complement strand
ACACATGTAGAACAAAGCCGGGTGATCACATCCTGTGTTACGAACTATAGTGATGATGAGCGCATGACCAGCAGCCCTGCGACATTTATCCACCATCATGCCACTATTATCAAACGCTATCGCGATCTTGCCTTAGCCGTTGGCGGAAGCGATCTACTGCGCCGTCAGCTGCTGAGCTTCTCTCGCTTAAGAAGAGGTCTGGAGGAAATCATTGTCCAAAATCAGCGAGCAGTCATCGCTTTGATTAAAGAGGATTCAGCAGTATCGGAAGACGCTTGCCTGCAAAAATTGGCAGAAACAACCGAAAGTCTTCCGGGGCGAGATGCCGCTACCGACTATCTCGATGTCATTTTTCTGCCTGGCGACGACCCCAAATCTTCAGACATACTGAATCAGGCAACCTCTTCTTCAAACTTCAATTATATATCTATTATACGTGAATCGGCTTTGCAGCGTTTAAGTCCTAACTGGTTCATCCGATCTATCATACATTTGGAAAGTGATCCTAAGCTTGAGGCAGTTGTGCCCGTAGAACTCGTAGAACAATCCTTAGAGCATACACCGCTCGAAGAGGACTGTTCCGCATTGGGTGTTCCCTTGATCAATATCACGAATATTTCTGCTATTACCTTAAGGCGTCAATACTGCCATAAAATGCTCAAGAGCAATGTTGCTAACGGAGAGAATGGGCTCTTAACAACAATAGAAACAGGTCTTCAGCAGCAGAAGACCCTTGTACGCCAAGCACATGATGTTTTCTTAACCTGCGACACACACGAAAGATCTCGCTCATCTGCCAACGTTTGCCCACACAGCCCTGTTGTCAACGTCGCCTTTTATCTACCTCAAATTGATATAGAATCTTCCTTACTCACAATAAATGAAACCGTGCAGCACATTGAAAAATTCTCTCCTGGCGCACAAACAACATTCGTCTCGCCCCATATCACAACTAAATCTTCTTTTTATTCAGGCGCTCACACCAAGACGGCCCAGGACCTTCGGGCGCTCGTTGTCAATGCACTTTCACAAACCTCGAATGATGAAGAAAAGGTTCGTGCTATTTTAACCCTTACCAAGGATTTAATTTCACTACAGCATACTAATTTGAAGGATATGAATAAGTTGGGCCTGGACGCTCAAATGCACAAAACACTTCAACTCATTTTTTCTGCAGACACCGCATTTCATTTCATTTCAACACAAGACGAGATTTCATTCTTCACAAGCTGTTTACAAATTATGTGCAGCACTAAGCCACAAATGGTGTTTCAAATCAGCATTGACGAGGAATTATCTTCCATAAAAGAGCTTCTTTTGTTCAAGGCGTTGTCGAAGTGCCTTGTCACCTGTACGACAAAAGCAAAAACATATGAACAACTTGAGAATAAACAGTGTCAATCCCAGTGTATTCTAACCAATACCCACCCAAATAAAGATTATGCTCTGGCCATCAAGAGAATCCTATATGTCCTCGATGATGATAAACTCTTTGCTGCATGCTAAATAAGCCCGGGCATCATCCACGCTTCAAAGCTTAATGCCTCAATGAGAGATTGTTCTCCGCCTCCGCCAAAGTTGGTGCCTTGGCGTCCTTTTCTGAAAGTAAAGGGGGAATATCGGGCCAAACCACCCCCACAGCTGGGTCATTCCAACGCATCCCCCT
>JASMKV010000381.1 GCA_030749035.1 Myxococcota bacterium | reverse complement strand
TCAAGGCACCATCGTCAGCAAGGCCAGCAGAAAAAGTGGCGTACGCTTCGCCAGCACAGAGCACACTGCAATCCGCCGGACAAGAGGCAAAGCTTTCGTCAGCATCACAAGTGCCATCACCACAACTCTCACTTGGCTCTTCGCTGCAATCGGCGGCACAACTCTCCGCGGTCTCCCCGCTCTCGCAAGTGCCATTCCCACAGCTTGCTTTGTCAGCCTTGCCGCAAGCGCTGAGACAAACAAAGCTCCCCATAAAAAGACCAAAAACAAGTTTCTTTTTTGACAACATGCGCCCTCTTTCTGCTTAAACTTTGGGTGTAGTCCTCAATAAAACGAGCGGAAAAGGAATACCAGCAAAATCCTTCTTTTTATCATTTATCGGTTTTCGGTTTTCGGTTTTCGGTTTTCGGTTTTCGGTTTTCGGTTTTCGGACACTCGCCTACGCGACTAAGCTGCGGCCACTCAGCTGTATCGACTAATCCTCGGCGCTCCGTTTAGGAGCCCCGTTGGAAAGTCTCACAACGCTTCGCACCCTGCCAGGCACCCGCAGCAAGTCTCCGTATTGGCTCGCACGGTCGTCGGTAGTCGGTTTTCGGCCATCGGTTATCGGTTATCGATTATCGGTTATCGGTTATCGAATCCCAATTGATACTTCCCCAAAAACCCCGGACAGCAAGAACCCCTTATTGCATCTCAAAATCATCAAACAAGGTTTTCTGCTTTCGACTGAAAACCCCAGCTTTGCCTTTTGCGCTAAAGGGCTTACCTATATTTACGCTCTCTTGTACATAGTTGCCAGTCGTCGCATCCAGAATAAAGGAATCAAGTCCGGCGGCAATCAAGCGGCGGTTTCTACCTTCACCCAGGAAAAGACGAATTGTTTGACCATCAAGTTCGAGGCCAAGCGTCGACCATTCACCGTTTCTCATAGCAAGAGCGGCCTGCCCATTGAGGTTCGTCAAATCCTCGCTACGTGCGATGCTTTTAAACCCACCCGCAATTCCAGGATGCGCGACGATTATTCGGGCAAAACCCAGGGCTCGATCGATATAGGCCACCCCATATTTATCTGCACTCTGATAACGTCCAATGAGACCGACACGTGGGTTATTGCTCATCACATCCCATGTCTCTATTTTAAAGCGTGTGCTTATCCACTGATCTGTTGCGACAGATTGGTTGTGCAGAAGACAGCGCGCACCATTTCCTGGGCTCTGGAGTTTACCATCATGAATGCTCCATGGGGTACCCGGGGTACTACATGCTTCTGTCCAGTCGGATCCTAATGAGGTATTTTCGAAATGTTCAAGAACACGAAATTTCTTCAAAGCCATTGCCGAGATCTCAGTTGAAAGAGCACTTTCGATGCCATTTTTGTAGGCCGAGACCGCAAAGAAAAGAGGGATGCCATCCATATAATCGAGAGAAAAATGTGTATCCGCAATCTCCGTTGCTGCGGTGTACATCCCTGGTTGCACGCCCCATTTTAGTTCATAGGTGTCAGCCCCAGGAACCTCTTCCCAGGTCAGGTCGATACGTTCAGCAGCAGCTGAGGCGTTGAGCTCTTTTGGCGCTGCAGGGGCATCGCTAAGCGTTGTGGGCTTAAGCTCAATCATGACCACACCCCAACCTGGCAATGTTAAGTTTTCCAAAGAGAGTGTTTCAATAACAACGTCGTCAATCACACCTTCTTCTTCTTCATATCCTGAGTTGACGCAGTTGTTGTTCGGATGCGCGGCAATGCCCTGCTCTTCTTCCCAGATCTCTCGTTCCCCATCATTATCAAAGAGCGGATCCTCTGCGCTCACGGCATAGACATGCTTAAAGTCGGAAGCGTCGAGCAACTGACCGTCCTGAATGATGGTTAAAGGATGAGGCTCTGCGGAACGATTGCTGATGAGGAGTCGGGTGATGCCATCTCTGCCCCGATATGCCTGGGCATAGGTCGCGTCAACAGCACTGTCCTGCGGCGCAGAATACCATTTCCAGTCATTACCCATTGCCACTTCGTTTCCAGCAACTTGGGCACCACCGAAGGTTGTTGTTTTAAGTTTCGCACTTGCAAGGTTCACCGCCTGGTTGGTTAAGCTGAGGGTGAGACAGGGGATCTCATTATAAACACCATAGTTAAGATCGCGACTGTCGACGACCCGGTTGCTCTTGCCGGCAACTCTGGGGGCGACAGTGTTGTTGTTCTGGGTGCCGAAACAAGCTGCGGTCAGTGCGTGAAAACCAACCAAGCGAATGCGGTCGTGACCAGACCAGCGCATCACACTTTCTGCTGCGTAAATGCCGGCAAACATACTTTTGGCGTAGGGACTGGTGTAGAGGAGATTATATTCGGTGATATTGCCCATCATTGTATCGGGGGCCGGATCGCCAAATCCAGGTCTACCGTTGACGGGGAGGTAGTAGTTGTCAATATGTTGGACCGCACGCTGCGTAATCTCCTGATTGACATCTTTGCGAAAGATGTCCCAATGCTCTTGTTTATCGCGGCATTTTTTAAGAGTCTCGCCAGCGCTGTTGATGTAGCTTTGGTGACCGGGATACCAGTGATGGTTCCAATCGTCCCAGTACTTACGATGCGTTGGATCGGGATCAAATTGGCTGCCATACCAGGATACTCCGGAAGATTTTGACGGGGTGTAGCCATTGTCATCGAGGACAACGCCATCGAAAGTACGCTGCCTTGGCGTTATGCCAGAGTCCGAGGTGCTGACCGTGATGGCGGGACGTTCCATGCCTGCAGCATCATACGCCGCAACGATGGCATCAAAATAAGGTTTAACATCATGAGCATAACCATCGCCCCCATCCCAGAAAGGAGGACATGATTGTACACCCTTGTCACACCAGTTTTCATCCGCCCAATTGTGTACCTCAGAGGCGAGCTCCCAAATAGCAACCGGATACTTGTATTGGACCACCTGTTCAGCCAATGCGCCAGTACTGGACGCAGTATCGGTGAAGATATTGACGAGCATGACTAATTTTGACCCGATGCTTTGCGCCAGGCGGGCATAGTCGCGCAATTTAATAAAACCCTTACCTTTGACGATATCGTGAAAATCCGAGTTTCTGTTATATGATGAGGCCTTGCCGATAAAGCGGTCGGCGTATGATTGCGGCACACTGCCGCTGGGCCAGTGATAAACAGAGGCAAAACCAGGGAAACGAATATGACCAGGGAGCACCTTTCGGGCATTCTCAACAAGTCTCTCATCCCAGGGATGCCAACCATCGCGGCCATTTTGTAGATTGAACCCGGAAAAGTGTGATGGGATCGGTGAATGGTCTGCACTTGAAATTTCGATGCAGAGATTGGCTGTATCGTCTGTAGAAAGGCTGCAGGCGCGCATCGCTTCACAGATCTGCGTGTCGGCATTGAATTCATAGCCTCTTTTGCAGACGACAGGCGCGGCCATCCAAAGATCTGTGATGTCTGCGCAGCGTTGTTGTGGGAAAAAGTTGTAGCCCAAAGCAGGATCACAGCTTAAAGAATCCATCGTATCTGAGCAGGCGTATTCTGCAGGTTTGGAGCAGGCACCTGTTTCGATGGCTGGTGCGGCCATCCAAAGATCTGTGATGTCTGCGCAGCGTTGTTGTGGGAAAAAGTTGTAGCCCAAAGCAGAATCACAGCTTAAAGAATCCATCGTATCTGA
>JASMKV010000380.1 GCA_030749035.1 Myxococcota bacterium | reverse complement strand
GCAGCGTACGGTTGCGCATCTGCTTAAGATTAAAGGGGTTTTCAGGGAAAAGCAAAAGTTTAGCGGGTTTTCTCGCCAGGCTTCTAAGGCCAGGGAAAAGAAACTCTTTTATAGGATGTTCAAATGCAATGGCATTAGCTATAATAGCCTCAAGTGCCCCCAGTGAAATGCAAAGCAGGTGTTTGATGCCCGAGATGATTTCGTTGCATGTCATTGGAAATAAGAGAAGTTCCGGTTTTACGCTCATCGAGATAGGTGTGGTGTTGGCGATTATCGCCATTTTAGGAAGCGTCTCTCTGACCCGAGTGGCCGATTTTGGTCTTTATATGAGCTCACAAAAAGCGCAAGCAGAGGTTGAGGCACTGGCTGATGCCACGCGTTATTACTGGCTCGAGCATGTGGACATTGCCTGCGTCTATGACAAGGGTAGGTGTAGTGCGCTTCGTTATAGCTTAGGCGCTGATGATCAAGAATTTAGTGCGGCAAATCCGCTCACCGTCAATCTTGGCAACCCCGACCTTGAGGGTTTCGATGCGGTGTTGCCGAGTCACTTAAAAGCCCCGAATCCGATACAGAATGAGGCACCCGCAACCGAGCTGACATTTAATCCCCACTGGGTGAAGGCTTCGAAGTGTGTGTCTCTAGGCTTTACCCCGAACCGTACTCAGCGCATGGCACTGGCTGATGATCGCTGTTTCAGTCAGAATGATAGCTATCACACCATCGAACATTCCGAGCCGACCTTGCAGGGGCGAATGTTGCGCCAGCTGGCCAAACGTATGCGCTATTCGGTGCAGCCTAAACCGCTGAGTAAATCCTAAAGCTTGACTTTGATGGCCGAACTCAATCATGCTTAGGGTATGCATATTGAGGGGCTACCACTTTTAAGTGACAATTACGCTTGGGTTTTAACGCCGCAGAGTGGCAATGGCTGCGCTGTTGTCGACCCTTCGGAAGCAGGTCCGGTGATAGAGTTTTTAGAGTCACGTGACTTGCGCTTGGAAGTTATTCTTGCCACCCATCACCATTGGGACCATACGGGCGGTATTGCGGGGCTTTTGGAGTTTTTTCCTGAGGCGAAGGTCTTTGCTTCCGAGATTGATGCCAAACATTTTGCCGGCACGACCGATTTTATTGGCGATGGCGATGTTTTTGAACTTTTTGCAGAAGAAGTCCATTGTCTGCATGTGCCCGGACATACTTTGGGCGCGGTGGCCTTTTACTGCCCGAAAAGCAAAGCTGTTTTTACTGGTGATACCTTATTCACCGCCGGCTGTGGTCGACTCTTTGAGGGCACCCCGGAGCAACTCTGCCATTCGCTTTTAAAAATTCGCGAACTGCCTGAGGATGTCTTGGTCTATTGTGGTCACGAATACACCCAGAAGAATTTGAATTATGCCTTGCATGTGGAGCCGGAGAACGCCGCAGTGCAGGCGCGTTTGGCAGAGGTCGATAACCAAAGAGCGCAAGGTCGACCGACTGTGCCGGCGCTTTTAAAAACAGAGTGTGAAACCAATCCTTTTTTACGCTCCGATGATGGGGCTCTGCAGGCAGCTAAAGGTTGCAGCGATGCGGTGAGTTTATTTGCCCACTTGCGGCGCGGACGGGACAGTTTTTAGAGGTAAGGCCTTAACCCAGCGTAAGGCAATAATCCAACAGGCAGCGCCTACGACAATTTCATTCCAGCCAAACCAGGTGGTGCC
>JASMKV010000379.1 GCA_030749035.1 Myxococcota bacterium | reverse complement strand
GTGACCAATCAAGTTTTTGAGAATTGTCGAGTTCGTATTGATGAATATGGCAATGTCTTTATCGAGGCCAAAGGTTTTGAGGTAAAACATAAAGAAGGAGCGCCCGAAGCTCCACCTGTAAAAGGGGTGCCAACCGGAGAGCGGCCAAGTCGTCAATATTGGTTGGTGACGGAGAAAAATGTTCCAGGCATGACACAGTACGATGTGGACCTCTTTGTGAACTCTAAATGGGTAAGGCGTTTTTTAAATGAAGAAAAGCATGTGGTCTTTGAAATCACGAAGTATTTGAAAACGGGCCCCAATAAAATTATGTTGGTTGCGAAAAAGAATATGAAGGATTCACGTTTATCTTCATCGCCGCAACATTATTTCAGAGTTGTTGTCGGAGAGGGTGAGTCTGGCGGACGAAATGTTGTGATCAAGAGAAAGTTGATTGAATACAAGAGAACCGCGCTTGAAACACGTGACTACCGAAACGAATACTCTATCGATGTCTTTTAGGGTTGGGACAGCGCTGGGCCAGCTGCAAGCAATCTTTTTAGTTCTTACGTTTGTTTTTTCTACGGGGTTGGCAGGATGCGCCACCTTGAAAAGCCAAGAGCCTCGAAAACGCGCTCAAATACATTATGATATAGGTATTTCTTCTCTTAATAGGGGAGATCGACGCATGGCCTTGAAAGAGCTTTTGCGGGCTTTAGAATACGATGAAGCGTTGGTTGAGGCACATTTTGCACTGGGGCTAATCTATCACGCGATGGAGCGCCAGGAGCTGGCATTAAGGCATTATTCCAGAGCCATTGAGTTAAGATCTGGATACTCAGAGGCCCATAACAATATCGGTATTCTTTATATGGATATGGGCAAATACAGCAACGCGATTGAGTCCTTTGAGCTGGCTTTGGAGGATATTCTTTATTCTACACCCTATTTGGCCGAAGGTAATCTTGGCTGGGCATATTATAAACAAGGTGAAAGTAAGAAGGCCATCAGCCATATCATGAAAGCTCTGGATATTAACAAGCGCTTTTGTCGTGGCTATGAATGGCTTGTGCGCATTGCGCTTGCGGAAGAGAACCCAGCTTTGGCGACCTCAATGCATATCCGCCTTGAGAAATATTGCCTGGGGGACGCCCTCGTTGCTGAGAATGTTTCAGGAGAATATATTCGAGAGTTACAATATTACTATGGACTGGCATTTTTAAAGCAGGGCAAAAGAGAAAACGCTCAACAATTATTTAAAAAATGTGCATCAAATAATCCTGAAAGTACCTTTGGCTTGAAATGTAGTGCTTCAGTATACGTAAAGCCCTAATCTCAACTCTTTCCTGACTATCTCTTGACGGTGGGTGTGCTATAAAGCCCTTCAGGATGCGTGCGCAAAATTCATATTTATCTCTGAGTGGTGTCGTGGTGGGGGCACGCGCTTTTGGTGAATCAGGCCGATTTATCGATATTTTGACGCATGAGTATGGACGCATTTCCGTGGTGGGGCGTGGTGCGCGAGCGAGTAAAAAGCGGTTTGTTGGTGCTCTCGATCTCTTCATTACCTTAGACATTGAAGTTCGAACGCATAAGAGACCTTGGACTCTTGAATCGGCAAATATAAAAAAACCTCGCTTGGGCATAAGGGAGAACCTTGAGGCGTTTAAGCGTGCGCAAATGATCTGTGATATTGTACGTTCATGCGCTCACGAAAATATGCCGATCACCGGCTTTTATGATTCTGTGGAGCGGGCTTTTGATTTATTGGCCGAGCATCGTTGTGTCAGGGCGGTTGAGGAATATCCACAAATACTTAAAAACATAGGTGTTTTTCCGCAATTGTCTTCTTGTGGGCGTTGTGGTGGCGCTGCTGCTGGTGCTCTGATGGAATATGAGCGCAGCGTACAACCCGTGTGTTTAAGTTGTGATGCTGAGCCGGTTTCAGTTGAGGCCTTTGAGGTTTTAAAGGGGGAAAGTTGCAGCACAGAGCACGCGGCCAAGAGAATTGAAGATTATGTTTTAGATTGTTTGGAAGAATATTTAGGACGTGGATTGAAAACAAGACGCATTTGTGCAGCGCTCTAAACTTTAATCAAGTGGGTATAACAATGCATGTTAATGATTTATTGAGACATCGTTATATAAGTTGCCAGTATGTATTGTGTCTTTTCAGGGAACGCTTTTCCCTTTTTCTTGGGGTGTGCTTCTTATTGGTGAATACAGTTGCTTGGGCACAAAATTTTACGCCGCAATCTCAGTTTACCAATATCGATAAAGGTTCTGCATCTGCAGCGAGTGATCCAGGTTCGTTGGCGTTTTTGGACGATCGAGAACTTCATTTTGAATTGGTCTGGCAAGATGAGTTTAAAACCCGTCGGGCTTTTCAAGGTTATGCACTTGTACCTCTTGGTGATTTGGCGCTTAGTCTTGGTTACCAACCTTTCGTCTGGCAAAATGTTTTATGGCATCGAAGTCAAATAGGCTTTTCGAGTAAGTTAAGCTCTTCTTTAGGGGCAGGACTGATTATTAGTGAATACCGACGGGGCCAAGAAAAGACAGAACTCTCTTATGATTGGGGATTATTTTGGGAGCCCTGGAAATGGTTTAATTTAGCACTGTCAAATCAGCATGCGAATAGCGTGTTTATCGATGACGTGCGTTTAAAATCGTCCTGGCGCTTGGCGTTTGGCTTTAGGCCAATTCAAGGCTTAGACCGCCTTAGTGTTTTTGGGGAAACTTACTGGGACAGGGAAAAAAATTGGAGTTTAGAAGAACAACGCTGGGGTTTTGATGTGCACGTGGTTCCTGGAATCCATTTACGCCTGGCTTATTCGCCGAATGCAGAACGTGTTGACATGGGAATTCATACATCGCTGAATAAAGCCAATACAGCCTTTATGGCGGGTGCAGGCGGTGATGACCGACTTAATCATGTTGCGCTTAAGCTCTCAGGTAAACGACGCGAAAGCATTTTGGTACCGCAGCAGAAGACTGAGTCTTTGGTTTTAGGAGGAAACCTTCTGCCCAAAGAAAATAGTTTATTTTTTAAATCAGAAAACTTTATGAGTCAGTCTTTAAGATTACATCATCTGGTTCGTCACAAGCGTCTCAAGAAACTTCGATTGTTATTAGACCATATCGATGTTGGTTGGGCACAAATTGAAGAATTAAGAGCGGCGATTAAGGCACTGCGCGCACGTGATATTGAGGTTGAGGCGCAAATTCTTGGAGGTGATGAGAAAACGTATTTAATTGCTGCAGCTTGTAATCGGATCACGATGGATCCCGCTGGCGCTTTGATTATTGATGGTCATTCAGCAGAGGCTTTTTACTTTTCAGAAGCGTTGAAAAAAATTGGTATCCGTTTTGAAAGTGTTGCTGTGGGCACACATAAAACGGCACCGCATGTGTTAACCCATGCGAAGGCAAGCCCTGAAGAGACGAAGACGCGATTGGAATTGTTAAATGCAAATCAGCAGAGGCTCGTTGCGGTATTGAGTGATGAGCGTCAGCTCTCACAAGAAGCGATTGAAGCAATATTCGCCACAGGTCTGTTTACAGGTCAAAAGGCTATGGACTTTAAATTGATCGATGCGTTAAGCGGCCCCTTAAAAGCTCTGGTGAAAGCGCCCAAGCTGCAGGAGCCCTATGCCTTCGAGCCATCGGTGTACAAGGGAGAAGTGTGGGGGGCGAAGGAACGCATTGCCCTGGTGCCAATCCAAGGCCTGATAACCCGTTTTAATGGACAGAGCCCTTTGGGGGGCCAAGCCACAAGTGCGGAAAAGCTGGTGCCGATTCTCGATGATTTGGCCCAAAATATCGATATTGCGGCTGTGATTCTGCGTTTGGAAAGCCCAGGTGGCGATGTTTTTGCTTCGGAGCAAATTTGGCGCGCCGCCAGGCGTTTGGCTGCAGAAAAACCACTTTTTGTCTCTATGGGCAATGTCGCTGCATCGGGGGCCTATTATATTGCGAGCGCTGCAGAGCATATCCTGGCATCCCCGGGAACCATTACGGGTTCGATTGGCATATTCGCCATGCGATTAGATATCGAGCAGCTGCTTGATACGTTGAGAATTGGTCGCCAAGAGCTTAAAACAGGCGATTTAGCAGGCTGGGATTCTCTTGCAAGACCTTGGTCGGACTCGGCAAAAGCACGTGTGCAGGATTATTTAGAGGCACATTATGCTACTTTTCTCGATCGTGTTGCTTTTGGTCGTCAGTTGCCTTTGGCACGCATTGAGACTTTGGCGGAGGGAAAAATTTATACCGGGCAAGCGGCGTTTGCGAATGGGCTGGTCGATAGTTTAGGCGGATTAAAGGACAGTATTGCGCTTGTGAAAGAAAAGCTTGGGCTTAGGGACGAACAAGAGGTTGAGATCTGGCTGCCTAATGGCTATGCTTCCTGGATGCAGAATGTGTCTTTGTTGGGACAAGCATTGAACCCCCAACCTTCCTTGCCGGAAGCTTGGATTAAGCGCCTTGAGTTGGTTGAGAGTCAATTTTGGGCAGTGCTTCCTGAATATTTTGGTTTCTCTCCTAAATCACGAGTTGTCGTTAAATAGATGCGTGAAGAAAAACTTAGTCCAGGAAAAATCGGTGCAGAGGTTTTGGCTCAGATCGCCAATGAGCGGATGTCAGGGATTTTAATTTGGACTCTGGGGGCCAAACGCAACCAAATCCTTTTCGAATATGGTCGCGCCATTGCTTTGCACAAGCCCAGCAATGAGTTGTCGACAGAACGTGAAGACGTTCTCGAAGTTTTAAAAGAATTTATTATCTCCGTTAAAGGTCGATATCTGTTTCGAGAGCAAAGGCCTAAAGAGCGACAACATTTAGAGATTGATACATTTGACGAAATACTTGTCTCGATGATTAAGGGGTTTCCGGAAGCACAGCTGGAACAATTTTGGGTAGAAAGAGCCAGCATGGAGGTTTCACCTGGCCCACGTTTTAAAAGGGTAAGTCAGGCCATCAGAGAGTCTGGAGGCGCAGAAGTTCAGCATTTCAAAGCATCCAAAATGATTGGTGACATGGTGATTAAATTTAACCCAGAGCAGCAGAAAGCTCTGTGTGCGTGTCTTGTTTTGGGGGCTTTTGAGGGCGGTGGTGCAGCTCTGAGTGCAGGTGCGACAGCATTGAGGCTTAAGTCACAACAAAAGAGTGCCGAGAAGAAGAGAGAGGCAGAGGAGGCAAAAAAACCCAAACGCCAATTTACCGCCAAAGAAAAAGCACTGATCAAACAAATTGAAGATATGCATACTTCGATGCAGGAGCAAACACATTATCAGATTTTGGGTATTGGTAGTGATGCGACCGACATCATGATTCGTGAAGCTTATTTCCGGGCGGCACGAAGATGGCATACAGATCGGTTTGCCGGTTTAAATTTGGGTGATGAGATCCACGAAAAAGTGGAGGACATCTTTCAGACGCTTAGTGAATCGCATGAGTTGCTTCAAGATCATGAGAAAAGAAAAGAATACGATATTATTATTGAGCGTCAGGCCCAAGGCTTACCCACAGATCCAGCGGACGTTTTGGAGGCAGAGGCTATTTTTCGCAGGGCGCAAGGCATGGTGCGCCGCGGACAAGTGGCGCCAGCAGAGCCGCTTTTGCGCAAGGCGGTGGAGTTAAATCGCTCTGATGCGGAATTTTGGGCGTATTTAGGGTTTTGTGTTTATGCGTTAAAGGGCCAATCTGGTTTGCGGGAAGCGCGTGAAATATTGGTCAAGTCACTTAAGATCAACAAGAAATGCGAAGCCGGCTATGAGTTCCTGGGCAGGGTTGCTGCCTCTCAAAAGGAATATGTGGATGCGCGAAAGCTTCTCGCAAAAGCACTGGATATAAATCCGCAAAATGTTGATGCACAAAGAGAGCTGCGTTTAATGTCCATGCGGGAAGAAAAGGAATTGTCTAAAAATAATCCCAAAAAGGGCCTTACAGGAATGTTTAAAAGCGTTTTAAAACGTTGAAACTGCAGGTCGCATGGCTATTTGGGCAACTTTAGATGATTATCTTCCAGCGCAGGCCGGAGCGGGCTTGGTTGGGCGCTCCGTTGCCAATTACAGTTTTTTGATTGCCCTGTTGCGTTATAGCAATTTCGACTCTTTTCATTTCTTTTTGATGAATAAGGCCCATATAGATGCATTTACGGCGGCACATAAAGAAAAACTTGAGGCACAGGGTTTATGGGAAAAAATTGAACTTTTTGAACGCCTACAACTCCCTGAGGCGATGGAAAAATATGACTATACTGTCTTTCATCTAAGCGACCATATTTCTTATTTTTCATCATTGTGTTTTCTGCGTAACAAATATGGAAATTTCCCTGTGAGTGCATCCATACATTCGTTGAGTTATCAGCGTTTTATGCGCGCCTACGCGGAGTTTTCTCTTGGTGGCGTGTGCGATGCGGATATGCTCTTGTGTTCATCTGGTGCCGGAAAGGATGTTGTGCAAAAATGTTTGGATGATGTTTCTGCCAAAGCATCACTGGAGATGCCAAAGCTTGCTTTGGAACTTATGCCTTTGGGCTTAGATGGTCAGGCATTGCCCCGAAAACAAAACGCATCGATTCGTCAAGAATTATTAGAGCATGATGATGCGGTGATCGGTTTATATTTTGGTCGTTTTTCTGATGTGGATAAGATGGACCTTTTGCCTTTGCTGAATGTGTTTTCTCAAATTGCCGTGGATAATCCCAAAGCACATTTGTGGTTGGCGGGTTCTGTACAGGAAAAAGAATATTTTGAGATTGTGAAGCTATGGATAAGGCGTCTTGGTTTAGAGGCGCAAGTTAAGATTTTTGAAAACCCGAGTGAAGAAACCAAATGGCAATTGTATGACGGCGCAGATTTTTTTGTATCTTTGAGTGATAACCCGCAAGAAACGTTTGGTATTACTTTGCTTGAGGCGATGGCTTTTGGTTTACCTTTGTTGGTTTCAGATTATGACGGTTATAAGAATCTTGTCCACGACGAGATCGCCCTGACGGTGCCGACAATGTGGAATAAATTTCCAATCCTTGAA
Source organism: Myxococcota bacterium (assembly GCA_030749035.1). GTDB lineage: Bacteria > Myxococcota > XYA12-FULL-58-9 > XYA12-FULL-58-9 > JASMKV01 > JASMKV01. The sequence goes on along the minus strand of JASMKV010000379.1, from coordinate 11,549 downwards.
GAGCTTAGCCCGTTTCTTGATGAACGCACATATCATCGTTATTTGGGGCAAAGTTTAAGTTTGGATAACAGCTGTCTTAGAAAGCATTTGCAACAACTCTACGATGACGCAGATGGGCGTGAGGTTTTGGGAGCAAATGCGCGCCGCGAATTTATGCGTAAGTACGATTATAGGGTTATTATTCCAGCGCTTGAGCATCTGTGGCGGGAAGCGAAAAGTGACTTTGGGAAAGAGAACACTTCGCTAAACGACCCATGCGCAATGATGTTTTCATCGGTTTTTGAGCACTACCCAACGGCATTTCTCGAGGGAAGGCATCGCATACAATGTACGGCCTTTGCTGAACAATGGTTTAGAGGGGGTGGGAAATATCCGTTGCTTTTTTCTATGGACTCAATTTTTTCTTGGGACGATGCTTTAGGGATTCTAAAAAGCATCGAAGAACCTTGCCTGGTAGAAGAATTCGTTGATAAATACGGACCAGAGAAGTGGAAGATTCAATATGTTATATCATGGCTTCTTAAGCATGGTTTTTTAGAAATTTTGGGAGATGCCGATGTTGAGCTTTAAGCATTTAGTCTTTGTTTTGATGTGTGGTGGCCTTTTACATTGCGCCGCTCCAGCGGCCATCAAATGTCCTGGCGGTACAAAACTTCTTGGTGAGCTTCCTCCTGATGGTTATGAGCAATGGTGTGCAAGGCATGGGGATGGACAAAGCGTGCGACATGGCGGTTGGATTGCTTGGCATACGAAAACCCGTAAAAAAGCACTTGGACAATACGATGAGGGTGTGGAGTCTGGTCATTGGCAAGGTTGGCACGAAAATGGCGCGAAAGAATGGGAAGGCGATTATAAAAATGGAGATCGTCATGGCGCTTGGACATTATGGCATGAAAATCAACAAACCTATGCCAGAGGAAGCTATGATGAAGGGGCAGAGACAGGGACCTGGAAAGCATGGCATGCGAATGGGTATTTGGACTGGGAAGGCGAATTCACCAAGGGTAAACCAGATGGGCATTGGACATATCAGTATACCAATGGAAAAAAGAAGGAGACGGGAAAATACCGTGACGGAAAACGCGAAGGCGAATGGCTTGAGTGGCATGATAATGGTGAGCGCAGTGGCCGCGGAGAGTTTTTAAATGGACACCCTATTGGAAAATGGATGTTGTGGCATCCCAACAAACAAAAGTCGGCAGAAGGCAGTTTCAAAAATGGGACACAAGAAGGCCTATGGATTTTTTGGTATTCCTCTGGTGTAAAGCACAAAGAAGGCCGTTTTAAAGATGGTCAAGAGCATGGTAAGTGGCAGTTTTGGAATGAAAAAGGTGTTTTGGAAAAAGAAGTCATGTATGATTATGGCAACCCAAAGTCTTAAATCACTTTGCGGCGCTGCTTGTCTTGAGATAGCGCACAATTTCCTCTCTTTCTTCGATAAGCGGGCAATCAGGTAAAGAACGCAAAAATATTTTTCCATAGCCTTTGGTTTGAATTCTCCGGTCAAAAATAGCAACCGCGCCTCGATCGCTCTGTCGTCTCAGAAGTCGTCCAAATCCCTGTCTTAAGAGCAAGGCGGCTTGGGGGATTTGAAAGAGCCTAAAGGCTGAAAGCCCCTGCTCGGTGAGATAGTCGTTGCGTGCGGCAACAAGAGGCTCATCGGGTGATGCAAAGGGAAGCTTATCAATGATGACCAAGTGTAAGGCTGAGCCAGGCACATCCACACCCTGCCAGAAACTCATGGTGCCCAGCAGGACGCCATTTCCGCATTCTGTAAATTCCTCTAAGAGAAGATTTTTTGGGCCTTTGCCCTGAACCCAAACCGGCTTGGAGCTGCGTCGGGTAATTTCTTTGCTCAGCTCGTTAAGCATGCGGTAGCTCGTGCATAAGATAAAGGCACCACCATCAGCTGCTTCAATAAGGGCAATCGCCTCATCAACGGCGGCGTTTAAAAAATTTGGGTGCTGTGGCAGTGGAAAGTTTGCGGGAATATATATTCGAGCATTTTCTTGGTAGTCAAATGGTGATTCAACCGCAACTTCGGAGCTTTCAGGAAGGCCAACACGTTGTCTAAAGAATTTAAAACTGTTTCCAACTTGTAGGGTCGCTGAAACAAAAATTGCCGTGCGCTCCTTTAATACTCTTTGTAAGAAAGGACCGGCCTCGATGGGTCGGGCAGTGACAACTCTATGACCGTCTTGTGGTGTTTCTGTGTAGCGCACAAAGGGGATGTTGCTCAAGGTTTCTTCTTGTGGTGCGCTTTCATTTTGCTCAAAGAGGTCGCCTTGTAAGACTTTGTGTAATCCCAGAGTTTGTTCCAGTTCTGCTTCGGTACCTTGAGAGCGACGAAAAGACCGTTTAAGAATAAAGCAGAGTTCTGCGGCAATCAAAGCAGTTCGTTCCAAAAGACGCATCGCCTCGTCGGTACCGATATTGGCGAGGTGGGCCTCTATCAGTTCTAATTGTCCGTCAATGCGCTCGTGTATTTTAAATGCCTTTTCATCTAAATCTTCATCTTTAAGCCGTTTTCGCATTTTTTCGAATGGTAATATGTCAAACACTTCCCTGAGTTGTTGTTCGAGTGAGGTGAGTGTTAATCCAACTTCTGTGGCGAGGGTGGGCTTCTTGACGAGATATTTTTTAATTTCATTAAAGAGTTCGGAGAAGCGTTTTTCAGAAATACTATAGCCAAAATGTTGAGCAGCCACATCATCCAGATCATGCGCTTCATCAAAAATAATAATATCATGTGCGGGTAAAAGACCGACATCATCACCGAGCCTTGTTCGAAGTGCCAAATCAGCAAAATAGAGGTGATGGTTAACAACAATAAGGTCAACGTTTTGAGCGCGTCGTCGCATTTGTGTGACAAAACAGCGCTCATAATCAAGGCAGCGTTGACCAAGGCATTGCTCTGAGTTGGCGGTCATGTTGCGCCACAGTGGTGTGTTGTCGGGCAGGGAGGCCAATTCAGCGCGGTCACCTTCTGATGTTGTTTCACGCCAATCTAAAATATGTTTGAGATCTGTTTGTTGTAGATCGAGATTGAGTTGCCGCGTCCATTCATCGGCTCTAAAGTGGCACAGATAGTTCGTGCGACCTTTCATCAGCTGATATTCAACTTTTCGTCCTAATGCTTTTTCCAGAAGTTTTAGATCTTTGTTGAGGAGTTGTTCCTGGAGATTTTTAGTGCCAGTTGAAATCACGACCTTAAGGCCACTGCCGACAGCAGGTGCAAGATAGCCCAGGCTTTTCCCCGTTCCTGTTCCAGCTTCGGCGATGAGGGCCTCATTGTTCTCGATGGCGTGTGCTATATTGGCGGCAAAAATATTTTGTTCTTGTCGCTCTTCGTAGTCAGACATTGAAGATGCGAGTGGGCCTTTAGGGGAAAAGAAGTGCTCAACCCATTGCGTTAAGTTTGTCTCTTTCATCTGATTAGAGCTTGAATTCCTCAGCAGCATTTTCTGGTGAGGGGACGGCGGGCAATTCTTGCTGCTCCAGCGGTGCTTGTTGCGCAGGGTTTTTGTTTATTTCATCCAAGCCAACAATTTCAATGGGGACAGGAATAAATGTGAGTACAAATAAGACTAATGCAAAAATAGCGTTGGCTTTTTGCCCTTTGCTCAGTGGAAAGGATTCATTTTGAACGGGAGGGTGTCTTAAGCCAAAAAGTAAAAGTAAAATCCCCCAGAAGATCCATATGGTGCCTTTGCCAGTGCCAAGATAGAAGCCCACGCCAATAAGGCCCAAAACGATGATGCGTGAAATCATTTCCTGCCAGCGCCCGAAAAGTGAATAGGCAACATGTCCCCCATCGAGCTGTGCCGCCGGAATAAGATTGAGGGATGTCACAAACATGCCAACCCAGCCGGCAAATGCAACAGGGTGCAGCATGACATCAGAGCCATTGGGGGAAAAGTGATTTTCAAGAAATGAGAAAAGTATCGATGAGCCAAACCAAAGTTGTCCCGGTTGCATTTGTTCAGGTTCAATTGGAATTGAATGGGCAAGCCCCCAAGCGGCGGCGGGAATGGCCAGGATAATCCCCGCGTAGGGCCCCATGACTGCAACATTGAGCAAGTCTCGCCGCGTTTCGGGTTGTGAACGCATTAAAATAATGGCGCCCAGGGTGCCAAAGATGGTTGGTGCCGGAATAAAATAGGGCAAACTTTGATCAACCCCATACCGTCTGGCTGTTAAATAGTGACCCATTTCGTGGGCCAGAAGAATGGCCATAAGCGTTGTGGCAAAGGGAAGCCCGTGCATGAGTCGTTCAGGGTTCGCCAGGGGGCCAGTAATGAGTTCAAAAAAATCTTCTCCAGGCAGGGGTTGAATCTGTGACCACATGGCTGAAATAAAAGTGAGTGTGAAGAGCAGAAGGTGCAAGAACCAGCGTTGTTTAGGTTTGTTTTTCTTTTCGGGTTGACGGCGAGGCGGTGGAAGATGCGGATCATTGGCCGATAAAATCTCAGGTTCCCAAGTCATAGAGCACCCTCTTGGGCGGCTGGGGCTTGTGGTTGCCACTCACGAATGGTGTGATCTTTAATCGTTAAAACAAATAATTCTTTTTGTATTTCACCATTTTCCGTAAATTGCATTTTAGCACTTACGCCGCTGTAGGGCTCTGCTTCCAGAAGAGCTGTGCGCAAGATGTTGCGTTGCTTAGGTTGAGTTTGCTGTAAAACATTCAGCAGCCAGCCTGCGGTATCAAAGGCTTGTGCTTCACTAAGGCGAGGTTGAATGCTTAAGCGTTCTTGAAAAGCACCGACAAATTTTTGCACATGAGGTGCGGGGCGGTCGGCAAAATAAGCATCCACGAAAATGGCATTCTCACAGTATTTTTCACAGCTTCGTAGCGTTAAGGATGAATTCCACGTGCTTGCGCCGAGCAGCACAACTGTTTTGATCTCTTTTTGCTGTGTTGTTTTACGAATGGTTTCTAAGTCAGCCTCGTCACGTGTGAGCACGATATCCTCGAAGATGATTGCTGGTGCAATGAGCCCAATATTTTTTCCCGAGTCAGGAATGATGATGGCATCAAAATCGATCACAGGATTAAGTTTTTTCACGAGTCGACCAATTTCGGTTTTGGTCCTTTGAGGAGAAAGTTGACGAGCCCGTATAGCTCGAACTCCGTCAACATATTCGGTGCGCGCACTTCTAAAATAACGTCCTACAAGTCGACGAATGGGGTTCTGAAATGTTGTCGCGTTGTGCTCATAAGTTTCAAAACCGCGAATCTCTCCAGAGTTTTGATTGACTTCATCCCAAAAGGCATTGCTGAAAGATTTCCCATATCGGCTTCGTGGCGAGAGCATTGCAAAATTTTTCATGCCAAGTTTTTCGAAAGCAACTTGGGCGAGCCCAGTCGCTTGAGCTTTAACGGTTAAAGCCGTACGAAAAAACCAAGGGCCTATTTCGGGAATGCCTTCGCGATGGGAGAGGCTAATAATGGGCACGCTTAGCTCCTCAGCCTTAAGCGCGGCGCTGTATGATTCTTGTGAAAAAAGCGGTCCAATGATGGCCAGAGCATATTGCTCCATCACAAGCTCCTCTACCGCCAAAGCCGCTTTTTTTGCATCGGCCTGGGTGTCTTTAAAGATCAATTGATATGTGCTTTGGTTTTCAAATGCCATTTCGATTGCGGTCTTTGCGCGATTCCCAAATTGCTTATAGCGTCCACTTAAAGGCAATAATACACCGATAACTTTTGGCGCCGTTTTAAAACGTTTTTCAATGCGTTCTAAAAGCGCCTGGGCGCCAATCGCAAATTTGCTTTGTGCATAATTTTCTTTGATTTCTTGAAGAAGTTCTTGGGCAGAATCGAAATCTCTTGAGTGATAATATATTTTAGCGAGTCGAAAGGCCACGTATGGTTCAAGAAAAGCCCATTCTTCTTCGCCTTGCATTTCATTCCAGAGTGATTTTGCTTCCGATAGTGAAAGTCTGCCCGCGTTGTTGATGGCTTGATGGGTTGCATTCTCACGCTGCGCGGCATCGTTCGTTTTTTGCAGCGCTTCGATATAGGAGTCGAGGGCAATGCGTGCAGAGCCACGTGCACCCATGGTGTCCGCAAGCAGTATTTCGAGTCGAGTTTTTTCTTCGGGATCTTTGACGGTGCCGACAAGGTTTTCAAGCATAGGGGTCGCATCTTTATAGCGTCCAACTTTTAAGAGAAGTTCTGAGTAGGTGCTCCTTGCCCGTATCGCATCTTTAAATGTTGGCCGATAAAAAAGCAGGCGCTCATAAAGCGTAATGGCTTGTGTTATATTCCCTGCGGCATGGGCAGCACGTGCTTGTTCAAGCAGAACCATTGCCCCAGCCTCTGTGGCCGGATATTTTTCTGCGAGTTCTTTGAGCCTGGCTTGAGCGCTGTGATGATCGCCGCCTTGCTGCATTTTTTTGGCTTCCATGGCGATTTCTTGAGCTTTACTTTCTTCGGCATTATTGGCGGGGGACGGTGTTTCGATGACAGCACCATGGGCATTTTGCAGCAGAGGACGGGGAGGAAGCGGTTTACAGCCGAGCAAGGTCAGGGTAAAAATGGTGCCGACGACAAGATTTTGCAGGTGGTGATTCATCATCAAATTTAAGTTTTCCTCGAAACTCTTATAAACGCCGCATTAGTATGGCTCAAGCCTTTGTTTCTAATCATATCGCGCCCAAGAGTCTTGCGTTTTATGGCAATATTTTAGAAGCTTAAAGGATGCTGCGTGGGGTTGTTGGGCTCGTTGTTTTTGGTGGTTTTTTGGCGCCACTTTGGGCGGCTGAGGATTTATCGAAGTTGTTGAATCAGCAGCGTTTTGTGCGTACAGATGGCAAGGAATGGACGTTGCCTGGTTTGGCAAATGGTTCTCCTATGGTGGTGTTGGTGCTCAAGAGCAGCGATTGCCCAGTTTGTTTAAGACAAGTGCAAAGCTTGGTGGATCGCCAGCTTGAATTTGTCCGGTTGGGTGTGCAGGTCGGAATCGTCGCACATAGCGATACAGCCACATTGGCTGCATTTAAGAAGAGGCAGCAGATTCCATTCCCTATCCTGCATGAATCTCGTCCAGGGCTTTTAAAGGCTCTGGGATATTGGCGCAGCGCTGGGTTGCTCATACCGGGCTATTTTGTGCTCGATGCATGTGGGCGGATTGCATTCACTTCTTTTGGGCGTCGTATGGGAAGTTTAGAGGATGAACTTATCCTCAAGGCGCTTGAAGATATTCGAGAGCATGCTTCTGAGTGCCTTCCGGCCAGTTGAATGAATCAATTTGATGGTGCCATTTTCGCTAAAGCAAAGCGAGCATAGGTGCTGACCTGATGGGCAGGGTCGTGGATTAAGTCGAGCAATATATCTTTATGTTGGTGGGTCAGTGATAGTTTACGCCCGACGAAAATAGCTGTTTCACGGCAGAGGGCTTCATCGTGGTGGAGCATTTTATCGACTTGCGGGCTTAGATCGTGCAAGTCCCAGTGATAAACAGCCATACCGGCGGCCACTTTGAGCCAGGTGTCTCGACCCTCAAGAAGCTCAATGAGACGCTCTTGGCGATTATAATCCTGGAGCTGGAATATTTCCCCACCAACCTGGAGTTTACGCTCTCCGGCACTGTCATCGAGGAGCGGGATAATATACGATTTTTCATCTTTGTTTAAGAGATTGTCGAGCACCTCGAGGGCATTGGCCCGGGTACTGACATTGGGGCTTTTTAGGTTGTTGGAAACGACTTCAATCGTTTGACTGGGGTATTTAAGGCTCAAGAGTCCAAGAAGTCTTTCAACAATCTGATTTTGTCGGTGGCTCAGCGCATCACTTAACAAAGAAGTTTTGGCATCAAGTTCTAAATTATGCTGTAAGTTAAGGAGTTCAAAGTAGCCCTTGGCTTCCATATGGATTGCAAAGCCGACAGCTTCGCGGTCTGTGTGAATGTGATGATTGCGACGCAAAAGAGAAACCATGCCCAGAACGCTGGCCGAGCGGACGTGAATGTCCTCATCGAGGAGATGATTACAAAGGACATCGGCACAGTGATCTGTGGCAATGCGGGCCAGAATTTTAGGCGCTTGTGCGCGAATCGCAGAGCCATGATTGGGATCATCAAGAAGCCCCGCGGCGATATCCACCGCTTGTTCTCCATATTGGGCCAAGGCATTGACGGCGGTGGCGGCAAAGCGCGGGCTTTCAAATTGCTTGATGAGATGTGAGATGAGATCTTGGCTTTGCAGTAGTCCGGCAGCAAGTATGGCCGCTTGTCTGACTTTCGGATGTTGATCTTCTAAAAGCGGGACAAGGGGTTGATAAAAATGTTGTACACCGACTTCCCCGAGAATCCAGGCGGCATATTCGCGCTCCCTGGGAGAATGGCTGGCGAGCATTTTCTTAAGCATATCGGCCGAAGCCAGGACCCCGTCGAGTCCGCCAAAGCGGATAAGTCCGGCAACCGCCGCAGCTCTGACTTTGGTTGATGGGTCATTGAGGAGCTTAGAAATATGGGTGGTTGCTTTGGCCCTGGCCAAGGCGCAATAGGTCATGATGGCCGAGGCTCTAACCAGAGGTGAAGGATCATCGAGCATGGGGGAAACTTGTTCGGTGCTGATCTGATCACCAAACTTGCCAAGAAAGCGCAAAGTTTCACAGCGCACCTCGTTGGCTTGATGTTCAAGTAAATTTAACACCAGGGGCAAGACATTTTGTTTGTGTTTGGATGAGACAAATTTCAAAAGCTCAAGGGCATGCAAGACTTCTCCTGGCTTTTGGCTGCGAAGATATTTGAGTAACATTTGAATGGTTTCGTCATTGTTGATTTCAAAACTGGCGTCAGCCAAATTAAGCCTTCGGCGCTCCAATGTGTCGAGTAAGCTTTTTAAATATTCTTTACGCAGAGCGAGCAAGGCGATAAGCCAGCCAACCAATAAAAGCGCGACGACCCAACTCAAAGAATAGACGCGAAACCCCATGCCCAAAGAAATCCCTAAGGTATTGTCCAGCTTCCCCACCATCAGTGCCAGGAGCAGTCCGGCGCCACCAATGGCTAAAGGTTTTAAAATGCCATCAATAAAGGCTTTGGCGCGGCCCCTGAGGTGGCCGGGAACGGGCAAATAGAGCAGCTGTAAGGTGGCGTCGTTGACCGTATAGCGCAGGCAGTTTTCGGCACCTTTGGTGAAACTCACGGCACTTAGGGCGGCAAAAAATGGCACCATCAAAATGCCTGCAGAGCCTACGAGCATGCCTATAGGCAGCATAATAAGTGCGGTAAGAACGCCAAAGCGCTCCAGGATTCGGGCCGTAAAGAAAAACTGGATGATCCCTGCAAGAATGCCTGTGATGCCAAAGAAGGACCCAAAAAATGCGGAGCGCTCATCCTTAACTGGAATTGAATCGCCAATGATAACCTGGAATTGATAGTCAACAATTGTCGAGACGATGTAGGTGATCACGACAACCATGGCGATAAGTTGGACGTGCCTGGTGGTGAATACCTTTTCACCTTTGGGTTTGCCATCACGGGTTTTGGCTGTTGGTTTCTTTTCGTGCGCGGCGGTCAAGTCGGCTCGGGCATTTTTCCCCAGCGCCAAAACCGTAATCAGGGATAAGGCAAGACAGCCACAAATGACGTAGAGTAAATTCTCTGTACCAATACTTTTGACCGTATTCTTGATGCCAAAGCCAATGACAACATTGGAGAGCACACCACCGCCACCAATAATAGCAAATAAACGCTTGGCTTGACGGGAGTGAAAAATCTCATTGGTGAAACTCCAAAATTGCACAATGAGAAAGGTGCCGAAGATCTCGACCCAGATATAAAATGCCCAGTAAATTGTTTCGCCACCATTTTGCAGGGCGAAGCGAAATAGAAAAGTAATGAGAATAAGTACGACAAGGGTAATGCTGTTGGTTTGGTCGCGTCTTAACCTGCGCTCGACTTTGGAATAAAAAAGCATGGTGATCGACACGCCGATGGCGATGCCAATATACATGAGTGGTAACTGCTCTTTATAATTTGGGATTTCTAAGAAAAGAACAGTGCGGGCAATACGGCCAATAATGAAGGCGCCAATGGCTGTAAAAAGATAGAAAAATGCCAGAGCAGTTCTCTTGAATTCTTCGGGACGAATTCGAAACGCCGAGTGAAAAAAGTCTAAAATGCTGGCACTCATTGCTATTAAGGTCTACCATTGTTTGGGGACTAAAAGCTACTCTTCAAAGCCGTCTCATGGGGGCTATAAGGACGAAAAAAAGGTCTGGGGCGTTGAGTTCTGGAGCGGCTTGACATAGGAAGATAGTTTAGGAGAGGTTGCGTAGGGGGATCGATGAAAAATATGCTTAGGGAGTCTACAACCATGTCTCGAATGATTATGCTGCTCACATTTTTAGTTGCCGTACCGGCGATGGCTGATGAAGAGGAGTTACCTAAAGTTGCGGTGCTTGATATTGAAGGTACCGGTGAGGGTATTACGGAGATTTTACCCATTCTGACTGAGGTTTTAACCTCGCAGGTCGCTAATCTTGGTAAATACGAGGTTGTCTCTGGCCAGGACATCGAAGCGATGATGGGCTTTGAAAAACAAAAAGATATGGTCGGTTGTATGGATTCGGCTTGTTTGGCGGAGATTGGTGGTGCCTTAGGGGTTGATCGTTTGATTTCGAGTAATATTGGTAAAGTTGGTTCAACTTTTGTTGTCAACATTAAGCTGATGAATATTCGTGAGGCGAAAACTGAAGGTCGCCATTATGAAATGGTTAAGGGCGAGCTCGATCAGGTTATTAACGCCATTCAAAAAGCGGTGAATAAGCTGTTTGGAATCAGTGGAGATGCGGCAGCGGCCACGGAGGCGGCGGCAACTGCCTCTCCAAGTCCAGCTTCGACAGGAGCTGCTTCAGCGGAAGCTCCAGCGGCTCAAGCGACTAAAAAAGTAGTAATTAAAGGTAAAATTGGTTTTGGTACCTATACGCTCTATGGCGTTGGCGGTGTAGCCGCAGTGGTTGGGGTTTTGACGGGGCTGCAGGCTAAAGATGCTGAACAATGTGCGAATGATTCGAATTGTTCGGGTGCACAAGCGGACATTCAGGTAGCTCAGCAGAAGGCGTTAATAGCAAATATTAATTACGGCATTGCTGGGATATGTCTGGGCTTAGCTATTTATAATACGATCTGGCCTGGTGAGGAAATTGCTGAGACAGCGAGTATTCGCGTCAGTCCTCTTTTGGGGGAGCAGGTTGGCTTGGCGCTTAGTGCCAATTTCTAAATTTTCGGAATTTCTGGAGCGTTCATAAATTCAACAAGTCTGGGATCGCTTAGGAAGCGTTCTTTGGCTTCTTGAGCAAGGCCTAAATAAATCGCATATTTCAGCGCAGCCAGAGCCTTTTTTGATTGACCGTTTAAGGCTAAGGCATGCGCCAAGTTTAAGTGGGCGTAGCCGGCCAGTGGTTCACCACGCCCATGTCCAATCGCTTTAGTGGCTTTTTCGGCTAAATCCAGAGCGTCTTCGAGTTTATTTTCCTGCAGGGATACAAAAGACAGATGGGTGAGAAGTGAGGGGTGGTTTGAACGACCCTTGAG
>JASMKV010000378.1 GCA_030749035.1 Myxococcota bacterium | reverse complement strand
GACACATCTTGCCCAGCATCCCGAGGACCATGGCTCTTTGCTGATCTTGAATTATCCGGCCAATCCCGATGGCTGCAGCTACGATGCAGGGGAACTTGAGGCGCTGGCGGTCGTGGCAAAACAATACGCGCTGACGGTGCTCTCCGATGAAATTTACTCTATGCTTGTGTATAATAGTACACCATTATCGATTGCCCAGTGGTATCCAGAAGGCACGATTGTCTCGACCGGTCTATCGAAGTGGTGTGGGGCAGGGGGCTGGCGCTTGGGCTGTTTTGCATTTCCCCCCGACCTCTTTGCGTTGCGTGATGCGCTGGCGGTGACCGCCAGTGAGACCTTCTCGTCGGTGAGTGCGCCAATACAATACGCGGCGGTCGAAGCGTTTGCCTATGGTGAGGATGTTGAAAACTATGTGCGGCATACGCAGCGCCTGTTGGCCGCTTTGGCCAGGAATATTGTTGGCCGCTTGCGCGAACATGGGGTGCAGGTCTGCACGCCCGATGGCGCCTACTATCTTTTTGTCGATTTTGCTCAATTTAAAGCCTCTCTGGCACAAAGGGGCATCCACACGAGCCAGGAACTTTGTGGCCGACTGCTCCAGGAGACCGGTGTGGCGATTCTTGCAGGCTCGCATTTCTACCGGCCCGCGGAAGAACTAACCGCCCGCCTTGCTTTTGTCGACTTTGCTGGAGATGAGGTTTTAAAAGCAAGTGTGGCGCTGGGCCTGGATGCGCAATTGGATAGTGAATTTATCGAAAAACATTTTGCTAAAGTGCTGGCCGGTATCGAGTTTATTGGTCGCTGGCTTAGCCCTTAAAGGCGGTCCAGAAAAGAGCCAACCAACCGATAAGGAAAGCCAGGCCGCCAATGGGGGTAATGGCACCAAGCACGCGGATACCGCTGATGGCTAAGGCGTAAAGGCTCCCGGAAAAGATCAGAATACCAAGAGCAAAGGACCAACCGGCGATATGGGCGTGGCCTTGCGGGAATTTATCCATGGCCCAGGCTGCGCCAAGCAAGGCCAAGGCATGCACGAGATGGTATTGTACGCCGGTATTGAAAATCGTCAGCATTTCAGCAGATAACTTTGTTTTAAGCGCGTGCGCGCCAAAAGCGCCGAAGGCCACACCGCTAAAACCGGCCAATGCGCCGAGCATAAGAAAAATCTTCATGGCACGTTCATAGCGAATTTTCGCCGACGGCTCAATCGTTGATCTTTGTGCCCATGAATCGTGAGGAAGTCTTTGAAACTATTGCTAAAAGCACTTGCATATGCTAACTGGCGCGGGAGTTTTGTAACGATTTGGACCCTGGATGAATGGGGCTTGAAAGGTTCGTAGACAATGATTTGGCATGGATTGCTCGCTGGTGTGGTTGCGCAAGCTCAAGAGGGACAGCAAGAGGCTGGTGCGGCAGGTACTTTTGTTCAACTGATTCCGCTTCTGCTGATGTTCGGGGTCTTTTATTTCATTTTGATTCGCCCGGCAAACAAGCAAAAACGTGAGCATCAGAATCTTTTGAATGCTCTCAAGAAAGACGACCAGATTGTCACCACAGGCGGTATTTACGGTAAGGTTGTGGCGATTGAAGAAAAGGTTGCGACCATTGAAATTGCAGACAAAGTGAAAATTAAAATTATGCGGGATCGCATCGCAGGTCGTCCTGGCACTGACGGGCAAAGTAAATAGGTGAGTCATGGAACGTTCTTGGTATATTCGTTGTTTATTTGTCGTCGGTGTGATTGCAGGGGCGGCCTATCTTCTTTACCCATCCTATTACTATTTTGCGGAAGCTTCGCCGCAAGAGCGTGATGACCACGGTAAGTTTTGTGCATCCCTCCCCACTTGGACCACGTGTACGAAATTTAATTTAGGCTTGGATTTGCAAGGTGGTGTGCATTTGGTGATGGGCGTTGGGGTCGACAAAGCGGTTGAGCAGCGTGCGGACCGGGTTGCCGATTCACTGCGCGAGGCCTTCAAAGAAGAGGAGTTCACCTTTAGTGCCGTTGAAAGGCCCAAGACGAATGCCAACATCGAAGTGAAGTTTGCGCAGGATGTGGACTTGGGCAAAGTTGAGGTCTTTTTACGTCAAGATTTTGCGATTTTGGAGAGCTGGCGCAAAGGTGAACAAAAGTTAATCCTGAGTCTGACCGAAGAAGAGCAAAAGTTTGTGCGGGATACGGCGGTCGAACAGACGATCAAGACGATTCGTAACAGGGCGGATAAACTTGGTGTGACCGAGCCGACCATTGCGCGTCGGGGTAAAGAAAATGTGTTGATCCAGTTGCCGGGGGTCAAGGATCCAGAGCGCGCCATTGATATTATTGGGCGTACCGCGCAGTTGGAGTTTACGATTGTTGAAACTGCCGCATCAGCGACCTTAGACAGCATTGACCAGAGTCTTTTGCCGCCAGGGGTCGAAAAGCAGGAAGGACGCGCTCAGGGTGCTGCCGGCGAATCGACACGCGATGTCTATTTAACCTTGGCTGAATATCAACGCGAGGCGGTCTCGGCGATTCTTGAGCCTGCTTTGCCGAACAATATTGTGGTGGCGTATGGGGTGATTGAAGCCGGCGGAACGCAGCAAAGCCCACAAGATGTCAAATTACGAACCTATCTCTTGAATGCCCGACCCGGCATCACGGGAGATTATTTAACCAATGCCACGGTGGCACAAAATCCAGATGTGCCTTCGGATTACTATGTCACCATGACCTTTGACACCAAGGGCGCAAAAATTTTCGAAGACTTGACCGCCAATAATGTCAACCGCCAAATGGCGATTGTGCTGGACGATAAGGTCAACAGTGCGCCGGTGATTCAAGAACGGATTGGTGGGGGAACTGCCCGCATCACCTTAGGCAGCGCCGGCGATACCCGGGCGCGCTTTCAGGAAGCGAAAGACCTTTCTTTGGTCCTTAAGGCTGGTGCTTTGCCCGCCCCCGTCGAAATTCGTGAAAAACGTCAGGTCGGTAAGACTCTGGGACAGGAGTCAGTCGAGAAGGGCAGCTTTGCGATTATTGTGGGTGCGATTTTGGTGGTCCTCTTTATGCTTCTGTATTACCGCGCAAGTGGTGTGGTGGCGAATATTGCTTTGGTTTTAAACGTATTTTTTGTCATCGCGGTGTTGGCGCTTTTCGAGGCGACCTTAACACTACCGGGTATGGCGGGAATTCTGTTGACCATCGGCATGGCGGTTGATGCCAATGTGATTATTTTTGAGCGGGTTCGCGAGGAATTGGCGATTGGTAAAACACCCAGGGCGGCTATTGATGCGGGTTATGCGAAAGCCTTTTCGACCATTGTGGATGCCAACATCACCACGCTTATCGCCGGGGTTGTGTTGATGCAATACGGAACCGGACCGGTACGGGGATTTGCTGTGACGCTGATTGTGGGCATTATGTGTTCGATGTTTACAGCGATTGTGGTGACCAGACTTATTTTCGATTTTTTCACCGGCCAGCGTCGGCTCAAAACACTTAGTATTTAGGAATAACGATGAAGATTATACCAGACGATTTTAATTTCGATTTTATGGGCCGTATTGGTCTTTTTCGTTTCGTTTCGGGGACCTTGATGGTCGCGAGCATCACTTCCTTCATTGTTTTTGGACTTAATCTTGGCATTGATTTTGCCGGTGGCTACGAGATTCAAGTCGGATTTCCTGAAAAAGTAAGTGAGAGCCAGATCAAGGACCTTATCAAACCTTTAAAGGTAGGTGATGTTCGCGTTCAGCGTTTTGGCAGCGAAGAGGAAAATTCCTACCTTATCATGGCACGCAAGCACGGCACTATTGGTGATGAGCTCAAGCGTGTTCTGAAAAGTGATTTTGAAGGCATTGCGGCCAAGGCAGGCTCTCTAAGCAACTGGTCCATCGCTGAGAGCGGTGAACGGCTGGTCATTGGTTTTGACCACAAGGTGAGTCAAGACCTTATACGAGCAGCTGTGGAAAAGCATGGTTTGCTGATTAAGGATATTACCGCCAATACACACGAAGAAAAGTCAGAGTTTGTGGTGTCTTTGGTCTCCTTGGCGGACCAAGTCGAAGGCGCCCTGGTTGCCGGACTTGATTTTGGACCCGAGAGCAATATTGTACAACGGGTTGAGTTCGTTGGGCCACAGGTCGGTAAAGAGCTGCGTAACCAAGGTTTCTTGGCTGTCCTCTATGCTTTGGGCTTCATTCTGCTCTACATTGCGATGCGCTTTGATTTATTCTTTTCGCCTGGCGCCATCCTGGCCTTGGTGCACGATGTTTTAGCCATTCTTGGCCTTTTCAGTATTTTTCAGCTGGAATTTAATTTACCTATCATTGCCGCGATATTGGCGCTGGTGGGCTACAGTTTGAACGACACGATTGTGGTCTATGACCGTATTCGTGAAAATCTGGTGCGTTTTCGTGGCCGTGAGTTAGGCGCGTTGATCAATACATCGTTGAATCAGACTCTTTCGAGAACCATTCTTACAAGTCTAACCACGTTGTTGGTTGTTTCAGCGTTGTGGGTCTTGGGTGGAGGAATTATCCGTGATTTTGCCATTGCACTCTTTGCAGGGGTCATTATCGGAACTTATTCCTCAGTGGCCATTGCTTCACCGACCTACCTATGGTTACGGAAGCGCCAAGCCGCCAAGGATTCACCGGGCGATGCATCGGTGGTGACAGCCTAATTTCGTCAGGAAGCTTGTGGCGTGATAACGACCCACCCATAAGGAGGTTGGCGACGTCCTTTTCGGCTGAATGCTACCACGCCGGAACCCGTTACCCCTGCTGAGGAGCAACGTCCAACTTCATGATAATCTTCTCCCTTAGAGAGTCAATATGCCTTTGGGGCTTTTAGAGGGCAAATTCCCTCAAAAAGGGATGTCTCATTTTTCTCCTTTCTTTATAGGGGCCTTGCGGGTTTTCCTTGAGCTTTTCTTGGGTTTGCGAGGCTCAGGTTGAGCTTATAAGGGCAGTGATGACAGCGAGTTAGGCGGATATGCGCAGGTTAAACAGCCATCGCTTGACGCATGGACGACAGGGGTAGACGTACGACAATACGTGTTCCCGAGGGCTGATTTGACCTGACTTTGATTTCACCACCGTGTCCCTGGACGATTTCTTGGGTCAGAGATAGGCCAAGTCCAGTGCCATCAGGTTTGGTGGAAAAGAAGGGTTCGAAGATACGATTTTTGACGGCATCAGGGATACCGGGGCCATTATCGGCAATTTCAATTTCGGCATACTCGGGGTTATGTCGGGTTGTGAGAGATATCTTTCCGCCTTTGTGCATCGCTTCTCTGCTGTTGATCATGATATTGAGGATCGCTTGGCGAAGTTGGCCCGGATCAAAGGCAATGGGGGGGGCTGGCGAAAGTAGATTTAACTCAATCTCAATCGCATGCTGTTTCATTTCGGCATTCAGGAGGCTGAGCAGGTCGTTTAAGAGCACATTGATTTCAGCATCCTGTAATTCCGGTTGTGGTAGGCGAGCCAATTGTAGATAGGTTTCCGTGACTTGATTAAGGCGCTCAACTTCTGCGCCAATCCCTTTGAGCAGGGTTAGCGCTTCGCCACCCGCATCTTCTTTGACCAAGCCAGCAAATTCTTCCTCAAGCAATTCAGCATTAAGTCCAATGGCTGAAAGAGGGTTGCGGATTTCGTGAGCGACTTGGGCTGAGAGCTGGCCTACTGCGGCGAGCCGTTCTGAACGCATGAGCTGATTGCGTAAGATGGCCGTGTCTGTGACATCATCGGCAACCCAGAGGAGCCCTCTGGCCGCTCCACTTTCATCTCGATAGGGAATGATAGAGAGGTCCAAAAGGGTTTCGGTGCCATGATAAAAGAAGGGTAAGGCGCTAAAAGTTAATATTTTCTGCTCTTGTTGCGCTTCATGCAATTGTGCCACGATATCATTTTGACGTTTTTCCAACGCCATAAAGATGGGTTGTGTCTGTAGAGGCTGGCCACTGTGTTCGGGTTGGAGCTGTAGAATATGTTGTGCTGCGACATTGAAATTCTGCACGACGCTTTCTAAGTCGGTCACAATAATGGCGGCGCGCAGGCTGTTGACAAGATTTTCATTATAGAGTTTCAAGAGGGCCAATTCATGCTCGATACGACGGTTGATTTGGGTCACACGTGTGGTGTTTTGCATGTTGTTGCTCAGGTCGCGTTCAAGTGTCTCAATGCGGGTGTGCGCTGTTTCTATCTTTTGACGTATCTTGGCTTCAAGTGTTGAAGCCGATGCTCCCATCGCTGGCTGCATGCTGGTTTCAATCTCAGTCATATGTTGCAAGCCCCGGAGTGGGCGGTACGAAAAGACAACCAAGATGATGCAGAGGATAGAGATGAGAGCCGTCCAAAATACAGCTGGCAGGCTGGGCGGGGGGCGCAGGGAGGCGTTTAAATTGACAGATTGCCAAATAATCTGCATCTCTTCCTGGATCAGGCTACGCAAATTTGTCAGATTGCCAATGGTTAGGCTCATCTTAATCGGATTTGGGGTCGCTTGGGCAAGTTGGCTCAGGAGCGTATCAAGTTCCTCTTCGACGTTGCGAAAGTGCTTCTCAAGTGTGCCATGGGTATGGCTTGTCAGGGCATCGGGGGTCTTTTGCAGCATGAGTTTTTTTCGTGCGGTCGTCACTTCTTGGGTGAATAGCCTTCGTGCCGTTTTTAGGCTCGCCAACATTTCCGTGGGGGTTTGCGCATAGGGGATCTGTTCGACTTGCAGCCAAAACGTATTGAGGGCATTTTGGGTTTGCCATAAGGTGTTTTTGAGTGTGCCACTGGTCTCGAGTTTTTCTATTTCAGCAGCGCTGGTCACTTCAGTGCGTTGATGGCCAGCATAAAGCCAAAGACCAAGGATGAGCATGATAAGCGCTAAGGGGCCATAGACTTGTAGGAGAATATTCTTCGTCATCTCTTATATTTGGTATACGAGGAAAAGCGCTTTGGCTAGTCGTAAATTGAGGTTTTGTTCTGTGATAACAAGTGCTATAGGCGGTTGTGAGTTAGAGAAAAAGGATACGATGTGCGTACTTTGATATGCTTTATATTGATGTTTGTCTCGGTCGAAAATGTCGCGGCAGGGAAAATATTGGTGATGCCTATCCTTGCTTATCAGGATAGCGTCGCCCCTGAAATCATCAAGGAGATGTCCGAAGCGATTTTGTCTGAATTCAAGGCCTCGTCGGATGTTTTTGCGCTTGAGGGGGCTTTTGTTGCCACAAAGCGACGCGGTGCACGTTCTCCTCTAAGGGACAAGAGTGATATCAAGCGCGCAATCAAAACATTCGCTGCCGCGCAAAAAGACGCAAAACGCCTTCGGCATCAAGATGCGATTCCCAAACTTGAAAAAGCGATCAGCAGTTTTCGTCTAAATTTACGCGATTTTGAGCACTATGATAAGTTGATTGATGCGTATTTGCTCGTGGCGGAATGCTATTTTCGTCGGGGTAAGCAGAATGCAGGCTTTGATGCCCTTGTCCATGTGGCGCGATTACGGCCGAAAATGATTCTGCAAAGCGACCGCTATCCGCCGATGTTTACATCTGCATTCGAACGCGCCAAGCGCCAGGTTGCTGGGCGTGCCAGAGGTGCGGTCGAGATACAGGGACACGCTGGATTAAAGGTCTTGATCAACGGCAAGAATGTGGGCACGGTTCCCTTACGGGTCGAAAATCTTGTGGCCGGCGAGCATCACGTGCAAATCGTGGATGGTGAGGGTGTTTTCGGGGGAAGCACGATCAAAATACAAGGCGGTGGTGTGGCCAAAAAGCGGTTTACGAAGAGATCGCAAAGACAAAAGAAAGGCGGGCGCAAGGAGCCCAGCCAACTCTCGCAGCAAATCAAAAACAACCGTTTTGGGGCGGAAACGCGTTCGATGGCTTTGGACTTAGGCCGACAAAAAGAGGCTGAATATATATGGCTTGCAGTGATGGCACCGGCAAAATCCGTTTTTGAAATAGGTTCGGTACTCGGTCGTGTGAGCGATAATCGCTGGATTCGTTTACAAAACTTAAGCCCGGATGTGGATTTGCTCTCTTCAGGCATCGAGGCCAATAATTTGGTGATGGAGATAACCGAGAAACTCAATGCGATGCGTGAGCCTTTGGCCAAAAACACAACATTGCCTCTGCTTAAAGGACGACCTGTGGAGGGTGAGGACAGCGCAGAGATCGCTGTTGCACGTTATGCGGACGCCGAATTTGGACCGACGCCGCAAGCGACTTCCAGCAGAAGGGCTGTGCCTAAAGTTGCACCAGGCAGTGCTGCCCGACGTCCTGTCGGAGGGAGTGCGCGGCGCGGCATTGTTCCTCGGAAGGGGTTAAGCGAAACGAAGTCGACCGACCTTGAGCTTTCAGATGTGACAGTCGGAACTTTTGAATCGACACAGAGGCCTCCACCACGCCCAGGACGCGTTGTGAGGGATGACGGCAGTTTGGAAATTAACGTGCCTGAAAAGAAGAGTGCCGAGGGGATTTCTCTACCATCGTCGACACTGCAAAATCGCGCCGAAGATGACCGCCGGGGACCGGTGATGAATTATAGCGACACGAAATTAGGACTGGCACCTAAATCGAAGGAAATTAAGGCCTATGATGCTGGTGGGATGGCACCCATTGATTTGGATATGCAAATCGATGGCTACAGTTCAGCTTCTGTTTTTACCAGTTGGTGGTTCTGGTCAGCCATGACCGCAAGTGCGGCCATCATTGGTGGTGGGACTTGGTATATGATGAGCTCTGGCCGTGAGCCTGATGGGGTTAGGATTCAGGCGAATTGGTGATGGGCATGCGAAATTTGATAAAAATATATATCTTTTGTGTCTTGAACAGCTTCCTGTCTTGTCATCCGACGATTGAAGTGCAGCTCAACATCCACGACCCTTGTGATCAAAGTAACCTCTCGACTGTCGACTTTGTGAATCTCGAAATGCGTTCGGTGGAATTGGACAGCAATTATTCAACGTATTGGGAACGCAGCAATGGCATTGGTGAGTTTCTCGACCTACCACCAGCCGATGATGTTGTGTTGAGTATCAGTGGCTTGACTTCGAACAGCGCCAGTGAACCCGGTGATGCATTGATCGCCGGCACTGTCGGTTATTATGACTTCTCACGTATTCTTGCCGCAGAAGAGAGCACGAAGAATGTTGTGCTGGGGCGGGTCAATGAGTTCTACACCACGACTTTAGGGGAGACGCCGACAAAATGCACGCAGCTTAATCATGATCGGCGAGGGCACAGTGCCACGCTTCTGTCTGATGGGCGGGTCTTTTTGGCTGGCGGTGAGCAAGTGGTGATTGAGACGCAAAACGAAAGCTACTTTTTTGACAACACAGAGTTCTTTGACCCCAAAACAGGTCGTTTTACCACTGGTCCTGGTATGGAAAGCATCAATCGCGCTTATCACAGTGCAACGTTGCTGCAAGATGGCAACTTGCTGATTGCCGGTGGCGTTGGGGTGATCAACAGTGTGGCGACATCTCTAAACAGTGCTCTTTTATATGACCCAGAAAGCGGGACGTATGCGGCAGTGCCCATGGTCCAACAACGCTCACATCATACGGCGACGTTACTTGAGGATGGTTCGGTTATTCTTATTGGCGGGCGCTATGAGGGGCAGGTTTTAACCTCGACAGAAATTTTCGATCCGATTACACAAACTTTCAGCGCGGGGCCATTCTTAAACACGGCGCGCGCAGGGCATTCGGCAGTACGCATTGGAACCATGGGGGTTGCGGTGATTGGTGGACATAGTGTCAATGCAACGCTGAACTCCATCGAGTTTGTCGCGCCACTACAAACACAAACCATCACCGGGCCAAATTTAGTGACGGCCCGGCATGGCGCCATTGCCGTTTACGTTGATGACTTTGATGCGATTTTGGTCGCTGGCGGTTACGAATCCATCCATACAGAATTTTCAACGGGACGAGGCTTAAACTCAATTGAAATCATCAAGGTTGAAAATTCGAATCCTGCCACAAGCACTATGGTTTGTTCTGCATTAACCCTTTCCGCGGCTCGCGGGGGCGCGGCTTTTGCAAAGCTCGAGAGTGGTGAAATACTCTTGGCCGGTGGCACGAATGGCTCAGGCACGATTGAAAGCAGTGCAGAGCTGATCAAGTTAACGAATCTTTCGAATTGTACCTTAAGTAAAACCTCTCTGACTTCTTTGTCGACAGCCCGATCCCAAGCCTTGGCAACACCGTTGATTGGTGGCGATATTCTCTTCACGGGCGGCTTTCAGGGGACAGACGATGCCTTGACCACTGTCAAAACAGCGAATGTCTTCGTCGTTTCCCGTGAAACCGACAACTAATTTTACAAACGTGCTCTGAGGAAATCCACAAGCCCTTCACTTGGGTCGGTGTGGGTCTGAAATCGAAAGTATTCGATGCCTTGCTCACGCAGTTTTGACTGCACATTGTCGAGAAATGCGTTCATTTCGCGCACATAAGTGTGGCGTAGGCTTCTGGGATGAACCAGAATGTTTCGCTCATCCTCCATGGATGTAAATTGTGCCGGCGAATCATAGGGGAAATTGACCTCATGCGGATCAAGAATATGCATCACGGCCACATCATGTTTTTTGGCGGCCAAAAGGCTAAACATTTGAATCCATGCGTCATCGATGTCAAAGAGGTCGGAGAAGACGATGACCAAGCTGCGTTTTTTTATTTCTAAAGCAAACTTGGATAAATGCTGGCTCAGCATGGTTTGCCCTTGGCCCTTTGAGTTTTCGAGTTGGGCCAAGATTTCGTTAAGATGTTGGCTTGATGCGCGTGCGGGGAGGCGATTCGCGCCGGCCGACGAAAAACGAAAGAGGCCAACACCATCTCCTTGCTTCAGTGCAAGGTAGCTTAGTGCGGCACAGAATTTCCGGGCAAAGTCCAGTTTGCTTTGACTTCCTCCGCCGATAAAATTCATGGATGCGGATTGGTCCAGAATAATTTCAATATTGAGGTTTGTTTCGTCCTCATACTGTTTGACATGATAACGATCCGACTTTGCATAAGCGCGCCAGTCAATATGACGCACATCGTCCCCTGGCGTATAAAGTTTGTGTTCACTGAATTCGATGGATGTTCCGCGCTGCGCTGAACGATGCAATCCCATCAATTGTCCTTGGAGAATTTGACGAGCCGTGATCTTAAAATTCTCAATCGCTTCAACAAGCTCAGGAGACGAGTGGAGTAAATGCGATGTTCTCTCTAGTGCAGGAGTCTCATTGCCCATCTTTAAGCCTGATTGTTGGCGAGGATGATTTCAATCAGGTCGTCAGAAGTAATTTGTTGGGCTTCGGCTTGGAAATTAGTGAGAATGCGGTGCCGCATCACTGGTTTTGCCAAGGCTTCAATATCGGCGCCGTCGACGGCGGGGCGCCCTTCGAGAATGGCCCGTGCTTTGGCTGCGAGGACCAAATGTTGTGCAGCCCTGGGGCCAGCGCCGAAAGAAACATATTGTTGAACTTCCGGTGGAGCACTGGCCTCTTGTGGGCGAGATTGGCGTATAATTTCGACAGCCCGTTCGACGACCGGCGTCGATGCAGGAACGCGCAGAACTAAATTTTGATAGCCCAGCAATTCTTCAGGACTGAGTACACGTTGTGCTTCATGCTTTTGCTCTGATGTTGTGCGCTGAACAATATCCACCTCTTCAGAAGCGCTTGGATAATCGACACGCAGCATCATCATAAATCGGTCAAGTTGCGCTTCGGGTAGGGGGTAGGTGCCTTCTTGTTCAATGGGGTTTTGCGTGGCAAAGACATGAAAGGGGCTGGGCAATGGATAGGTCTGGCCACCACTGGTCACACGCTGTTCTTGCATGGATTGCAGGAGTGCAGCTTGTGTTTTGGGTGGGGTGCGATTGACCTCATCCGCCAAGAGAATATTGGAGAAGACCGGGCCTTGGATAAAACGAAAATGGCGTTCACCCCCGCTGCTGTTTTCGAGTATGTCGGTTCCCGTAATATCGGAGGGCATGAGATCTGGTGTAAATTGAATGCGATTAAATTTGAGTTCTAAAACGCCAGCGAGGGTTTGTATGAGGAGGGTCTTGGCCAATCCTGGAACTCCGACAAAAAGACCATGCCCGCCGGCAAAAAGGGTGATGAGAAGGTGCTCAATGATTTTTCGCTGTCCCGTGATTCTGGTGTGGATAGCGGCTTCCATAGCTTGACGCGCTTTGTAGAGTTCAGCGACAAGATCGCTATCGCTTTGAGAAAGGTTCTGCTGATTGGTTGCCATCATATGTATTGTGAGTCTAATGGGAGATGCTGGATGTTTTCAATAAATTTATGCTTAATATCGGCCTTTTTCGTCAGAAGAATATTTCTTTGCATTTGGCGTCCAAGGGTTTAGAAGTAGGTTTTGGAGCAACGAAGGAGTCAGAAATGCGTTATTTATTCCACATCTTAGTTATGGTGACGTGTGTGCTGGCAACAGCCTGCCGACATACAAAACCAGGAACGCATGTTGAAGTGATCAATAAGGATGGTTCTAAAATCTATATGGCAGGAGCGGTCGCGCCAGGTGTGTCGCAACCCCAACGCAATTAAACGCGCGGTGGCGGCGGCAGCATTACGCTTTACACAGGATTTTAGTGGGATTGGAGATGATATCGCCGATGAGTTGGGGGCCAGTGATGGTGAGCCTTTACTCAATCGCTATGCCAAAGCGCAACTGATGGATGCGTCTGTTCAGGATATTGATTTTGAACCCATGAACCATCGCTGTATGGCCACGGTTCGCTGGAAGGCACCACTTTTTCTGGAGGATGCCTTACGTGAATTTTCTAAGGGATTAAAATCTGCAGCCACCAACGAA
Organism: Myxococcota bacterium; assembly: GCA_030749035.1. Lineage (GTDB taxonomy): Bacteria > Myxococcota > XYA12-FULL-58-9 > XYA12-FULL-58-9 > JASMKV01 > JASMKV01. The sequence goes on along the minus strand of JASMKV010000378.1, from coordinate 8,720 downwards.
AGTTCTGCCACGGCACAGAATGGTCCGGCTGCCACAAGGGCGCCAGCAGCAGCGGCCGTTCAGGCAGAGCCTTGTGCTAAATTTCAAAAGAAACTTGAAGCCAGTATTGAGCATGAAAATCATTCGGGCGAACAGTTTGACGAGTGTCTCAGGCGAACAGATGGTGACAAGAATATCTGCCATCGCTATCAACTCAAAGCAGAAAAAGGCGCCGCGCAAAGGCAAAGAGCAAGCGATAATCTGAAAAAGTGTCAGGGAACTTTCTAATCCGTACTTCTGCGCCTTCAGGTGGAGATTTGAGCATCTTTTAAGTCATGGGGACCTATGGGACTTTGAGGTTTTTGCGCTTTTCTGAAGGAAATATTTCAATTGTCGAGGCTTTTCGTATAAACTAGGAGAGGATATGTGTGTGGGGAGGAAGCGCGGTAACTTTAGTATTGCTAAGTTTCCTGCCCGGTACGTGATAGCTTATAAGCGACGTGAACGGACTATTGAGAACGGGAGCGGGAACTTAGAGATCGCGGTGTGCAAGCCGTGCGAGTACACGGAAGCCTAAAACGGTCGGTACCGCACCCACCTAGCTGAGCGTTGGTTCAGCGCTGGAGCTACACGGCCAGGGCGGGATTTTTTTTCGGGTGTGTTCATCCGAGAAGCATAGATGGTAAGTAGATGATGGCTCAGCCTGAACAACCGGGGTATTCCAAGCCTCCATCGACATCTTCACAGAGTGAACTTAAGCAAGAGGGGTTTGAGCACACCAAAAGCTTGATGCGTCAAGCCTTGCGGAAACAGCGCAAATCAATATTGGAAGCAACGCGCTTGGATTTTGATGCGCAGATCACGCAACACTTTATGGCGCATTTCGAGATTAAAAAAGGTATGCGCATTGCGCTTTATTCTTCTTTTGGTACGGAGGTCGGAACAAAAGGACTCGACCGATTTCTGCGTGCATCGGGCGTGGATGTTTATTATCCACGGATTCGAAAAGCGGAGTGCTCTTTGGATTTTGTGTTCGTCAATGATCCAAGTCGCGATCTTATCTCAGGGCATTTAAATATTTTGGAGCCACGGGGTGTCGCATTTGATGCGGCACTTCTGGATATGGTTGTCTTGCCGGGTTTGGCATTCGACAGATCTGGAGGACGCCTGGGCCAAGGCCAGGGGTGCTTTGACAGAGCGCTTATAAAGTACAAAGGTTTATGTGTGGGTCTTGCTTACAACTGCCAACTCGTCGACTCCGTTCCTATGTTAGAGCACGACCGTAAGGTTGATGTCGTTATTTCTGAGCAAGGGATGACCTGGACGAACCCATTGGATGCGCGTCGTCCGGGAGGGACATCCAGTGAGTGAACCCATGTTCGTGGTGGTTGCGCTCTTGGGGGGAGTGGTCTTCGGTTGGTTGATTGCGTACACCATGCAACGCGTGATTCAAAAACGCACAAAGAGTTCCGCCCAGGATATTCTCCTCAAAGCAGAAGAGGAGCGCGAGCGACTTTTAAGAGACGCGAAGTTGGCAAGCAAAGAACGCCTCCTGCAAACTCAGGAGGAAGCCGAAGCGCATTCACGTCAGATTAAATCTGAACTTGAACTTAAAGAACAAAGAATACGAGAACGGGAACGCAAGGCGGTGCAGAAGACGAGCGGTTTGGATAAACGAGAAGATGACTTGAACCTTCGAGATGACACCATTCATGCGCGCTCTAAGGAGTTGGATGTCAAACTGCATCGGGTCGACCAGCGTTTAGAGGAAATCAATCATGAGGTGGAGCGCGTGGGTGGCATGACCAAGGATCAGGCCCGAGAGGAACTCGTGCGTTCAGTTGAGGAAGAAGCGCGCGTCCTGGCGGCTCAGAAGATTGAACATGTTGGTGAGGAAAGTCGAAGAACGGCTGAAGAAAACGCCACCCGGGTGATTGCAGAAGCGATACAGCGTTTAGCTGGAAGTTTTGTGGGTGAACGCACGATAACCGTTGTCGATTTGCCTGGGGATGAGATGAAGGGTCGTATTATTGGCCGAGAGGGGCGGAATATTCGCGCCATCGAGGCGGCAACTGGTGTCGATATTATTATTGATGATACGCCGGAAATCATTGTCATCAGTGGGTTTAATCCTGTGCGTCGTGAAATCGCAAAACGTTCTATTCAACTTCTGATCGAGGATGGTCGAATACATCCGGCACGCATTGAGGAGGTTGTGACGCAAACGAGCGCTGAAATGGATGAAGTGATTCAGGAGATAGGCGAGAAAACCACTTTTGAATTGGGTATACATGGTATTGCACCAGAGCTGCTTAAAGTGATTGGAGAGCTCAACTTCCGCTTGGTCAATGGACAAAACCTAAGATCACATTGCCTTGAAACCGCAGCGATTGCAGGCATGATGGCTGAGGAGTTGGGCCTCAATGCGATGCTGGCCAAGCGTGCTGGTCTATTACACGATATAGGGCACGCTTTGGAACACTCGGTTGAAGGGCGTCATACGGATATCGGCGCGGATTTTGCGAAACGCTTTGGCGAGAGCCAAGAGGTTGTCAATGCCATACGTAAACACCATGATGATAGCCATACAAGTTTGCTTGCTATTCTTGTTCAGGCGGCGGACAAGCTTTCGAAAAATCGACCCGGTGCTCGGTCTGATAATTTAAAAGCTTATATCAAACGTCTGGAAGATGTTGAGCGGATTTGTTCGGGGTTTCAAGGTGTCGATACGAGTCATGCTTTTCAAGCCGGTAACGAAGTTCGTGTGGTTGTCTCCTATACCGACATTTCCCATGAGAAAGTGGCTTTGCTTGGCCATGAGATAGCGAAACGACTCGAAGATGAGTTGACCTATCCTGGGGAGATTATGCTAACCTTAATTCGCGAAGCACGGGCGGTGGAAATTGCACGCTAAAATTTTGTGTGAGGTAAAAGCTTTATGAGTACCAGTCGGCGTTTTGAGGATATCGTCGAAGCCCTTGAAGAGTATCATCCCTCTCCAAATATCGATCTCATTGAAAAAGCCTATATGTACTCAGCGAAAGTGCATTCCGGTCAGGTGCGAAAGAGTGGTGAGCCTTATTTGGTTCACCCGCTCGAAGTGGCCTATCTCTTGACGAAATTGCGTTTAGATGAGGCCAGTGTCGCCACCGGACTTTTACATGACACCGTTGAGGATACGCTGGCGACCGTGGATGAAATCAAGGAACTCTTTGGTGAGGAAGTGGCCAATTTGGTCGATGGCGTGACCAAGCTCTCGCAAATCCGTTTTGATAACGATGAGCATAAGCAGGCAGAGAATTTCCGAAAAATGCTCATTGCGATGGCCAAGGATATCAGGGTGATTTTGGTGAAATTGGCCGACCGTTTACACAATATGTCGACGCTTGAACATTTGCCGCCGGCGAAGCAACAGCGCATCGCCCGCGAGACGATTGATATCTACGCGCCTTTAGCAAATCGCTTAGGTGTGTTTTGGGTTAAGAGCCAACTTGAGGACTATGCTTTTAGGTTTTTGTATCCGCAGGACCACGCACATTTAAACAGCCTCGTTGAAAATTTGACCCAACAACGGGAGCAATATGTCTCCGACGTAATACATCTTCTGCAAGACGAGCTGTCTAAACAAAACATCCAGAATGTTGATGTGCACGGCCGTCCAAAACACCTTTACTCCATTTTTAAAAAGATGAGTGCTCGTCAAATAGCTTTTGAAGATATTTATGATGTGATTGCTTTCCGCGTTCTTGGGGACAGTGTGAGTCAGTGTTACGAGGTTTTGGGTCATGTGCATTCGCTTTGGCACCCTATACCAGGCCGCTTTAAGGATTATATTGCGATGCCTAAACCCAATCGTTATCAAAGCCTGCACACCAGTGTGGTTGGGCCGGAGGGCGAGCGTATCGAGATTCAGATCCGAACGAGGGAGATGCATAAAATTAACGAAGAAGGGATTGCAGCCCATTGGCAATACAAAGAGAAGGGCGATGTCGACGAGAAAAATAAAAAGAAGTTTGCTTGGCTACGACAGCTCCTCGAGCTTCAGCAAGATCTCAGAGATCCGAACGAGTTTTTGGACACGGTAAAATATGACCTTTTCGTCGATGAAGTTTTTGTTTTTACCCCGAGGGGACAGGTGATTTCCTTGACCCGCGGAGCCACGCCTGTGGATTTTGCTTTCTCGATTCATACTGAGGTCGGTAACCATTGCGCGGGGGCCAAAGTGAATGGGCGCATGGTGCCTTTAAGGACAGAACTTAAGAATGGTGACATGGTTGAAATCATCACCAACCCACAGCAGCGCCCCTCGAAGGATTGGTTGGCGTTTGCTGCGACGGGTCGGGCCCGACAAAAGATTAGGAACTATGTGCGGACCGAGGAAAGGGCCCGTTCGAGTGAGTTGGGCCAGGAACTCCTGGAGCGAGAAGCCAAGCGCTATGGACTATCCTTGCAACAGCTCATCAAGAAAGGTGAATTGGCAAGAATTGCCAGCGAAAGCAGATACAGCACCGTGGAAGGGGTTTTCGTTGCCCTTGGTTATGGTCGTACGACGGCGGCACAAATCATTGAGCGTCTTGTGCCGGCCAAGTTGGAAAAAGAGACTTCGAATGCTGAGATTTTAGCTGATGTGGTCAAAACAAAACCGGCCCCAAGACGTAAAAGGTCATCAGGCGGGGTCGTCGTGCAAGGGATTGACGATGTTTTGGTGCGCTTTGGTAAATGCTGTTCACCATTACCAGGAGATCATATCATCGGTTTTGTGACACGTGGGCGCGGCATCACGGTGCATGCGACAGGCTGCACGCGCGCCATCGATGCGGATCCAGAACGACGTATCGATGTGGACTGGGATGACAATACGAGTGTTCTGCGTCCGGTTTCAATCAGGGTCATCACCACGGACCGACCAGGTATCCTGGCCAATATCTCGCAAGCATTCACCGACAGCGGTGTCAATATTTCGCAAGCCAACTGCAAAGTGAATTCCGCGACCAAGGCGGTCAACACCTTCGAGGTTCTGATCAAGGACTCCGAACAACTCAACCGCATTCTCAACCATATCCGATCCCTCAAGGGCGTGGTGGCAGTGGACCGACTCTAAGGCATTGTGGCCGCCGCGAAAATCCACTATAGCGTTTTGATACACGACCAAAAAGATTAACAAGGAAGTATGTCATGACGACAGAACGTCTCATTTTTCAGCGAAGCCGAACCCATACCTGTGGTGAGTTGGGGCAAGAGCATATCGGGCAAGAGGTTGTGCTTATGGGCTGGGTGCAGAATCGTCGAGACCATGGCGGTTGCGTTTTTATCGATTTGCGCGACCGGGAGAATGTCACTCAAGTTGTCTTTGACCCCATCGTCAGCAAAGAGGCGCACCTCCTTTCGGGGGATTTGCGCAGCGAATGGGTGCTTGGAGTCGTTGGCGAAGTGCGCTCTCGAGGTGAGAATACGAATGACCGCTTGGCGACTGGCGCCATTGAGGTGGCGGCCACCCGTCTTGAGATTTTCTCGAAAGCGAAGACGCCACCATTCCAAATCGAGAACAACATCGACACGTCTGAAGAAGTCAGGCTCGCGTATCGTTATCTTGATTTGCGTCGCCCAAGCCTGCAGAAAAATCTTATGCTTCGTCACCAATTCAACCAAATTGTGCGTGAGACCTTGAGCGGACAGCGTTTCTTAGAACTCGAGACGCCTTTTCTTATCAAGAGTACGCCTGAGGGAGCCCGGGATTATGTGGTGCCTTCGCGTGTGCATCGAGGAAAATTCTTTGCGCTGCCGCAATCACCCCAGCTTTTTAAGCAGCTCTTTATGGTCAGTGGTTTCGACCGTTATTTTCAAATCGTGCGCTGTTTTCGCGATGAGGATTTGAGGGCTGAGCGCCAACCTGAGTTTACGCAAGTGGATTTAGAAATGTCGTTTTGCTCGGAGCAGGATGTGCAAAATGTGGTTGAGGATATGCTGGCTCGAGTGTGGCGGGAGATTAAAGGCACAGAGCTATCCTTGCCCTTCGAACGCATTTCTTATGCCGAATCGATGGAGCGCTTTGGTGTGGACGCGCCAGATTTGCGTTTTGGTCTCGAGTTACAAGATATTTCGGAAGTGGTTGCTGACGTTGATTTCAAAGTCTTTGCGCAAGCTTTAGCTGGCGGAGGAATCGTCAAAGCCATCAATTTGCGCGGGGTAGGGGAGCTCTCGCGTAAAGATCTCGATGGTTTTATCGATTTTGTCAAAATCTACGGTGCCAAGGGTATGGCATGGGTGAAGGTCAAAGATGGCAACGAATGGCAAAGCCCGATTGCTAAATTTTTCAGTGATGAGATTAAGAAATCTGTAGAAGACAAGCTCGATATGCAGCCAGGCGATGTGGTGGTTTTTGTCGCCGACCAAAAAAGTGTGGTGAATGCTGCTTTAGGTCATTTGCGGAAACATATTGCCAAAGAACGCAATCTTATAGATGCTGAAAATTACCGCTTTTGTTGGGTCACCGATTTCCCTCTTTTTGAATGGGATGCGCAAGCCAATCGTTTTTTCGCCGCCCATCATCCCTTTACGAGTCCGCATCCTGACCATATGGAACAACTCGAATCGGAACCAGGACAGGTTAAGGCACTGGCTTATGATATTGTTTTAAATGGCATCGAGATCGGTGGCGGTTCTATTCGTATCCATGATTTCGAGACCCAACAAAAAGTATTCACAGCGCTTGGTATTGGTGATGAGGAAGCGCGGGCGAAATTTGGTTTTCTTCTCGATGCATTGCAGTATGGGGCGCCGCCTCATGGCGGTTTGGCATTGGGCGTCGATAGAATCATGATGCTTCTTTGTGGTACCGACTCGATACGTGATGTGATTGCTTTTCCGAAAACGCAAAAGCAAACCGATCTGATGATCAATGCGCCTGATAATGTGGATGGTGAACAGTTGACCGAATTGGCGCTGCGTATTTTCAACCCAGAGTCTTCGAGCACATGAAAACCACGGTCATCTTAAACCCGCAAGCCTCTGCTGGTAGAGCAGGGCGAGAGGCAGAAAAGATACAAGGGCGTATTGAGTCGGTCTTGGGTGCCTGTGATTTTGTGCAGACAACACGGCCTGGGGATGCCACCGTCTTAACCCGCAAGGCCCTGGAAGAAGGCAACGAGCGCATCGTCTCGGTGGGTGGTGACGGCACCAACAACGAAGTGGTCAATGGATTCTTTAAAGATAAAAGCACGCAGCTGGTGCGCGAGGGTGCCGTATTAAGTTTTTTCCCCATGGGCACAGGTGGCGATTTTTGTCGGGTGCTTGGGCTGAATGAAAAAAACTTTGAAGAGGCGTATCAAAAAGCGCAGCTCTTTCCTATTGATGTGGGGACTCTCTGGTTTCATGATGCACAGGGTGAGCAGTGTATGCGACATTTTCTCAATGTGGCGAGTTTTGGTGGCAGTGGCGTCATTGCCCAAAAGGTTGGGGCGCTGACGAAACTCCTTGGCGGAAAATTGGCCTATTATGTGGGCACGATTAATGGCCTCATGAGCTACAATAATAAGCGTGTCCGGGTGCGGGTGGATGCGCATTTTGATGAGGAAATGGTGATCAATACTGCGGCCATTGGCAACAGCACCTGTTTTGGTGGCGGTATGTTCATCGCCCCGAATGCGCAGATTTGTGATGGCGAACTCGATTTGGTGGTGGCCGGCGATGTGGGCGTGGTGACCTTTTTGCGTTGCTCTGGCCATATCTACAAGGCCACGCATCTGGGTTTACCCTTTTTTCGTGAATTACGGGGCAAACATATTCGTATTGATGCCTGCGAGACCGAGGCCGTTTTCAGTGAAACCGATGGCGAATTATGCGGACAACTGCCCTTGGAATTGAAGGTGCAGCCTGGCGCCATCAAGCTTTTTGCGCCGCCGCATCCGTCGCTTTCTTAAGCGAGAATAAAGGTTATTAGTCTAAGAGAACATTGTGGTTGGCGGGGCGAACCACATCAAACCAGCGCAGCCAGCGCTGTCCGGCCCGCTCAGAGGCTGTGTCGTTGCCGCAAGTCACGCCGCGGGATAAAAGGCTAGGGGTCAGTAGGCTGGCCAGCTGACGCACATCCAGATTTTTAACGTTCGGTGGTTGAATACGGAAACTCATGTTTTTATCCTTATCTGCAACACGTGGTAGGCGGCTTTTAGCGCTCGAAGCATTGAAAAATCAAGGCAAAAATGGCTTTTTCCTAAGTTCCGGTTCTCAAAGAAAAAATCGCAAAATGCCCTTGCGCTCATCGCCGGATTTGGTTACTAAGCTGCCGATGCGTCCCCATCGTCTAGCCTGGCCTAGGACACCGCCCTTTCACGGCGGCGACAGGGGTTCAAATCCCCTTGGGGACGCCATATTTGCCAAGAGGGCCGGTTTCCGTCGGCCCAAAGCGAGGCTCGAAATCCGATAAAGGCTTGGATTTGCTCCACCTTGGATCAGTATTCCCCAGCAAGTTCGCTCACACGCGTATGGAAATCCACTATTTATTCAAAGACTTAAGCGCAAAGCGGGGTTGGCGTGGAATGTGCAGCTTTAGGAATCTATGAAAACTTTTAATCTCATTAAAAAACTTATCTCCTGCTTTGTCATTCTCGTGTTCAGTGTCGGTTGTGGGACGGAATTCGGCACCCTTTATGGGCCTGAGGCCCATGGTGGAGAGCTTAAGTCGAAGCGTGAAGCCCGCAAAGGCAAGAAAAACACCAATGCAGTTTCGATTTTAGAGGGGAGTG
>JASMKV010000377.1 GCA_030749035.1 Myxococcota bacterium | reverse complement strand
GCTCTAAGGGAGTAATCGACAGGGAATTGCCGCCCTCACCAATTGAGCTTAGACTTCCTAAATTAGCCATACCAATAACCGCAATTTTAACGCCCTCTAAATTATAGATGCTATAGGGTTGGGCCATGCGCCCCAAATCATGATTGCGCGGGTCGGTATAATCGGGGTAATCGTAATTTGCTCCAAGAATGTCAAAGGTCGCCCAGTTGGCTAATTGTTTGGTGAAATTCGTTACCCCCGCATCAAATTCATGATTGCCAATGACCGCCGCATCTAAGCCTATCATGGACAAAAAACGCAATTCCGGTGCACCAAAATTTGCATTAAAAATCGGCGCGCCTTGAAAACAGTCGCCCGAATCCAAATGGATGACCCGACGTGCCCGTTCGCGCTCACGACGCAAGACATAGCCCAACCGTGCGGCGCCACCAAAAGGGGCATTCTCTTCGTTCAATCCTAAATTTTGGTCGCCCCGGGTCGGTGCCAACTCAAAAGGAAAGAGCCGCGAGTGGATATCTGAAGTATGCAGCACCGTAAGACGTAAATCCGCGCCTTCAGTAAGGGTTTTCGCCCCTTCCCAGAGACACCCCGCTGTCGCCAGCAAGCATACGAGGCTAAAAAGTCGGCCAATATATCTTGTACGAGGATTCATGCGCACGGGTTCATAACCCAAACGTGTCCAAAGGCCAATCGCTTTAAGGCAATTAAGGCCTTATTCGATGTCGTTTATTGAAGCTTTTGCAGCCACGCTAAGGGATTTACCGCTTGTGTGCCCCGACGCACCTCAAAATGTAAAGCCTGCAGACCAGAGGCTCTCGTCTTGACGCCTTTGGCCAGAATGGCACCGTTTTGCACACGCCGACCTAAGGTCACCCCAGCCAAAGCACTGTGCCCATAAATCGTTCTGAGCCCCTGCCCATGCGCAAGCACCACCAAGTGCCCATAATGCGCGTGGGGCGCACTGTACACGACTTGCCCGGCAGCCGCAGCGCGCACTTCCAAATTCGCGTTGAGCTTAAACTCGACCCCATCATTGGGTACAGCACCATGCCTAAAGCGCTCTGTCACCTGACTTCGGACTGGCCAGCTTAAAGTGCCTCGATGACCTTTTAGAGCTGCGCCTTCAGGGATATTTAACCTTTGCCCCACCTGTAACCTGTGTGCCTTAGGCAAGCGGTTCACACGCGCCAAGGCACGCATTGAGACACGATGTTGCTTGGCAATTTTCCAAAGACTATCACCGGGGCGAACACGATATTTGGCCGCCTCGGCGAACCCAAGCGGCATCATGCCAAGCACGAGGACCGTTAAGGAAACGAGAAAAGTCCCTTTTAATCGGTGAAGTACGGCAAAAACCTCGAGAGGAGGTCGGCTCTGGATTGGCTTCGGATGGCTATCAAAATTGCGGCGTAACATGCTTAGAAAAGCATTTTAGCAGCAAGCACGCCCCCGACAAATAAAATGCAGAAAAGCAGCGCCAAGACATTGAAATAGCGATCAATGAAGCGCTGAATTGTGCCGCCAAAACGATAAATGAGCACTGCGACCAGAAAGAATCGTGCCCCCCGACTCACCAAAGAGGCCAGGACGAAAGGCAAAAATGCCATGCTCAACACACCACTGGCAATCGTAAAAATCTTATATGGAATGGGTGAAAAACCGGCCGTGAAAACGATGGTGATACCCCACTCCTGATAAAGTTCCTGAACACGCGCAAAGGCATCTTCGGAAAATCCAGGCACGTAAGTATAAAAAAGCTGATCGACACTTGACCACAAACCCAAGCCAATAGCATAGCCCAACATCCCGCCCAGTACCGATCCTAAAGTGCAAACGGCGGCAAAATATAAAGCGCGCTTAGGGCGCCCGACAGCCATCGCAATCAACAACACATCCGGTGGCACAGGGAAAAATGAAGACTCCGCAAAAGAAAGCAAGAAAATGGCCGGCACCGCATAAGGCGTATCGGCCCATTTCAAAACCCAATGATAAACCCCATGCACCCATTGCATCACACCACGGGCATCGGCTTGCTCAAGTGTTTCTTGATTTTCAATATTTTCCATCGACATGGTACTTAGAACATTTCCTGAGTTTATATTAAAGGTTTCGATTTTTGACTGCGTATGGGCCGCGTCAGTTCCAATGGGCCTGTCGACAAGTCATCGTCTACAGCCCTAAAGCCCTCAACCTGCAAATTTCGCACATAGGTAAAAGCATTCGCATCGGTCATATCAAAATGCACCGGCGTCACGCTGATACAACGCTCGGCAATCGCTTTATTGTCCGAATCGGCAATATGGTCCAAGCCCTCTCGCTCACCACCAATCCAATAATAAGGCCGACCACGTGGATCGATGCGTTTGGTCACGGATTGTGCCCAATCCGTATAACCGAGTCGGCAAAGCTTGGTGCCCTGGATTTCATCTTTGGGCAAAAAAGGCACGTTGATGTTAAGCAGCGTGCCAGGCTTCATCGGATCCTTAAGCACAGCACTGACAAGTTCGGAGATATACTCAGCGGCCACTGTGAAATCCTTCTGTGCAGGGCTCCATCCCCCCTCGCGCTTTTCTGGTAAACATAAGGACACAGCAATCCCAGGATAGCCCAAAAGCACCCCTTCCATGGCGGCGGCAACTGTCCCGGAGTACATAATATCATTGCCCAAATTGGGTCCGGCATTAATTCCACTGACCACCACATCGGGGGACGCGGGCAAAAGTTCATTCAAGCCCATATAAACACAGTCGGCAGGTGATCCCTCGACCGCAAACTTACGCGTACCCATAGGATATACGCGCAAGGGTTCGTGCAATGAGATTTTGTGACTGGTTGCACTTTGTTCACGCGCTGGCGCCACCACCCAAAGCTCACCCAAGCGATGCAATGACTCCTCTAAGGCCTCTATGCCTGGAGCATTTATTCCATCATCATTGGACAAGAGTATTCTAGGCGCTGTCATGCATCATATCCTTTATTGAATTCACAAGGTTGGTCGGGGCGAGAGGATTTGAACCTCCGGCCCCTTGACCCCCAGTCAAGTGCGCTAACCAGGCTGCGCTACGCCCCGAACCGACCTAACCAGCTGCCTCTGGGCCTCGTATGCAGATCCAGAGCGCTGATTGTGCTGCTATACGCGAAGGAAGCCTGAAAGGTCAACCTCTTGCCCTCCCTTTAAGAGACGCACTTGAGATCTTGAAGCCACGCGAACAAAGTGCTTAATAGGCTTGTATATGCTGCCTATCTTGAGAAAAAAATTCGCCTTGATCCTTCTCGATACCCACGGTCGAAATATTAAACGGCTCAGCTTCTACGGCTACCATTTTTTCAGCATCGTCATTGGCTCCACGCTTGCCCTTGGTCTTAGCCTTGCCCTCATCTTTTTGGGCGCCAGCAATGACCGTGAGATACAAGAACTGGATGTCTTGAAACGTGAAAATCAAAACCTTAGCATACAAATCGAAAGCCTCGAAGCCACCCTGCCTACCGTACAGGCCCTTATGGAACAATTGGACCACACCTTTCTTGTCCTGGTCTCAAAAAGCAACCTCGGATTAAAACCCAACCTTGAAGACAATCGTGACATCGATCCACTTCGGCTCACGCTCAAAAAAGAAAATCAAATCCAGTGGCTTGATGTACACACGCTTTTCGCCAATCAAGAAGTCCTTAGTCTTCAAAGTCGTGCGAAAGAATTACTCTACAGCTTAGGTGAAACAGTAGATTATTTTCGTGATGCGGAGCATCGACTCAATTATACCCCCTCACTTCGTCCGGTTTATAAAGGCCCCTTAACCAGCGGTTTTGGACGACGCGTCCACCCAATTCACGGCTATATGGTTATGCATAAGGGCTTGGATATTGGTGGGCAAACCGGTGATATCGTCCTGGCCCCTGCCGATGGGGTTGTCATTTGGACCGGATACCGTGGCGGTTATGGTAAAACTGTTGTGCTTGACCACGGCTATGGCTTGCAAACACATTATGCCCATTTAAATGGCTATCAGATCGAAGTCGGTGACCAAGTCAGACGTAATCAAAGAATCGCTGAAATGGGTTCTACAGGCCGATCAACAGGCCCCCATCTGCATTACGAAGTACGCCAGAATGGACGTCCCCTCGATCCACTGCCCTTTTTATTGGATTAGAAAAAACAACGTATGCGTTGAAAGAGACTCGACCTTGACTAAGGCTGTTCACCGGTCAGCAAGATAATATCGTTCAAACCCTTTTTAACGCGAACAAGCTTCTCTTCAGCGGATGCCACTCTAAACTTGAGATTCATCTGCTCTGATTGCTGATTCAACGCCGCAGGCGCAGCCTTGGCTTTCGCCTCATTCAACGCGCCTTGGATTTTTTGTCCTGCATCAGGCAACGACTTTTCCGCTGCTGCCACTGGGGTCTCTGCTGGCGCCTGAGCCTCGCCCATTTCGGTTAACGGACGTCCTTGCGTTTGCAAGCGTCGCTTGGCACCAGACAATGTATAACCTTCAGCGTAGAGGAGTCTGCGAATCTCCCGAAAAATCTCTACATCCCGCCGCCGATAGCGACGCTGATTGGATGAAGATTTTCCTGGACGAATCGAAGCGACCTCTTTTTCCCAGTAACGTAAGACATGCGCGTGCACACCAACAAGATCTGCGACCTCGCCAATACGAAAATAACGCTTCTCAGGAATAGTCGAATTCGGCCCCGGCCGTCCCTCGACGTCTCTGTCTTTAGATTCCACGATGACGCAACCTTTAGCTCTGTTCTGAGGCCGCAGGATTTAAACTGTTCTTGAGAATCTGCGAAGGCTTGAATGTTAAGACACGGCGTGCAGAAATTTCTATCGCATCACCTGTTTGCGGATTTCGACCGATACGAGAGTGCTTGTCCCGTACTTCAAAATTGCCGAAGCCACTGATCTTAATTTTTTCACCTGATTCCAAAGTCGATTTCATCGTGTCGAAAAGCAGTTCAACGATATCACTGGACTCCTTTTTGGAAAAACCTATCTTGGTATGTACGGCTTCAACTAAATCTGCTTTTGTCATTGCATATGCTCCTTTATCTATTACCCTAGTCGATTTCACCTATCGACCACAACCCCCTGATTTCAATAAATTAATTGAAATCGAAGCAAACCCTCTTTAGTCGATCTAGGCGCGAACTTCAACAGGAAATTTCATTTCTAGCTTTTTAAGTAAATTATCGAAAGCTTGACCAACTTCATCATCACGTAAAGTGCGCTCCCGGCCCCGATAATAAATTGAAAAGCCAATACTCACTTTGTCCTCACCAAGACTTTGTCCTGAAAAAACATCAAAAATAGTAACGTCTTCGACAACTTCCGCAGGCATATCGCCAGCCGCATGTTGCTCTATAAAAGACCGTAAATCCTCGGCATGAATGGTGTTCGACGCCACCAATGCAACATCTCGCTGCGTCCCCGGCAAACGTTCTAAAGGCACATAATGGAGAACCTGCTTTGATGCGCTTAAAAGCTTGCTTAAGGAAAGCTCAGCACAAAAAACATTCGCATCCACATCGAATCGCTCCAGGTATTCAGGGTGCAATTGTCCGGCGACACCAAGAACTTCCTCCCCCAATAAGAGTTCCGCTCTGCAATAGGGATTAAAACGTGCATCCTGCCCCGCCACCCGTCTGCCAGACTCCGCACAACCAAAATTTTCGAGAACATTATCAATCAGACCTGCTAAATCAGAGAAATCCGTCTCTTCTTTACCTTGATACCAACGCCCTTGAAAACGCCCGCCCACAAGACACACGCCTAAGCGTAAATCTTCGGTCGGCAGCAGACGGTTTTTCTCATCCTCATCAGATGCGGCCTGCCTTGCATGAAATGTTGTGCCCACCTCAAAGATACGAATATCACGCTGTCCATGGCGAAGATTATGCGACACTGTTTTTAAAAGATCCGGAAGAAGTGTTGTACGCAAAGCACTAAAATCTTCGCCCAGGGGATTCAGGAGCCGTAAAGCCTCCTTGTCGTAATCCCCTGGTTTACCGAAAGCATAAGTGATGGTCTCACTTAAACCGTAGGCGAAACACGCCTTTCTGGCCCTCTC
>JASMKV010000376.1 GCA_030749035.1 Myxococcota bacterium | reverse complement strand
CATGCAGGATGCAATTGACAGGAACAATATTGAGGACGAGGACTTCCTGTAATGTGAATGGACGAAACGGACACCCTTTCAGGAAGTAGCCCGTCATACTCTCTTTGTCCGGGGTGAGGTAGTATGGCATGGCCTGTGCGGCTTTTGCGTTTGTGCATGAAAGTATCTGAACGAGGTGACCAATGTGATGTAAATAAAGCTGATCATCATCATCGAGATAGCAAATGTATTTGCCGTTTGCTGCGTTTAGACCGGTGTTACGGGCAGCCGCCAGATATTGATTTTTGGAATGATTGATGAGCGTTATTGTTCGTTCTGTTTGCAATGCATCTACGACATGAGAGACGTCTTGACCAGCATCGTTGACAACAATGATTTCAAGATTCTCATAAAGCTGGTGTATGGCGCTCTGCAGTGCTCTTTTTAAGAGTTCAGGGCGGTTGTGGGTAGGAATAATGATGGAGACCAGATCGCCGGTGCTTGTGTGTGCGCCATGTTTTGCCCACTGCTTAAAGAATGTGCGAGCTTCTGCCCATTGTTCCAGATGTTGGGCCGCGATGCCTAAGTTGGCGGCCTCGCTTTCATGGATGTCATCACTTTTTTGCGCAAGAACATGTTCAAATCGACATTGTGCCAAATCATCTTTAAGCAATGTGTTCTCCTCAACGAAAGATTCCACGGAACTTGACTTCAAATATTGTGCCAATGTTTAAGAAGAGAAAACGCAATTAAAACATAAACATTTAGTCCAGGAAGTGTCATTAATTTGACGTCAAATCAGCCACCTCTTCGCAATTTTGGCGGCCTCTCATTAACCCAGGTCGAGTCAGTATTGATAGCGATTTGAATATTAAAGAGAAAATCGTAAGAGTTTAGAGTTTTTCCTTTTGGCCTGTGGTTTGCAAAGAGGTGGTATGAATTCATCTCTGGAGACACGGAAATATGGATAAGAATAACAAGCGGGTTCTTGTGAGTGGTGGGGCAGGGTATATTGGATGTGTTTTAGTCCCGGCGCTCCTGCGGCGAGGCTATAAGGTGCGCGTTTTCGACAAATTAATTTTTGGTGCCGACGGATTGGATGCGGTTAGGGATCAAATTGAATTAATTCAAGGAGATATTTGCCAATTTGATGCCAATGTTCTTGAGGATGTTGATTCTGTGATTCATTTAGCAGGTTTGAGCAATGATCCAAGTGCGGAATATAATCCTGAAGCGAATATCCGAATCAATGTTGAGGGCACACGAAATGTCGCAGAAGCCTGTGTTGCCAAAGGCATAGAGCGGTTTGTCTTTGCTTCGAGTTGTTCTCTTTATTACTCGCACAATTCTTATGAAGGATTGCTGGATGAAAATTCTGAAACGAATCCGACAGCCCCATATTCGCTCTCAAAGAAAAAAGGGGAGGAGTTGCTTCGTGATTTGGCATCACCAACGTTTTGTCCGGTTTTTTTAAGAAAGGGAACCGTCTTCGGTTTTAGCCCGAGAATGCGTTACGACTTGGTTGTGAATACTTTTGTTAAGGATGCATGGGCGAAAGGGTGTTTGACCGTCAATGGCGGTGGTGAAATGTGGCGACCACTGGTTAGTG
>JASMKV010000375.1 GCA_030749035.1 Myxococcota bacterium | reverse complement strand
AACCTCTTCTCCCACGACTGCTTCTGCAACTTCGAGCTGGTTCACCCAAAGATTATCGATGAGATCCGGATGCGTATAATCAACCCCCTGATCATTCGATGCCAGAAGAATGCCCTCGTAGTCGGGAAACTCTCCGTTGAGCGTACCGGGAAATTGCCCACCTTCAATATCAAAGAAATCCCACGCAAGGGCTGCTTTGGTCATCACAAGATTGTGTTGCACTCCGAATATGCCCGGGGGATCATTAAAATAGGGATCATCAGGTGTAAAGTCGGGCTCGGAGATGATGCCTATTGGTTCCGCCAGCTTAACAGAGCTTAGATTGCTGAAGGCCACCAGAGCCGCATCACGGGTGCTACGGCCTGCTGTTGCGTTCATGAATGCCATATAAACGCGATTGAGATGTATTCCATTCTCACCAACATGCTTATCCAACGCCTGAGGAAGCAACGCTTGCATATCTATCACATTATGCGCCGCTACGACGTTATCGAGTGATGTGGAATTCATTACCCTGAATCCGGTGTTTGTATTCCGACTGAACTTCAGAAGCGGCTCATTTGCCTTCAACACAACGAAAAATGAGTTGGCGCTGTACGGGTCTCCACCGGATTGTGAAGCTGAATCTCCCGTAAGCGGAACGGATGAATCCTGCGGCAATCCGAACGTTAAAAAAACCGCCAACCCACCCGCAACAAGAAGAAACACAAATACTGATGCCAGTTTTTGATGATAAACCATAAGCACTACCCCCTAATTATTTCCATATCGATTCACCCTTAATATCTGATCTTCACGGGCAAACCAACACCGGCAAACCAACACCGCGCCAAGCGCATTCAAATTATCGGGGAGTCAGAGGGAGTCGAACTCTTCCACTTTACCCTTTTTTATGCACAATGTCGATGATAAAGCCCCTTAAACAACTCCTTAAAAAGTCCCACCCCCATTCCCCTAAAAGTCTCACCTAAATAAATAACCAAACCCAAATCCCTTTCAATTTTAGGGCCGTGTCGCATTTTGAGGCTTAAGGAATTTGGGTGAGACTTTCCCTTGGGAGAGGTGGGTATGCGTTGGCGTTTGGTCTCTGGCAACCCGACCACACCTGTTATCGGCACGGTGGTCGATACGGATTGGGATTATTATGTGCCCAGCTATGGCGACGTCAACACCGGGCGGCTGCCGCCTTTTTACCAACTTGATATTCGCTTAGATAAGCGCTGGATATACGACAACTGGACGCTTAATCTCTATGTGGATATCCAAAACATAAGCAACCGTTCAAACCCAACCTCCATCGCGTATTCCTACGATTACAGCGAAGAGTCCTATTCGGGCGGCTTGCCGATTTTACCGATTATGGGCTTGCGTGGGGATTTTTAAATTCATGGTAAAGGGATTAAAACCAATTGTATGGGAAATGAACAAATTCACCAAAAGCAAAAACCGTTGAGCCCACGGCAATCACGAATAGTGACGACCAAAGACACCAAACCAAAATCTTTTTAAAGCCTCTTGCATTGTTTTGTTCATTCCCAGACATAGAGCACCGTTTTCTCAGTTCTAAAAACCTCTTTAAATCGACTCGCAAGTTGCCGTCCTGGCTCTTCTAACCGATATATGGGTCGTGAAACCGTTTCTTGCCACTTTCGGAACTCATTAAAGCGTTTCAACTTCTCGACTTTAAACACAACAGATGGAGCATTTTTTGTTTCAACAGAAGGTAATTCCGTGAATGAGCCTTCACGCCAGGTTAGATATGATGACCACTTATGATTATTTAATACGAAGGCATCTTCCGACGTATTTTCCCGTAGCCAACGCATCATCGAAAAATCGACTTCCGTCACGGGTCGGGCTTGTCGTTCTAAGACCAACGCTGTGTAGCTCAGCATTCCCACCAACAACACCATGCTCACCACGCGCTGATGCAAATTCTTCGAAAACTTTCCCACAAAACCATGACATGCATGCCCCGCGAAAAGCGCTCCGGGAAACGCCATAATGGTTAAGAAC
The DNA here is from genome assembly GCA_030749035.1 of Myxococcota bacterium. Classification (GTDB taxonomy): domain Bacteria; phylum Myxococcota; class XYA12-FULL-58-9; order XYA12-FULL-58-9; family JASMKV01; genus JASMKV01. Next base: position 1,076 of record JASMKV010000375.1, on the reverse strand, counting down.
CGACTTGGGGTTAGCGCTGTGTAACTTTCGCCATAAAGAGCAAAAACAATAAAACGGTAAACATATTCTAAAGCGACAAACATCAGCAAAAGACTACAAAACCAACTCAACCAGAAGAACTCTTCTTCGGTACGCATATTGCGGATAAAAACAAAAAGTCCCAAGACAAGGGCAATAAAGTAATACGTTCCTGACGCCTGAATAATATCCTTAAAAGAAAGTACACCTTCATAGAAGCGAAAAAGCTCAGTGTCTCGCCCCATAAGAAAAAAGTCCTTCAGGTGCTTGAACACAAGATGCGCGCCAAAGAGTATACTTCCAAGAAGCGTTGCAACAACGTTACGAGATATCCCGTTAATGTTTCTTTCAACGACATAGGCCAAAAACACATAGGCCATCAAAACAAGGAGAACACTTAATCCGCTATGGTTATGCACAAAAACAATCGTCGAAAGAAGTATTGCATGGGACACTAGAGCCAAACGGTGATTCAACTCTAACATAGAGTAGAAGAGTCCTAAGGCCAAAGTCATACCCGCAAGGGTGGGCAAGCCACCCCAAGAGCCGTATTCTAACCCACCCCAGAAGGCCAAAAATGCCCATGACATAGCTGACCAAAATGCAATCTTCGAAGAACGGCCAACACGTTCGGCCAAAACATAAATCAATCCCGCACACAGGGCCGGTGCTAAGGCAAACCCTAACTTGAAAACCTGATGCGAAGGAACATCTGAAATTTTTGCGACAAAGGCAACGAAAACGTGCAAGCCAGTAGAATAATGAAGGGGTATGGATTCAAATGGCATCCAGGTAAGCGGCAGTCGAGCTTCCCGTAAAATCTTTTCCACAATAATGAGGTGAAAGCTCGGATCTGATCCCAAGGGTAAGTTTGTAAATTGTAAAGGCACCATGCGAATCAAAAAAACAGCACCTACGAGGACTAGGACAGCATCCTTTTCTAAGGAAAATCTTGCGACACTCTGTTGGGGAACAAAACTACGGGAAAGGATGTAAAGCACCACATACATACCAACAAGAACATGAGGTAGGTAATTTAAAGAGTAATGACCAATCAA
>JASMKV010000374.1 GCA_030749035.1 Myxococcota bacterium | reverse complement strand
TGGACCCCTGATCCCCCACTTTAAAACGCTTCTTGCCCATCTTTCATGACGCTTTCTTTTCTCTGGCCGCGCGTCTGCAACATGTTGACTTTACAGGCATATTTTCTTTGTTGATAAAAACCTTAGACAAGTTAGAAACTTAGGGGTAAGTTGGGCGACCATGAGCGCCCAATCCACCACCAGCAAATCAGAGCTTATTTTTGAGAAATACGAGCTCATCAGACAGATAGCCGTCGGCGGCATGGGCGAAATTTTTCTTGCTCGGCAAAGTGGTGTCGCCGGCTTTGACCGCCTGGCGATCCTTAAAACCTTGCGCTCAAAAGTGGCCAGCGATCCAGAAGTCATTGCCGATTTTCTCGATGAAGCCCGTATTGCCGCGACCTTAAATCACCCCAACATCGTCTCCATCTATGAAATTGGCGCCTGGCAGGGGGTCTATATCCTGGCGATGGAATTTATCCGCGGTGTACCCCTCTCGCATTTCTTGCGCGAAGAACACCGGGCCCGCTCCCACGTGCCCTATCCTATCGCCGCAAGGTTTATCCGTGATGCGGCGCTGGGACTTGCCCATGCGCATCAGGCCAAAAATATTCAGGGTGAAAATCTGAATATCATCCACCGCGATATAAGCCCCCAAAACATCATGATTCGCGACGATGGCGTCGTTAAAGTGGTTGATTTCGGCATTGCCAAAGCCACCAACCGCGCCCAACGCACCCAAGCTGGCTTTGTCAAAGGTAAATTATCCTATATGTCGCCAGAACAACTCGTCGGAGAGCCTCTTAGCCCACAAAGTGATCAATTTGCTTTAGGCATTTTACTCTGGGAGATGTCGACGGGACGACGCTATACCCCCTCTGGGATTAATCAAGCCGAACTCCTGCAGCGGGTTGTCGAAGAGCCCATGATACCGATTTCCCATGTGCAAAGCGATGTGCCCGAACAATTCGATGCCATTGTTCAAAAAATGACCGCCAATAAGCCAGCGGATCGCTACGATGATTGTACCGCTATTGCTGAAGCACTCGATGATTTTATAGAGAATCAGGAAACACGATTACGCGAAAAAAACGTTGTTGATTATATCGAAGACTTGGCCGGCGATGCGATTCGTGATGTCGTCCATAATCTCGAACCCGCCGATAAAAACCTCATCGCCGTGCTTAAACCTGACTTTGAGCAAGGTACAGTCATTCACTACAGTACCGATCACGCCAAACTTAAATCCACCAAGGACTTTAAAACAAGCACGGTCGCCCTGGCAGCCACGCTTTGTGTCTTGATGATTGTTGGGGTTCTTTACTTGATCAAACAAGA
>JASMKV010000373.1 GCA_030749035.1 Myxococcota bacterium | reverse complement strand
ATAGTTCGCAGCTTAGTCGAGTAGGCGAGTGGCCGATGACCGATGACCGATAACCGTGCGAGCCGTTACGGAGACTTGCTGCGAAGGCGCGATAGCGATAGTTCGCAGCTTAGTCGAGTAGGCGAGTGGCCGATAACCGATAACCGATAACCGATGACCGATAGCCGTGCGAGCCGTTACGGAGACTTGCTGCGAAGGCGCGATAGCGATAGTTCGCAGCTTAGTCGAGTAGGCGAGTGGCCGATGACCGATGACCGATGACCGATGACCGATGACCGATGACCGATGACCGATGACCGATGACCGATGACCGTGCGAGCCATTACGGAGACTTGCTGCGAAGGCGCGATAGCGATAGTTCGCAGCTTAGTCGAGTAGGCGAGTGTCCGATAACCTCGATTATTAGACTCTATCTATGGCTCACACACATCACCCACGCCGTTTTGATCGCTGTCTGCTTGATTGGGGTTATAGTTTTCCGAACAGTTATCGCCCACATTCTCAAACCAGCTGACCCGTGAAAGCAAGTCCATATCCCCATCACCGTCCACATCCACAACCTTAAAGTCCTCTTCGAGATTCTCGCTGCCAGCAATCAAATGTTCGATAAAAGTCCCACCCTGGTTTTCATACCAGGCCCGGTCGAGAATCACATCCGTATCGCCATCCAAATCCATATCCGCAACCGAGATCTGTTCGCTCCTGGCATCAGCGATGAATTCTTCACGCTCCGCAAAAGTGCCATTGCCTGAATTTCTATAAACAAAAGGCTTTACAACATAGTTTCCTTCGGTCGAGATGATATCCAAATCCCCATCACCATCGATATCGGCAAGCTCTACATCACGGAGAATCATCTCTCCCCCCATAGAGGTTTCGATAAAATTCCCATTGCCCATATTCTTTTGCCAAAAGATGTACTTATGGGAGTTCGAGACAATATCCAGATCCCCATCGCCATCCATATCTCCGACATTGATGCTCCGAAGATCTTCATCGCTGCTGCTGATCAAACGGTGATTGAGAAAAGTCGAAGCGCGGCGCTCATGCCAGGTGATATAACCATCATCATGCGAGGCGGAAATCACATCCAAATCGCCATCGAAATCAAAATCAACAATTTCGATATCCAAAGGTTTCTCTAAGCCTGTATCGATAACGAGCGACTCAAAATAGCCCAGTCCATCGTTTTGCAGCCACTTAATCGCCGGTGAACGGTTCGCATAGCCACCACCGGCGCAGGCCACCACCATATCCACATCACCATCGCTGTCCATATCACCACTGCCAAGGGCTGAGGGCTTATCAAAATGATAATGACCCATGCCATACCAGCCACCAGAGCCCGGTGAAAATCCACTCGCAACGTCCAGGGACGAAAACTGTTCGCCACCAAAATTTTTCCATTGGACGACTTTTTGTTTACCGAGCTGCATCAAATCCTGATCCCCATCCCTGTCGATGTCAGCGGCCAAAATTTCCCCGCCATTATTGCCGATACCTTTGCCAGCCAGGACATGACGAATCGCCGTTTCTTCCTCCGAGTCCGGGGCATACTGACCGGCATTTTCAAACCAGGTCAGCTGCTGTTCTTCGCGGGCCGCACCAACAAAATCCATATCCCCATCCCCATCCACATCGGCGATGGCCACATCCCGGGTATAACCACTGCGTACGGTGGTCAGCGTGTGCTCAAGCATTTGATTGGCGCTGCCTGTTCCTGTATCGGTGCCATCGTTTTCAAACCAGGCGATTCGATTAAGTCCGTAAGAGGAGGCACCTAAAAGAAAATCCATATCCCCATCCCCATCGATGTCTTTAACATCCAAACTCTTTGGCGCCCGTATCTCGTTGGAGACAACATGGGTGGCAAAGTAAAAATCGCCCATATTTTCAAACCAACGCACCAGGGAGTTATTCACCGTACCCCCAGAGACCGCAACCACATCCACATCCCCATCGAGGTCGAAATCCACCGCCACCATATCTGCAGCACCCACACCTAAGAGTGCCTGGGTATCAAAAGTCGTACCGCCATCGATATTTTTATGCCACATGATTTGGTTGGTTAACCCAGAGGTACTTAAAACATCCACATCCCCATCCAAATCCATATCCGCCATGTGCACCAGCCATACCCCATCGGTTTGAGTACCTGAAGCAATCACCGTTTCAGAAAAGTTACCCGAACCGTCGTTACGAAAAAGTAAAACCCAGTCGAGAGCATAGAAAGCCACCACCGCATCCACATCACCATCACCATCAATATCCCCCAGATCTAAAGCCGAAGGACCTTCGTGCGCACTTATGATGTGCGCTACAAAGTGGCCGTTACCTTTGTTTTCATACCATTTAACCTTATCGGCTGTGGCCACCACATCCACATCGCCATCCCCATCCACATCAGCGCCTTTAAGCCCACTGATGGTCGTGCCCTCCTGGGCAATATCATCGAAGCGGAATTCTCCCCCACCCATATTGCGATACCAGGAAATCCTGTTCATATCGCTTGTGCCGGCAAGGATATCCACACTTCCGTCGCCATCGACATCGGTGACATCGATACGATGCACCCCATCGTAAAAAGGCGCAAAGCGGTGGGCACGAAAGAGGTTACCGCTGCCCACATCGCTGATACCATCACCATCCGGGTCCACATCACAGTAGTCGCCCAAGCCATCACCGTCCAAATCAACTTGCCAGGCATTGGCCACCACTGGACAATTGTCGTCGATATCGTCGATACCATCGTTATCATCATCTTCATCGTCATAAGGCACGGTGCCTGTACCGACGGGTACACACGCATCCAAGGCAGCATTGACCTCATACCCATCGTCACAATAACAATTGCCTTGGTAGTAGGATGAGTTCGGCACACAATTATTAGATGGTTCGGGTTCGCAGCCGGTGCCGCTGGCGTTGACCGTATAGCCATCGATACAATAGCAAGAACCGCCCTCGTAAAAAGAGAACTCTGGACAACCATCGGCATTATAACAACCGCTTTGATCGTACTCACACTGGTCGTTGCATGCGAGGGTTCCACTGCCACCCATCAGTGAATAACAAGTGGCATATTCAAGAGTCACGCCATCACAGCTCTCGCCCTCTTCGATGATGCCGTTGCCGCATTCGCTTGCTGAAGTGCACGTGCCGCAATCCAAAGTGCCGCCACAACCATCATCAATCGAGCCACACTCGATACCCACCGCCTGGCAGGATGTCGGCACGCAGGGCAAATCCGAACATTGATTCAGCGCGCTGCAACTCTGACCAGCAGCACAAGTGCCACACTCCTCAACCTCACCGCAGCCATCGCTCACAGAGCCGCACTGGGCGCCTTGAGCGGCGCAACCTTGCGCTGTACAATGGCCAAAACCACATTGATTGGCGCCACCGCCACCACAGGTTTCAAGCCCCATACAAGTGCCACACTCTAAAAAGCCACCACAGCCATTAGGTAAAAGTCCACAGTTGGCACCGCTATCCTCGCAAGTGTTAGGTGTGCAAGCATGGAGAGGAACACAATTATAATTATCCGATGAGGCCGCATCGGCCCAGGCATAGCCATCTGCGCACGAGGCTTCACCACTGCTGGCATCGTACACACAGTGTTCGGCGCGCAGACAAGGGTGGATCACGTTGGCTTCAAACTCTGCAGAACATGCCATCAAGGCCAAGAGCGAAAATCCAAGCCAGACCTTCAAGAGTGGCCAAATTTGAAAAAGATGTGGAGGAAAAAACTGAGAAAAGGGGGCTAAGGCATGCATTTGGGGGCTTTCTTTCTATTTTGCGCACCTTTAGGGTGCGCTGGCTTTACGGGCCGAATAACTTATCGGCGAAATCTATGCTGTGTTGCGTCAAAGACATATACCAAGCGCAATCTTTTGGTTATTTTTTTTGCTCTAGCAAAACGCCCTGAGAAAATTATTCTGATGGCAATCTATTCGACATTGCGCACGCAAGCATAAAAATGCGGGCCATGCCATTCGTCAAAATTCGGACTGTGGTGCGTCGTGGCGCCTTTGGGATTCACAAACATGTTTTATCTTTCTCTCCAAACAACCAAATGCCGATGGCTCTCTAAAAGCCAAAAGAGTCATCCCAATCATCATCGTCACCCCAATCGCCATCATCATCCCCAAAGGAGACACTCATGCACGACATGGGGTTGGAAAAACACGCTTCATCGGGCAAACAAGCATCGCGACTTGAATCCCCTTCATCCGCAATGCAGGTGAAGAAATCGACGCTATAGCCCATCATCGCCGGCATGTCGCATTGCGACTCCTGCGTACAAGGCACGGTGCAATCCCGGGAGCCTTTAAAAAGCGCACAAATAGAGCCAGCTTCAAGTTTTGCACACTCCGCATCAGAACTGCACGGCAAAGCAGGTTGTTCTTCAGGATCTGGTTGAGCTGTATTCCCGCCACCACTTGAACTGGAACTCGAGCTGGAACTCGAGCCATCATCAGACTCTGGTTCTGGCTGACAGACGTTAACACTCATCGAGCCCACACCACTACAAGTTCCGCTGGAGCCGCACGCATTGATATCGGCTGTACACTCAATCTGACACGCGCTTATCGTGCCACTGCGCACACAGGCTGTCCCATCTGCACAATCCGATTGCCCAGAACAAGGGGTCGAGTTAATATCGTTGGGGTTCTCTTCTCCGCTGCAGCCAAGACCTGCAAGGCTGGTCACGAAAAGGCCTAGTATTATTTTCTGTTTAAGCATGTTTTTCTCCTTTAGCATATTCACCAAAACTATCGCTTCGCCGCATTGTCACAACGCTCTCTCCTCGCTAATGGGTTTGCCCTGGCAGCACAAAACCATCGCCACCGATTTGAAAAGCCCACTCTTTTTGCGCCACCGTTACCAAGGGCACCCGGTCTTTAACCGCTGCGTCAAGTGCCCCGACCTCTTCAAGCTCGCGCAAGAAATAGGGCGGGAAAGTGCGAAATAGAAGTCGGAGGCTCGCACTGTACTTCGCTGCCGGCAATTCCTGCAGAGAAAAGAGATGCTTCGAACTTGCATCAGGCGCAATCATACGATTGCACTGCCAGTTGGCTTGCCAGGGAAACGTCACCACTTTAACTTCAGCCGGTGCATTCGTGCCACCCTGGACAATCGCATCGCAAGCCTGGTCGAGCGCCTTTTTGCGCTCCTCAATTTCTTGCGGATCGGTCAAAGATTTTAAGATCTGATCTTCAATCAAGTACTGGCCGTAATAAGCCAATTGGGGATCCGTCCCCGGTCTGCTTGAATGCGAGGCAATCCCATCGCGAATATCGCCATGCGCATCGAGCGTTCCTGATTCGAAAACGATATCGCCCGCGCTATTTTTGATGATGATTTCCAACCAGAGCTGACGCTCAGCGGTCGCACCCGTGGGCAATGCATGGCCGGTCAAATTGCTTATCGTCACTTCCAGCGCCCGTTCTTGACGCTGCTCAAAATTTTGTGACGCAACCATCCGCATATCCAATTTGGCCGAACTCTCTAACATCGCACGCACCAATTCACGCATGCTCTCGTAACCAGGAAATTCATCCGGTGGCAGGAGCGAAACATCCACACCGACAAAAGTATGCCGATGCAAGGTGCGCTCAGGCGCATCCGGCGCGGCCTGGCCAATATATTCGGGCATGTGGCAACTTTGACAGGTTTTTCCCTGCTTGGCCGCATCGCTGCTGGCCCACTCTGAAAAGGTTTCCTCGGCCAAGGCACCGCGAGGCGTGGTCACCGCATGGCAAGAGCCGCAAACTTCGGATGTCGTGTGCAGCTGACTATAACTCGATTGATGGGCTTCTGTCGGCACAGGATCGACAATGGTACCGCGCTTCGTGCCATCGGGCGTCAACACCATCCGGGCATTCTGCGGTTCAATGACATCGGTGATACTGTGACAGACATCGCAGGAAACCCCTTGTTGGGCCACCGCATCGAGATCTTCGGTCTCTTGCTGAAAAACCCCTAAATCCTCATCAAAAAATACAGGCGTCTGCTCGGTCGCCAAGCCGACCGGGCTATGACATTGCACGCAGAACTGCCCAATCTTGCCTTCGGTCTGTGCCTGACCCGCTTTCACCATAGCGTGGAAAACTGGGTCCTTTGCCGCGTAAGCGTGATTCGATATTTCCCACTCCTCCACATGCTGCGCATGACACTGCGAACATTCGGTTTGTGGGTGACTAAAAGACACCAACTTACCGTTGCGATTTTGCAGCACCTCGGTATTGCCGGCCTCACCAACCTGGCAACCAGCAGACAACAAAAGAGCCAACAGACAAAAGAGACTCTCTCTCATGGTGCGCCCTCTTGCGTTGCCATCTGCTCGATCCAGGTACTGATGAGGTCGACGCATTCGTCGGTCAGTTCCTCATTACCCGGAGGCATGGGAGAACCTTCACCCACACCTGGCAGGCGAATCTTGCGCAACAAAAAGCTCAAATTAGGCTTGCCGGGCTTCACCCGCATCCAACCGTTTTCGAAAGCCACCGAATTGTTCGTCCGTTTGCCCACCAAGCCGGCGTAGCTGCTCTGCATGTTGGACAGGTCCAGGTTTCCTGCTGCGTAGCTGCTGTTATGACACTCGACACAGGCCACATCGAAAATCTCGGTCTGAATCGTCTCAAGATTGGGCTTGAGTGGACCACGATGTTCTTCTCCGCAGGCCAGCAGCACAGAACACAACACAAATATTCCAAAGAAACGAATCGCTTGAGCTAAATTTAAGGCTGGTCGCAGACGACAAACTTGTCGGCAAGAAGAGTGTTCCTGAACTTGGGAACAAAGAGGTAGGCTAAAGTGCCTAAAAACGGGGGCTAAGGCATTCATTGGGGGCTTTCTATCAAACGCACCTCATGGTGCGCTGGCTTTACGGGCCGCTTTGTTTCTCGGAAGAAAAAATGATGTGTTGCGTCAAAACACATGAACAAGCGCTCTAACTCTGGTTCTCTTTTTGGAAAGAGAAAGAACTTCACCTAAAATTCAAAGGAATTATCATGCCTTACGTCAGCAGTGACAACCTGAAAAGTAAAGACGCCCTGCAAGATTAAACTCAAAAAACGGCTGCAATAAGCCCGGGTCCAGGTCGTGCAAAACTTTCCTCGAGGGCTTTTGAAAATTCCTCTAAATTATGCGCTTCGACCGCCGGCACACCAAAACCTTCGGCTATTTTTGCAAAATTCATATCCGGACGACCGATATGGGTGAGATCCTCACCCACGCCTTCGGCCTGAACCCCCATGCGCATCAGTTCCATCTGCAAGACCACGTAGGCGCGGTTCACACAGATGATGTTGGTGACATTTAAGTTTTCTCTGGCCTGGGTCCACAGTGCCTGAATCGTGTAAGCGGCGGAACCATCGCCCACATAGGAAACCACCCGTTGTTTTGGCGCCGCAATGGCCGCCCCCACCGCCGCCGACAGAGCAAAGCCTATCGAGCCACCTTTATTGGTAATCAAATGATGGGGCGCCGCACCCGCCAATTCATCGTAAAGGGGCAAAGAGGATGTAATACCTTCGCAAATGACAATGGACTCGTGTGGCAGAAGATTGGCCATGGCGCGGCAAATCGTCTCAGGTTGTAAAGGTCCGCTTAAAGTTTTCTCTGCACGTTCTTCTGCGCCCACAATCGTTTTGTCATGCACGCCTAAAAAAAGCACCAAGTCCGCGAGAAACGTACCGGGACAAATGCCATCTTTAATGGGATTGAGGACCTCGCAATTTGGTCCCGTCAGTAAAGGCGCCTCATCACCATAACCAAAAAAGCAAGCGGGCCTGTCTGCCCCCAAGCAAAGGATTAAATCATGGTTGGCCAATTGCTGCCGGGCAAACATAGGCAAATAGGCCAGGCGCTCTGGCACCGGCAAGCCTTCTTCACGTCTGATGTTGCGCGGAAACTGCTCGACCATAAGCTTTGCCCCCATCGCCTCGCCAATACGCGCTGCGTTGCGCAAACTTATCGCATCCATGGCCGGTCCACCCAAAAGCAAGAGTGGCTTTTCGGCGACACGCAAAATTTGCGCGCTGTCTTCAATCACCTTTTCCGGCGCGTGCTTAGCCTCTAGAACCTTAAAATCGGGCAAGACCAGAGGTTCAGCCAGGGCGGATTCTAAATGATTCATCGGCAAAATCAACGAACTCACCCCAGCCTTTCCCTCCTGGGCTTTCCGCACGGCTTGACTTGCCAGTGCAGAAATACCTTCGGATCGATGTGGTCTCCCCACCCATTTGGACGTGTTTGTCGCCAAAGCATGAATGTCCGAATGCAATGGCGGATCGTGCGGCATCAACCAAGTCGCATGATCACCAATCCAATTGACCACCGGCGATTGGCCGCGTCGGGCATTATGCAAGTTCGCTGAAGCATTCGCCAAACCTGGTCCCAAATGCAACATCGTACTGGCAGGTTTAGATGCCATGCGGGCATAACCATCGGCGGCACCACTGGCCACGCCTTCAAAGAGCACCGGAACGACCCGAATGCCCGGTTCTCTCATCAGACTGGCCAGCATTGCCATCTCGCTGGTGCCCGCATTGGCAAAACAAACTTCGATCCCTGCTTTGGCACTGGCCGCAATCAGTGCATCCGCACCTGTCGTTTCATTAGGACTGGTCATCATATTCCCCCTCAAGCAACTCAAGCAACTCCACAACCGTATTAAAATATTGGCTCACCGCATGCGTGCCCTCTTGAAGGGCAACAAGCAGTTGCCGATAGATATCCACTCGAGAACTTAGTGGTAAATGCGCACGCTGGCCCACGCGTATATCTTCGCGGGCAATGCGAAACCAATAGCGCGTATCGCGTTGATAAAAGCTGTTGCCGGTCACATCGGCAATTTTAATCCAGAACTTTTCATTCAAACGACGCGAGTCCTGCGCAAAGTCTGCAATGATGCGTTCAAGCTCGCCAATATCTTCTGCTTTGACCTCTCGTGCTGCCAACAAAAGCATCCCTAAGCTACCCAGGATCTGCCGTTCACGAAGCGCTTTAAATTGGGTTCGGCCGTCCGGCCCGTAACGCAATGCCAGCATCGCCACCTCCGGATGGTCACAGTGTGCTGGGTCCAAAACTAAAGTGGCTCCGCCCTGCCGTACCCGCACCAAACCTAACTCCTCAAGACGATGAATGGCTTGACGCACCATGAGCCGCGACACATTGAAGCGTTGGCCAAGAATGCGTTCCGACGGCAAAACACTGTCGGCTGGAATATCCCCGGACAAAATAGCCTGGATAAGTTTTTCAAACACCTGTTTCGCCACACTCGGTGGCTTCGCAAGTGTCGTCATCGCGGGGCTCTGAACCTCTGCATTAAGCATTTTTTTGTTCTCCTAAAATTTTCATCGCATGCGGCAAGTAGATGAAACCAAGTAGGGCTCGACCAAGTAAGACTGAAAAAGTGTAAGCGATAGAAAAGGCCACCACCTGGCCAGGAACGCTTTCAAAAACAGAGAAAAGCGTTGCAAAGGTCAGCTGATCCACACCGATTCCAAAAGCATTTAACGGCATATTGCGCGCCAACTGAATCACCTGCGCAAAGGCCATGGCGCTCTCCCTGGGTACGTTGATGCCGAAGCTAAGAAGCGCAAAAACGATATAAGCACCATGCAGCAGATTCTGTAAAATTTTGATACCCAGGAGCTTAATAAATTGCACGCTTTGCAGATCATCAAAAGTGCGGAAAACATCCTGACGCTTTGAATTGGGGGAAAGATAGCGGGACACCCGCGAAACAAGATAACACAGGACATAAAAACCAAGAAGCCAATAAGCGGCCGCAATGGCCTGAGGGATATGAGGCGAACTGGGTTCAATCAGGAAAAGACTGGCCAGCAAAACCACGAGAGACATGGCGCCCACTTCCTGCAGGAGCTCGACCAGCATAATACCGCTGCCCCGTTTCAGACCAATCCCGTGCCGACGGTGCATATAAACAACCAAACCTCCCATACCGACAAACATATTGATGATGGTTAAGACATAGGCTGCTGCCCTAACCCGAAGCATTTCCATGAAGGTTCCGCTCGTCGCCAAATAACCAAAGGACATGTGCAGATAAATGCTGTCCACCACCAGGGTACCTAAGAGATAACCAACGGTAACAAGTAAAAAAGAAAAGACCTGCGCATGCTCAAAAGCGTTGAAGACCGCGTAGAGGTCGTGCTGTGAAAAGACCCAATAAAGTAAAAGACCGGACACCAGCCAAGGCAGGCTCAACTTTAGCGCACTCCAGCCCCGCTGCAGCCATAACCCCTGACTTGGAAAAAATACAGCGGGCGACTTAGCCGACTTTGAATTTTGCATCGAGTGCATATTTTTCCTCCAAGCCAAGCAGGCCGGTAAACTCATTAAAAGGCATCATTTTGTCTTCAAGGCCCTTGGAGGTGCCATGCTCTAATATATGGGCGTAGGTTTCCTGCATGGCTTTGGCGGCAGCAAAAAGACCACTTAGAACAAACCCCACACTAAAGAATCCAAGTTCACGAACTTCTTCGAGGGAAAGGATAGGTGTTTTTCCACCTTCAATATTGTTGACCGTTTTGACTCCAGGAATTTCTTTGACGATACGCCGTAGCTCATCCACACTTTCGGGTGCTTCGACAAAAATCACATCGGCCCCCGCCTCTTTATAGGCGATGCCGCGTCGAATCGCTTCGTCTAAGCCCAAAGGGCCACGCGCATCGGTCCGTGCGGTAATAAAAAAGGGTCTATCGAATTCCTTTTTCACCGAAACTGCAGCGCGTATCTTTTGCACATGCTCTTCCATCGGCACCACGCTCTTGCCGCGCATATGCCCACAGCGTTTTGGCCAGGTTTGGTCTTCGAGAATAATGCCCATGGCGCCAAGATGCATAAGTTCACGCACCATATGCATCACATTGAGTGCTGAACCATAACCCGTATCGCCATCGACAATGACCGGAATGTTTACCGCACGACAAACGCGCCTGGCCACATCGAGCATTTCGCTTTGTGAAAGAATACCAAAATCCGGTTCGCCAAGATGGCTGGCGCTAACCCCATAGCCACTTAAGACCACCGTACTAAAGCCGGCTTTTTCGGCCAATTTTGCGGATAAGACGTCATAGACGCCAGCCGAGACCATCACCTCGCAATCAGCGATGAGTGGGTGTAACTTATTTTCTGACATGAAAACGACCTTTGAGGGGCCAAAGGTAAACAATGCCTGGGCCTGGACATCGTTACTGGGTTACCAAGTAGCCCTTATCTACAATATTGTCAATATGATTTATGCGGAAATGTGCAAAAAAGGTCCCCGCCTGGTCTAAGCGATCAAGTGATGCTTGCAGTTCCCCCTGCCAATCGCCATCGTCTCCCGATCTGCCCCTAAGACCGTATTTTTATGCAAAGAATCCCTTAAAATCGAATGCATCGTATTGACTCGAATCGTCACTCACATAACATGGCCTACAAGAACAAAGGAAAACCCAAGCATGGCCATTGTTTATAATGCGTTGCTCCTCATCGGACTTCTCCTCTGCATCGTCTTTCTTCACGATGTCTTACAACGAAGACATACGATTTTAAGAAATTTCCCCATTGTTGGGCATATTCGTTATCTCTTCGAGCTCATCGGCCCTGAACTTCGCCAATACTGGGTCGCCACCGACAAGGAAGAAACCCCCTTTAATCGTTCTGAGCGTTCCTGGGTCTACGCCACCGCCAAAAAACAAAACAACAATTTTGGTTTTGGCACAACCGAGATCCTCTATGAAACCGGCTACCCCATTTTAAAACATGCCACCTTTCCCTTCCCGGACAATAAGAAAGAATATTTTTCAAAGGACCGCACCCTCATTCCATGCGCTAAACTTATTGGCGAATCCCATGGACGCGCGAAACCCTATCGCCCCTTGTCCATCATCAATGTCTCCGCCATGTCTTTTGGCTCCTTAGGGCAAAACGCCATCAGTGCTCTCAATCTTGGCGCCAAGCAGGCCAGCTGTTACCACAACACAGGCGAAGGCGGTGTTTCACCCTATCACCAACTCGGTGGGGAATTGGTCTGGCAAATTGGCACCGGCTATTTCGGTGCACGTAACGAAACAGGTCATTTTGACCTGGCAAAGCTCTGCGCCAAAGTCAGCCAAACACCTGCTGTAAAAATGATTGAATTCAAACTCTCACAAGGGGCTAAACCCGGCAAAGGTGGGATTTTGCCAAAGGCAAAAATATCGGTCGAGATATCCAACATACGCGGCATCCCCACGGAGCAAGACTGTATCTCGCCTAACACCCATACGGCCTTCTCTAACGTTGATGAAATGATTGATCTGATTGAAACCATTGCCGGGGAAACAGGAATACCTGTGGGTATTAAAAGCGCCGTCGGCAAACTGGACTTCTGGGAAGAACTTGCCGAGAAGATGAAATCACGTAAGCAAGGCCCGGACTTTATCGCCATCGATGGTGGCGAGGGTGGCACCGGCGCGGCCCCCTTGGCTTTTGCCGATCACGTTTCTCTGCCTTTTAAAATCGGCTTTAAACGGGTCTATCGAGTCTTTAAAGATGCCGACCTGGTCAACGACATCACCTGGATTGGCTCTGCCAAACTTGGTTTTCCAGACCGCGCTATCGTTGGCTTTGCCATGGGCTGCGATATGATCAACATCGCCCGTGAAGCCATGCTTGCCATTGGTTGTATCCAGGCGCAGAAGTGTCACACAGCCCACTGCCCCGCCGGAGTCGCCACCCAAAACAAAAGATTACAACGGGGCCTCGTCGTCGACGAGAAAGCCAAAAGATTTGGCAACTTCGTCCAAGGCTTGCGCAAAGAGATCCTGCAACTCACCCACGCCTGCGGTTACGAACACCCCTGCCAGCTCAGTGGAGCGGATGTGGAATTCTCCTCCGGAATCAATCAATTCTCCACCTTAGATGAAGTCTTAGGCTATCAAAAAGAGCCGGTCCCTTTTACGAGTATGAAAGAACTGTTTCGGTCTTAAAGGTGTTCTAAAATCGGGCTTTGCAAGTCGGAGTTTGCCTACGTATCAATACACAAAAGGCAGCACTGCCTTTCGCTCACTCGGATAATCCGAAAACTTTTCCTTATACCAACGATGATGGCTTCTAGCGCGTGGTATAAGATTGGCCGCCGTATAAACAAAGAACGCCAAACCACTAAGTGACCAGGTCGCCACCGCCCAACCAAGCCACTCTAAAAGTTCACCGAAATAATTCGGACACGAAACAAACCGATAAGCCCCACCATAGGGGAGATGGTAACCCCTATCTCCCTTAGCGCGTAGATTGCGCAAAATGGTGTCCGAGTGCACATTCAGCACAAAGCCCAAAAAGAAAAGCAGGAAACCGAAAACAAAACGCGGATCACTCAACCAACTTGCTGCGTAACGTCCCAGCTCCGACACAAACCGCGCGTTGAGATAAGCATTGAGGGTATTAAAACAAAAACCCAAAAAGGCTATTAAGATGGGCATCGATTTACCCGCCATGCGCATACGAAAAGGGAAGACAAAGGTGCGCTGCAAATAATGCCACTGCCAAAGCCCCAACAAAACCAGCGGCACAACATTGAATGCATATTGGCCTTGGAGGTATACAAAGCCAAAG
>JASMKV010000372.1 GCA_030749035.1 Myxococcota bacterium | reverse complement strand
TCTCCGTAAACGGCTCGCACGGCTATCGGCCACTCGCCTACTCGACTAAGCTGCGGCTATCCTTATCAGGCACCCGCAGCAAGTCTCCGTATTGGCTCGCACGGTCATCGGTCATCGGTCATCGGTCATCGGTTATCGGCTATCGGTCATCGGCCATCGGACACTCGCCTACTCGACTAAAGTGCGACCACTCAGCTGTATCGACTAATCCTCGGCGCTCCGTTTAGGAGCCCCGTCGGAAAGTCTCACAACGCTTCGCACCCTGTCGCGCACTCGCAGCAAGTCTCCGTAAACGGCTCGCACGGCTATCGGTAATGAGGCATCAGCCTTCCTTGCAGCAAAACTTGGCCCATTTCCTGCTTTAGCTTTATATCTTGTGGAAAAACCGAGGACTTTTCCCCCATCCTAACTGGGGGTCCTTGTGTTTGTGGTGGCGAGGCTGAAGGATAGAGCTGTGCCTAAAAATCTATTTATATTCACTATATCGGTGTTTGCCTTGGTGCGCGTGCTGCTTTATCTCACGCCAGTTCATGGCGCATCTCTGCCTGCACAAAGCCCTGTGCAGCGCGCCCCAGGGGGCATCAATGCCCCACGTGTTTTAGAGGAAAAACAAGTTCCGCGGCTCTTTGTTGCACCTGTGACTTCCCGGGTACTCAATGCCGAGAGCCGGGATTTTCTCGAAATGATTTTGCTGCAGGAAATAGCCCAGCATGGCCTCTATAATGTGCTGAGCTTTAAGGAAATAGATGCGGCTTTGGATGTTGAAAAGGTCAAAGACCAATTGGGTTGCACCGATGTGGTGTGTTTAAGTGAAATCGGTATGGCCCTTGGCGGAGCGGAAATCCTACAGGCGGAAGTGAAGAAAGTTAAAAAACAAAAATATCTGACCCTGGCTATTGTTGAGTCGCTGGCTATCCGAACGAGCAATCGGGCGCTGGTTAATTTACCACAAGGTTTTGCCAAGTGGAAAGAAGCGGTGGCGCAAGCGGTGGCCCAGCTCCTGGGGTTGGCGGTAGAATCTAGGATCGACGTGCCACCTGCGCCCACAAGAGTCCCTGCGCCCTCGACAACTTTGTACAAAGGTACGGGTTTTTTGTCGATTAACACCAGCCCCTGGACGGAAATTAGTATTGATGGTGAACCCTTTGGCGTGACGCCTCTGTTTAAGATCCGTCTCAAGGCCGGAAAACATCGCCTGCGCTTAAACAATCCGCAGGCGGGGATTGCGAGAGTAAAGGTTATCACCATTG
The DNA here is from genome assembly GCA_030749035.1 of Myxococcota bacterium. Taxonomy (GTDB): domain Bacteria; phylum Myxococcota; class XYA12-FULL-58-9; order XYA12-FULL-58-9; family JASMKV01; genus JASMKV01. The sequence goes on along the minus strand of JASMKV010000372.1, from coordinate 857 downwards.
AGGCAGATAAAACCCAGGCATTTAATTTGAAATTGTAACGAGATTGGTGAGTGGCATCGTGGATGCCAGGAGAATAAGACAAGCCCCGATTTTTTTGAACTGGAATGTGATCTTGGTCACAATTAAAGGGCTTCGTGCGATTTATACTTTTTAAGTATAGCGCATAAGAAGCCGGTGAGGTGTGTGGAGTTTCTTGCTCAGCCAAGGCTCTACAGTGTTTGAGGAATGTATATGATGAAGATTGGTATGAGGTTCTGTTTGGCTCTTCTTTTGATGGTTGCCTTGCAGGCAAATAGTCGGGGCGCGGACCGTTTTTACCTCGGAGACGCGCAAGGCAAGCCGCGTCTTTTTGTTGCACCTGTGACTTCCCGGGTGTTCAATGCCGAGAGTCGGGATTTGGTCGGAATGCTTTTGTTGCAAGAGATTAGTCGATTTGGTGATTATGATGTTTTGAGCTTCGCCGAAATCAACGCGGCCTTAGGGGTGGAAAAGGTCAAAGACCAATTGGGTTGCTCGGATGTGGTGTGTTTAAGTGAAATCGGTATGGCGCTGGGTGGAGCCGATATTTTACAAGCCGAAGTTAAAAAAGTGAAACGGCAAACGTTCCTTAAGCTGAGTATTGTGAAACCGCTTGAAGTACGGACCAGTCATCGGGCTCTGGAGATGCTATCCGGGAATTTGCAAAAATGGCCTCAAGGTGTGCATCAAGCCGTGGTGCAACTCCTGGAGCCCACACAAGGCAAAGAGGGCAATGTCGCTCCATATGGTTTTATGGATGAATCCAAATCGTTAAAGGAGCTTGGCTTAGGTGATGGAACGACGATTCATGTAGTGGCTAGTGCACCATGTACGATTGA
>JASMKV010000371.1 GCA_030749035.1 Myxococcota bacterium | reverse complement strand
GGAGGATATCACCGGTTCTAAAATTAAAGTCTGGCAAGATTCGCTGCGGATGTTCGCTGATCTTATCCTTGTAAGATGGCGTCAACATCCCATGCACTATCAGGTCCGCACTGGGAAGATAAGCCACCCCTCATGATGGATCCAACTTCACCAAGCCACCCCAAGAGCAGTATCTTTGGCCTCAATGACAGTCCCAAGGACGCCCAGATTATTCTTATCGCAGTGCCTTTTGATGCGACCACCTCTTACGGCCAAGGCGCCGCCTTAGGACCTCAAGCGATACTGCAAGCCAGCCACCAAATTGAACTCTTCGATTTGGATGTGGGTGAGCCTTACCAAAAAGGCATCGCCTGGATTGATGCGCCAGAAGAGATCAGCCAATACAATACTGAGGCGCTGGGCCTGGTTGCACTGGCTCGACAACATCTTGCACAAGGCCAAGAGGCCCCGGCCCTTCTCGAAGACATCGATGGCCTTTGCGACAAGGTCAACCACTGGCTCTATACCGAGGTCAAGATGTGGCTCAGTCAAGGCAAGAAGGTCGCCGTCGTCGGGGGTGACCATGGGAGTGTTTTTGGTTGCATTAGAGCCCATCACGAACATGACCCACAAATGGGCATAGTGCATATCGACGCGCACGCCGATCTACGCATAGCCTACGAAGGCTTTAAGTGGTCCCATGCCTCTGTGATGCATAATGTTCTCGAGCACTGCCATGTAGAGCAACTCACCCAAATCGGCATACGCGACCTCTGCCCGCAGGAAATGCAACGCATCAAAAACACACCTGAGCGCATCACCACTTTTTTTGATAAAGACATGCAGCATGCCATTTTTAACGGCCAAGCCTTGTGTGATATTTTTCGCCCCGTTGTCGAAAGCCTGCCTGAGCAAGTTTATGTTTCCTTTGACATCGATGGACTCGAACCACACTTTGCACCACATACCGGCACACCTGTGCCCGGAGGATTAAGTTTTCAAGCCGCGGCCTATCTTTTATCTTTGCTCCAGGAGGCAGGTAAACACATCGTTGGCTTTGACCTCAATGAAGTCGCGCCCGGACCTCAAGGAAACACCTGGGACGCCAATGTGGGTGCGCGCATGCTTTACAAGTTGTGTGGGTATCTTGGCAAAGCCTGATGACTTCTAATAGGCGTTGCGCGAGAGAAAACCGCCGAGAGCCGTTTTCAACAAAATCTTCATATCCAATCTAAAAGACCAGTTTTCGATATAGTATAAATCAAACTCGATCCGTTTGGCGATACTCGTTTTTCCTCGCATACCGTTGATCTGTGCCCAACCGGTCATGCCTGCTTTGATTTTATGCCGCAAAGCATATCGAGGTATTTCCTTCTTAAATTCTTCGATAAAAACCGGGCGCTCGGGACGCGGTCCAACAAGACTCATATCCCCCAAAAGAACGTTCCAAAGCTGTGGTAATTCATCCAATGACAGCTTTCTTAAAATTCGACCGATGCCTGTGACCCGCGGATCTTCGGGCAGCGTCATTTGTGCGCCCTGTACTTCTGCATCGGTGGTCATGGTTCTAAACTTGACCATTTCAAAAGTTTGTCCATCCATACCAACGCGCTCTTGCCGATAAAAGATAGGCCCTTTGGAGTTGAAGCGAATCCAAAGCGAAATGAATAAAAACAAAGGTGCACCAAAAAGCAAACCAGAGATGGAGACCGAAAAATCAAAGACCCTCTTGAAAACACGATTCCATCCAGCCAAAGGCGTCGATTGTAAATTGATAATCGGTAAGCCAGAAAACTCCTCAACGCTACCGCATAAGGTCATATACTGGACAAAATCAGGAACCAGACGCACATCAACGGTCTCTTGCGAAAGCTTAGCCATAAGCCGTTTGAGCGTCACCATTTTCTCCACAGGCAATGCCACAATCACCTGATCGACCTCTTTTTTAGCCAAGAGTGCGTTAAGTTGGTTAACGCTGCCAATCACGGGAGTGCGATGGATAAAAGTCCCAACTTTGGCTTTTTCTGCTTCGGGCACAACCAAACCCACGGAGCGTAAACCTAAGTGGGCTTGTGCGCGCACCGTATCGACAACCCTTTTGGCCAAATCCCCTGAGCCCACAACCAAGACATGTCTTAAGTTGTAGCCTTGCGTACGCAACACACGCAAAATAAGTCGTGTGAGAATTCTTCCTGTGGACACCAACGCAAAATTACAGCCGGCCCAAAATCCAAGGGTCAGGCGGGAAAAACGTTCATCACGAAAAAAATAGGTGAATGTGACCAGCACCAGAAAGGTTAAAATCGTGACACGCGCCACATCAAAAATTTCGGCAAAGACCCCACGCGAGCGCCAGCTCACATACAAGCCGCTCTGCCAAGCGACCAATCCCCAAAGCGTGCACGCCCAAAAACCCACGATCAAGGTTTCTTGTCTGTTGGGCTCTAAACCAAAGGCGTAGTGTTCTGCCAAAAGATAACGCAGGCCAAAAGCCAACACAAACGATATACCCACAACCACGAGATCCCGCATAATCTGAAGCGATTCAAAAAATCTGTGGTGTCTTCTGAGCATGGGACCTCAATTACCTCTTAAAATCATGCCGTATTTCGGATATTTATGCAAATTTCACGCCGCTATTCCTTAGGACCGCCCCCCCTTAACAAAGGGCTCATCACTAAACAAGATAAAAGCGGAATTGTCCTTCAATAATAACTGGATGAAGCCACTTGCTTGGAGCAGCATGAAGACCAAATGCGCAACCCGCACGCTCTAGACTTGAACCGAATCATGACACCAATGTCGTGCCTCTTTCGCTGCATGACCTCTTAAGAAGCCACGACCCGCTGCAAAGCCTCTTGCATCCGCTCCACAAACACTCTTCGGGAAAAACGCTCGGCATGATCCTTAAGCCCTTCTGGCGCCAATACCCCAGTCTGCAACCGGCGGCGTCTTAACTCGACAAGAGCGCCTTGCAACGATTCGATATGGGGACGATCAAAAAACACCCCGGTACAACCCGCCCCGTCCCCCACAACCGTCTCGCGGCAACCACCTCGATTAAAAGCCACCACTGGACAGCCCGAAGCCATCGCCTCAACGGGGACGATGCCAAAATCTTCGACACCACAAAAAAGCAAAGCCTCTGCGGACTGGTATGCCTCGGCCAAATCTTCCTTAGATGCCCCTTGCACAAAGTCGACATGTGGCCCTGCGCGCGCCTTTAAACGTTCTAACTCTGGGCCCTGGCCAAAAACCCTTAAATGCTCGCCATAGGTTGTGGCCCAATCGACGGCCAATGCGACCGATTTATAAGCCACCAAAGCGCTTACAACGAGAAAACCAGAACGTTCTTTTTTTCCCGAATCGCCAGCGTAATAGGTTGTATCCACTGGCGGATGAATGACATCCGCATCCCGCTGCCAATACTTGCGGATCCTCTGGGCAACAAATTCTGAATTGGCGATCAACTGTGATGGGCGCTGAGCCGAGCGCACATCCCAGGAGCGCAGAGGCGTGGTCAGCAGATGCGCAACCTCATCAAGAAATTCCTTACCTGGACAAGACGGCAAATAATGGGGCATCTGATCCCAAATATAGCGCATCGGTGTGTGAATATAGGAGAGGTGTTTTTGGCCTTGCCTCACTTTCACCCCCTTGGCCACACAGTGACTCGTTGAAACAATCAAATCATACGCACTTAAATCAAATGCTTCGATGGCCTTGGGGAAAAGCCCAAGGTAAGGCCTAAAGCGTTGTGGCGCGCCGGGAAGATTTTGTATAAAGCTTGTGTAAATAGGGTGCGATTCGAGCTGCGGCGCGACGGATCCGGGTTGATGAACAAGAGTAAAAATCGGGGCGTTCGGGAAAAAATTCGCAATCTCCAGAAGAACATGTTCGCCACCGCGCTGACTCACCAACCAGTCATGCACCAGTGCTACTTTGAGTTTCTCAAATCCCATGATGGACGTCGCTTTTCAGGAAAAGTTTGCTTGCATGATCTATAAGCGCTTGTCTATATGCAATCAAGCTTTGCTTTTTAAAAACAATAGGCTAGAGGCAGATCTCTAATGCAAGCATCCAAGTCTTCATATTCGCTAAGCATGCGTTTTTTTCGTGGCCTCAAAATTGGTGCCTTTTTTGCTGCCCTACATTTCACGATGGATCTGATCGGCGCCACACTCGCCATTGGCTTTCTTTTCGACCCCACCCTTGCAAGCACCATCTTAGTCCTGATTGCTTTTCTGATAAGCCTTACACTGGGTGCCTGTCTCGGCGCCATCGTAGGTATCGTCACGCCAGCCAAAGTTTGGAACCTCAAGCCACCAAGACGGGGTCTCATGACAGGCCTCATTCTCGTTGCCCTGAGCATCACCCTCTTGAGCTATAACCTTCGCGCCAAGAGACAAGCGCCAACCCTGGCAAAGCGATCCGCACAAAGTGGAAGAGCGCACCTCGAGTCGCCGCCGCCCATACTTTGGGTGATCATGGATACACTCAGAGCAGACACGCTTTATGGCCCCTTGATCGACTTCCCACTCGCCCCCAATCTTGGGCAATTCGCTCAAAATGCCATCACCTTCAAAGACGCCGAATCCTCTTCGGGTTGGACGATTCCGGCCATGGCCACCATGCTCACAGGGATTCATAACACCACCACCGATGCCTCATCGGGCATCCTTCCCCTATGGGTTAAAACCTTGCCCGAATATTTATATGACGCCGGCTACAGCACCCATGCCCTTGTCGACAATGTCATCGTTGAACCCAGAGCTGGGTTCGCACAAGGTTTTGAGACTTATTTTCAACGCTCCGGCTTTCGATTTGCATTCTCCCTACCCACATTTCGCCTCATGCCAGAAAAGCTCCACCATCTTCTCCGAGAGGCCCTTGTCACCTCCTATTATGGCGCCCCCAGGCTTACAAATCGTGCCATCGATGTCATTGCTCAACCCCACACACAACCGCTCTTTCTCTATGTTCACTACATGGATCCACATGCCCCTTATCACCCACATCCTGAAATAAGTCCGGACCCACCGACGAGCGAACCCGTTGACTATTATGTTTGGCGCGACATTTTACGCAAAGACGTCGAAGACCGCCCCAGCCCAGGGCAAACACAACGACTTAAACACCGCTATGACAATGAAATCATCTATATGGACAAAGCCATTGGCCGGCTGCTCAAGGCATGGCACGAACAATTTGGCGAAAATGGCCTCATCATATTCACCTCTGATCATGGAGAAGAGTTTCTCGACCATGGGCATCTGGGACACGGCCATACAGTACATCGGGAGATGGTCAATGTACCGCTGATGATGAGATTCCCCGATAAGGACGCGCAAAAATTTGGGCAACCCGCAACGGTTGACAAACCTGTATCGCAAATCGATCTCCTGCCTTCTATGCTGGACTATCTAGGGCTTCAGGCTGAGCGCACACCAGAACGCCCACTGATTCAAGGCAAGAGCTTCCTTGCACAACTCCAGGGTCAGGCCCCATGGGGCAATCAACCGATCATCGCCAGCCATGGGCGACATGGCCGGCGCACATACCGCTACCGCGTAGAAGACACGGTCTATATCAAAACCATGTTCTATGACAAAAGACCCACAACAAAGGAGCTCTATGAGCTTAAATCTGATCCACGCGAACAAAAGAATTTAATTGCCGACAAAGAGTTTCTCCAGGCGATAAATTTTCAGGAATTCACAAAACAATTCGAAAACACCGCACGTGCTTTAGTTCAAAAAGGTAAAACGCACGTCGACAAGTCTCGAGAAGACCAAAACATCGAATCACTCAGGGCCCTTGGGTACATCCACTAAAGCCCGATAGCGATAACGATAGGCCATTAAAAGACCGCACGCCGCTGCAAATGTGAGGGCCACCGGTTTATGAAAAAGCACATCATGCAACACCCCTATCACCGCAAGCACCACAAAAAAGAAGAGCGCTGTTGCCCCTATCACATACAAATCAGAGGTACGTCGCGTATTTTCCTGCGCACGCTTACCCGCCTTGAGAAAAAGTAAGCCTGTCCACAAAATCCACACCCAACAATAAACATAGGCTATTCCCCCTAAAGGACCGGTCTCCACAAAAGCGGTCAGCAGAAGATTATGCGCATACGTCCTGGGCAAACTTTTATTCTTCACATCAGCACTGTATCGGCGCTCAACCTCCGCTGGATAATTGGCCAGGCCAATCCCCAACGGGTTCGCATCGAGCATCTCAACCCCATACCCCCATATTCGGACTCTATCCTCTAAGGCCTGTATCTGCCCTATACTCTCAAGTCGATGACGCACCTGAGGCGCAGACAGGAGCATGACAAAGCCCAGAGCACACCCACAGACAAAAAACCATCTAAAGCGTCTGCGCAGCACAAAGGCCAAAGCCAGTAAGCCCATAAGCAAACCCGCTAAAGCCGCACGCGTGTACGTAAAGATGAGTCCCGTAAACAAGATGAGCAGAAGCAGAGCACACCAACTCTTGGCTTTATTGTCTTTCGGCGCAAACAAGACAAAGGCCAAGACTGGGCCAATCCCAAAAATGAGAACGTGTGCCATTTTTAAACGATGAAAAAAGAATCCACCAACCACCAAATCGCGCTCAGTACCCGGGACCCGAAGCTGCATTTTCGCCGAAAAGAAACCGATAATGTTGTCTACTGTCGCCCAAAGGGTATCGCCCAAAGCGTAGAAGACAAGCGAAAAGACAGTCGCGACGGCCAAACTCACAAGAAAGGCTTTGAGCGCGCGCACACTCCATGATTCCGGTAAAACAAGCGCCGACAACGCCACGAAAGGGAGTAAACACAGCGGCCCTAAAAGCCCTATTTCTCGAGGCTCCAACCATATATTCATCCCCAGCACATAGCCCAGCAACCCCATTACGATGTAGAACGTAAATCCGATAAAAACTGGTCTGAATGCGGGAATGCGCCCGCAAGTCCAACACAACTTACGAGAGCGAAAAAGGGTAACGAGCACCAAGAGTCCCCCCGCGCTAAAGGCCACCCCTTCACCAATGGGCAAGGAAAGACCAAGCAGAATCAGAATGATGCCGTGTGCTTTTTCCCATCCATCGGAGCCCCAAGGTTCTTCGATATGATGTATCTCCAGGCC
>JASMKV010000370.1 GCA_030749035.1 Myxococcota bacterium | reverse complement strand
CTATTGATGCCTTCGAGGAGAAAGAGGGTCATTTTTCTGCTTTGGCCAACACAGAACAGGTTGCGCTGATGAAAAAATCCCTATTCTTGCCTTTGGATGGTCAGGGCCGGGCGAGCTATCGTTATAAACCCAATATACGCATTCTTCACGCTTCGGTGTGGAATGGCTTAGGGGTGACAACCTTACATGTGCCCTATGACGAGGGTCTGCTTGCGCACCTTGCAAAACTTAAAGTCTATTATCAGGAATTGATGTTTGAGACCGATGAATTCGGTTTTCGTAAGACGGATTTTACACTCGATTCGAAAACACCCGCCATTTTGTTTTTGGGTGATTCTTTTACCGAAGGGGTTAACGTGCCTGCGGAGAGAACCTTCACTAATTTTATGGGTCATTTTTTGAAGCAAGCGAAGACTCCAGTGCTGCCTATCAATATGGGCGTTACGGGATATGGGGTGCGCGATATGGCAGCACTTTTGAAATTTCATAAGAGTAAGTTTAATGCCAAAATTGTGGTGGCGAATCTTTTTCCAAACGATGTGTCAAAAGATTTTTTAAAGGCACTGCAAGAAGGTGGGGTGCCAGAAGAGAGATACGAGACTTTGCTGGCTGAATTAAGCGAGTTGAAGCAAGTTGCTTTAGAGTCTCAGGTTTCGTTGGTGATCTCACTCATTCCGGTCAAAGAGCAGCTGCGCTTAAAAGATGACTCAGGTTATTTTCAGCGACGGGTGAAACTCTGGTGTGTGGACAATGACATTCCCTGTCTTGATCCATTGTCGTTTTTTAAGGCCTTAGGGGAGGAAGAGATTTATTTCTCCTGGGATATCCATTTTTCGCAGAAAGGCCACAGGCGTTATGCGGAGTTTCTGGCGTTGGAACTCAAAGAGACTCTTCAGAAAGCACACCTCCAAAGCCCCAAAGCCCAGCCATAAGTTAAAAGAGGTGTTATTCATTTTGTTTGGAAGCGTAAAAAGAGTCTTTTATGCCCAATTGACCCATTTGGGTTTCTGCGATATCGAAAATCCAGGATAATTTAATGGCCAATTTAGAAGACTTACTTAACGATCTGGCAAATCTCGAAGCCCAGCATGATTTGGATGGGTTGCGCGGGGTGCGTGAAAAAATTGTCAGTGAGCATCCCGAATCGGATGAAGCGGTGGAAGCACTCTATAAAATTGGTCTCGATTTTCTTTTTCGCGAGCGCAAGCTTGAATTGGCGATTGAAAGCTTCCGGGAGGCAACCCGTCGAAAGCATCCCTTTTGGTCTGCGGCGGCGCGCACATCTTTAGGGCTTTGTTATTATCATCGAAAACAATTGCAGCTCGCTCTTTTTGAATTACGCAAAGTGGCCTATGCGGACGAACACTCATCCCACTCGCTGACAGCGCTTACCTTTATCGAAAATATTCTTCGCGAAGAAAACAAAATGGAAGAAGTTGATCGTGTGCAAAAAGATCGCAATATACAATTGCATGTGCTTATTGCCGGAGCGCGAGAAGGTGAAAACCAGGCCGAACTGGGCTTTTATCTCTATCAGCTTGGCGTTTGTTTGATTGATTCTGGAGAAACAGACGAAGCGAAGACACACCTTGCAGAGGCCAAGGCTTTAGGACCAGATCGTCTTGGTGCAGATCTCTATCGCTCTGTGATAGACAGTTTAAACCGGACTTAAATATGTCGAACTTTGTTTACGATGAACCTGTTGGAGAAAAACAGTGTTTTGTCGGCCGGCAGAAACAAGTGCGAACAATTTTAGACCAGATCTTACATCGTAGAAACCTGGTTCTCTGCGGTGGGCCGAAAACGGGACGCACATCAATGCTTGAAAAATTGATGTTGATGCTGAAGGCCCTTCCTGAAAATACAGAATCACAGAGGAAGATTATCCCCATCTACGTTAATTTGTCTGAAATTTTCGATTCTCGTTTAAATGTCTTTTTTGAAAAATTATGGAAAATAATCCAGGAAGCATTCTCCAGTGAAGGCTTGCTTGTTGCGCATCCAGAACATGGGCCGCGTGTAAAGTTTAGTCATGGTAAAGAAGCGCTAAGCGAGTTTGAAAGTCACCTTCAAGAAGTAAGGGATGCGCAGCAGGGTACAAAATCCTGGAGTTCTTATACGCTGTTTTTTGATGATGCAGACCTTTTTATTCAACAAAATTTGATTGAATTATTAACCAGCCTTTCCAGATGGAGTGATTTTAAAGACACTTGGGGGCCCCAGAGTATTGTCTTCACAGGGGGGCGTAGGATTCGGGATTATAGCCTGGAGCCCGGTTCTCCATTAAAGTATTTTCGTCCACATTTTCTAGGCGCATTAAAGATAGATGAGTTTATGGCTATTCTTAAGCCATTAAATCGTTTTCTTAGTGAACCCCAACTTGACGCGATTGAGGCCGCGAGCGGCAGGCACCCCTATGTCACACAACGCATATGCGCTGAAATCGCTCAACTTGAAGGTAATGATACCTTGGATAAGGCCTTGGATAATGCCGCTGGAGATTTACAAAGTTTATTTGAGTGCTTGTGGGAGGAATTCGACTTAGGCAGGGGCATTACTTACAAAGGCGTTTACGCGGCCCCAGAGCATGCGTTGATGCAGTTGATGCAGGAAAATATGACCGGGGTCGAATTGGCTTGGGCGGAAGATGAATTGAGTATTAGCCCTTTAAAAGAGTATATGGAGTTTCTTGAATTTGCAGGCCTGGCGGAGAGGGGCCTTAGCGGCAACGCTTATCTCTATAGTGCAAAATTTGACCTGTGGAATTATTGGTATCAACAACGCTTGATACTTTAGTCTATGAAAGTTCTAAATAAGAGTTGATGTGCATGGGATCAAAAGGTTCACCGCGCAAGAGCTTTTCAGCAAAAAGAAATAAGGTTTCTCTGATGCCTGCATCAAGATTGGGATACCACATCGGATTGGCCACAACTAAAACCCGCCAAGTATAAAAAAGCGGAATCACATTGTAGATTTCGGTGTCGTTGGTTTTGTCGATATATGTTTTCCAAAAGATTTCCCAGGATTCCTTGAGGGCGCCACTAAAGTTTTTGCGCTCAGCCAAGCTAAAAAATAGATAATTGAGCGTCAGGCAGCTGACATCATCGGCAGCTTCGCCGATACCGCCGCGAGAGCAATCGAGCATTGAGAAATCGTTTTCCTCCCTAAAGAGGATATTAAAAGGATGAAAGTCGCCATGGGTTTGGCAGGCACGAGTGGCTTTTGATTTTAATTTCCAGCGCCATGTCGAACAAAGTTGCTCCATCTTTTGCAGGCGCTGTGGGGTAATGGTTGGGTGGTCGGATGGGTAAGAATCGAGCTGCCCAAAAATACCTTCGCCAGCCCCGAGTGTATCGCGTAGACAACGTCCATAGAGTTGCGCGCTGACTTTGTTGTGATGAAGTTCTGCTTGGTAGATGGCCATTGCTTCGGCACGTTTAAGATCGAGGGGACGGGCCTTTTCAAGTTTTTGCATTTCGTGTAAGTCATGGGCGTATAATTCACCATCGACATATTGCGTGACAAAAAAAGGCTCTCCTGAAGCCATAGGAATAAGATCGCTATTTTCGTCAAATGCACCAATGGCAATCGGTTGAATGTGGCGGGGAAACCCTTTGAAGGTATCGAAAGCAAGAAAAATAGCTTCAGCTCTATCGGCTCTTCTTTCGTGCCCAAAAGGATCTGGCGACATTGTTCTGATGACCCAAGATTCTTCATGCTGCCCAGAACGGAAATGAACAGCCAAGGGGCGCCCGTAACCGTATGCTTTGAGTCCTTCCTGGGTGTCTTGCCCTAAGGGGTGCACGCGCAAAATTTCAACATCTTTTTTACCCATCGATTCGAGGTATTTTTTTAGTGCCTCGGGGGTGATGGTGGTTTCTGAAGTTGCGCTTTTGCCCATATGTATTCATATCTTTTTCATGGTAAGAAAAGCAATTAGACTTTAGTCTTAAAATCCCTTGAGCAGACTTTAGAGAACCGATAAAGTTATACATCAACGGTGCTTAGGAGACATCTTGCGATACCATGTAGGAAATACGTTAAGGCAAAAAGCCTTTCTTGCTCTATCGAGAACATTATTTGGAACCGGTTCTCGGCTCATGCGTCTTAATCCCGCCTGGGCGCCGAAATTTAATGGAATACGTCGAGTTAAAGATATTGCCTATATGTCCGATGGGCGGCCAGAGCATCTTTTGGACCTCTATTTTCCAGAAAAAGAAAAAGACGTTTATCCCGTAGTTTTTTATGTGCACGGCGGTGGATTTAGGCTTTTTACGAAAGAAACCCATTGGCTTATGGCGCAACAATTTGCGGCCCGTGGTTATCTTGTGGTCAATATTTCCTATCGACTCGCGCCCGAGCACCCTTTTCCGGCCGCTTTGGAAGATACGGCAGCCGCTTATCTTTGGTTGGTTAAAAATATCGGTTTTTATGGCGGTGATCTTGAAAATATTGTCTGGGCGGGGGAGTCCGCAGGTGCCAATTTGATCGTTGCCCTATTTGCAGCGATGGCCACCGAGCGCCCTGAGGCTTGGGCCAAAGTTCTCCAGGATTGTGATGTTTACCCTAAGGCTTTGGTGCCAGCTTGTGGTTTGTTTGAGGTCAGTCACCCCGAGCGCTTTGAGCGCTTTGAGGAGCTTTCTTTTTGGCTTAAATATTATATCAGAGACATCAGTGAAGCGTACTTGCCGGTACAAGAACCCTATTCCGAAAAAGAGCTTCAGTTGGCCAACCCGCTGACGCTTTTTGAAAATAAAGCGGTTTTTCAAAGGCCATTGCCACGCATGTTTTTGCCTGTCGGCACGAGTGATCCTGTCTTGGATGATACCCAACGCCTTGAGAAAGCGCTTGCGCACTACGAGGGAGATTTTTTGGTGCGCTATTATGGCGGGGAGCCCCATGTTTTTCATGGCATGCTCTGGAAGGAAGCTGCAAAAGCATGTTGGGCAGATACTTTTGACTTTTTAGAACAAAGATAAATCCGCAAATTTATTGTGCTGCGGCGGTGCCAACACCTCGTGGATCGGCAGCAGCGCTCCGTACACCACTTTCTAAATCAATCGAAATCAGCGTGGCGTTACTCCAGGGTTTTTTAATGGTGAATTGATGCCCGATATTTTGTAGTGCTTTTTTTGTTGCGGGCTCAAGGGAGAAGGGCTCGATAAAAACGGTATCGGGCAGATGTTGATGGTGAATACGTCCGATCCCGATGGCACGCTCGGCATCCGCATTGTGATCAATGAAGTGCCAGATGGCTTGTGCGACGGTTGAAGGAATTCTTGAGCCTCCGGGGGAGCCGACCACCATATATAAAGGTGAATCTGTGGTTGGCCCAGCAAAGACCAATGTTGGCGACATGGATGAGAGTGGCACTTTACCGGGCATAACCGCATTGGCGGTTGAGCCAACAATGCCATAAGCATTGGGGGTGCCAGGCGCAACGGCAAAATCATCCATCTCATCATTCCAGACAACGCCAGTGCCTTTGGCGACCAATGCCGCACCCCAACCGTAATTGATTGTCGTTGTCATGGATACCGCGTTGCCTTCACCATCAAGTGTGCACAGATGGGTTGTATCGTTACTCTCTTTGATGTGGTCATCAATGCGTTTTTTAAGATCATAAGGCAGTTGAGCACCTTGCCCTGCGGGAATATCCTTAGCTGCTTCAGCCCTGGGTTTGATGATTTGTGTGAGGAGTTGGGCACGATCTTTTTGGATGAGCAAAGGGGTAATGTCGGGCACAAAATCAGGATCGCCCAGGAGTGCTCGATCGGCGTAGGCGCGTTTGGATATTTCGATATATTGATGCAATGTGTTGGGATCGCGCCAATCGGTTTTGGGAGAAATATTTTCCAGTGCGTGTAGAATGGTTAAGACAATTTGTCCGCCAGACGATGGCGGTGGAGAGCTGGCCACCGCATGTCCGCGGAAGGAACCAATAAGCGGCTGACGATAACGCACTTTGTAATTGTTTAAATCCTTTAAAGTTAAAATGCCGCCACGGTTTTTCATATCTTGAGCGAGTTTTTGTGCTACCGCGCCTTGATAAAACGCCTTGGCACCATGCTTTTCTATTTGATGAAGTGTCCAAGCAAGATCTTTTTGTACAATGATATGGCCTATTTTTGGGATTTTGGTGTATTGCCCGTTTTCATCTGGCACCAGGAATATTTTAGCGGATTCAGGATCGGCACGCAGTTGTTCAAGGCGCCATTGGATATATTCCTGAAATCGCGAGTCAACACGAATGCCTTGTTCTGCGAAATTGATGGCAGGTTCTAAGATATCTTGCCGTTTGAGCTTGCCGTATTTCTCCTGCAATTCAAGATATCCCATGACGGCACCGGGCACAGCGACAGAGAGTGGTCCATCACGTGAAAGAAGAGGATTCGGTTTGCCGTCTTCAATATACATATCGTGTCGGGCCCGGCGTGGTGCGGTTTCACGAAAGTCCATAAAATGCAGTTCCGAGGCAAATTTAATCAGGGCAAAGCCGCCCCCACCAATTCCTGAAGAATAAGGCTCGACGACCGCAAGTGCAAAAGCGGCTGCGGCCGCGGAGTCGGCGGCATTACCGCCCATTCGCAGCATTTTGGCCCCCGCGTCGGTGGCGGCCGGATGTGCAGTGGCGATCATGCCCTTGGTCCCCGAAACGGGTCGAGCCCAGAGCAAGGGTTGCCAGAATAGGGCGAGCGAGAAGATACTTATTAAAGATAGACGAAACATGGGATTGCCTTCCTGTTGAATAAATCTACTATGCAATGATGCGCAACTTGTTTGCAATATAGTTAAAGTATAAGGTAGGTTTTATTGAGGAAGAAAAGCAATGCTTGAGTTGATGCAGCGAGGTGGCCCATTCATGTGGGTCATTTTATCTATTTCAATATTTTCTTTGGGCCTTATTATTGAACGCTCTTACATTTTGTTTGTGAAGCTGCGTTTAAACGCTCAATCTTTTTATGAGACGATTATTCTTTATCTCGAGCAAGATAAGATGCGTGAGGCTATTGAGGTTTGTAATGCCCACTCAGATCAACCCCTGGCAGAGGTTTTAAAGGCGGGATTATTGAACTCGACACATTCTGAACGAGATATTTTTCGTTCTCTTGAGTCGGCGGTCCTGAAAAGTATGCCAAAAATCGTAAAGCGTGTTCATTATTTGGCAACTTGCGCCAATGTTGCCACATTAGCAGGACTCTTGGGCACTATTTTAGGGTTGATTGAAGCTTTTCGTGGTGTGTCACAGGCCGATGCGATTATGAAACAGGAGATATTGTCTCGGGGGATTGGGGTGGCGATGTTTACAACGGCCTTTGGGTTATGTGTGGCATTACCGACAATTATTGCGCATGCAATTCTGCAGAATAAACAGCAGGCGTTGCTGCATGATATTGAAAGTTCTTCGACTGACTTGTTCAATTTCTTGTCTTTAAAAAATAAGCCACTGACTAAAGATTAGAGCTGCATGATTAAGCGTAGGGTAATCAACACGAATGTGAAGCAGGTTGAGACTGATTTAATCCCTATTATGAATCTTTTTACAGCTTTGGTGCCTTTTCTTTTGGTTTCAGCAGCATTTTATAAAATGTCCATCATTGATGTGTCGATTCCGTCAGTTGGTGAGCAGACCAAAGCTAAACTTGAAAAAGAAGAGCCCTATCTTGCTCTTACTTTTCTGGAGAAAGAAATTGCTTTGGAGGTCATCGGAGTAGAGCTTAATGCATCAGAAAACGATTTTTTTAAAAGAAATATTAGCGGTTTTAGTGGTGGGGCACTTACCCAAAAGACATTAGACAGTTTGGAGGAATACGTTTTGTTGGTCAAAGCCCATTTTGAGGCCAGTGAAATGGTTGTTTTGCGCGTTGCCGATGCGGTTCCTTATAAGCATGTTGTTGTCTTAATGGATCTTTTACGTGGGCAAAGTTTTAATCAAGGCACGCAAAAATTGCGCTTTTCCAATATTGTGATTGCAGAGAGCCTTTAAGGGGTATTGAGTTTCGCATGTTTGTACCTAAAGAAACCCTCAATGAATCCGCCAGCATCAATATTGCTCCGCTTATGGATGTCATGACCATTATTCTTATTTTTCTCTTGGTTAATTTTTCTGTACAAGATTCTTCGTTTGAAGCACCAAAGGAGTTGCATTTACCCATTTCATCTTCATTGTCGCCGCCTCGTAATGCATTGTATTTGGTCATGTCAAAGAAAGAATTGCATGTCGGGAATAAGCTTGTGGCGCATTTAAGTGGCGACGAATTTTGGCAAGAAGAAGAAAATGACGATGGAATTATCTTGCCGCTTTTAAGTTTTTTGGAAATTGAAGCAAAAAAAGGCGAGGGTGAATTGGGTGGAACGTCGATTGGTGATTTACAGCGCAGGCCCATCTTTTTTCAAGCGGATGAGTCTTTACCCTTTGGTTTGTTGGGGCAAGTGATGCGCACTTCAGCGCAGGCAGGTTTTCGCTATATCCATTTGGCGGTGTTTAATCCAGACACCTAAAACATGTGCATCTTAGATTGAGAGCACTTGTGTGTGTAGGACATATTCGACGGCTTTAATGTTTGAAAGCAGATCATCTGATGGTTTGGAGCCGAGCCGTATTTTAGCACAAGCACTTTGGGCTCCGGAAAAAATAATATTTTCACATTCCTCAACGTTAATATTTTCTTTAGAGATGAGTCCGAGAACATTTGCCAGTACACCAATTTGATCATGATGCCGCACATTAATTTGCCAGTTTGCGGGCGTTTGTTTGCAAAGGTTGACGCAGTTTAAAGCGACGCCTTGTTCAGCATAAGTTTGGATAATATCAACAGCTGTATTGGCCACAGCATTTTGCGCTTGGTTGGTTGAGGCACCAATATGTGGCGTAGAGATGACGTGCGGATGCTGTGCGAGAGTAGAGTTAAAGTTAGCGTTCCCCGAGCCAGGTTCTTCGGCAAAGACATCGGTCGCGTACCAAAGTTCTTTCTTTTCAAGCAGCTCTAATAAAGCATCTTCGTCGAGAATACCTCCGCGTGAGGTGTTTATAATATGTGTATTTGGTTTTAGATTTTCTAAAATACTTTTTGAAATAAGCCCGCTTGTTTCATCGGTATAGGCAAGATGGATCGAGATAATGTCAGCATTTTGTGTCAGTTCTTCAAGATTTGGGGCATAGCCGATGCCCAGCGATTCGGCTTGCTGCGGTGTGAGGGAGCGTGACCACCCCACAATATTCAGGCCAAAGCTTTGTGCCCTGCGGATGACTTCTTGACCAATTGTGCCCAAGCCAATGATCCCTAAAGTTCTGCCTAAGACGCCTTGCGCCTTGGAGTATTCTTTTTTGTTCCATTGTGTTGCTTTGATTTCGGCATTGGCCATGGGGATACGACGATCAAGAGAAAGAATGAAGCCCATGGTGAGTTCGGCGACAGCAACAGCATTTTTCCCCGGGCAGTTGGCGACGAAGATACCCTTTTTACTCGCTGTTTCAACGTGAATGTTGTTTGTCCCAGCACCGGCACGAATGATGAGTTCTAATGATGAGTTTTGCTCGAGAACATGTTCGAGTACTTTCGTGGAGCGAACAATAAGAACTTGATGGTCATCAAGTGCAGAAAGAAGATCGTCAGCGCTTAGCCCCGGCTCATAGTTCAAGCTGTGGCCTAAGGTCTTAAGCTGAGAGAGTGTTGCTTCTGGAAGTTTATCCGCTATAAGAATTTTCATTTTCTGCCGCCTTTTGAACTTGTGGGGGCTACCTTTCCCTCAAGTGATGACAGGATGTCAATTCAGAGGATTTGGAAAAAAAATCTTTGTCAAAATGTCTCAAGCAGAGAAAAATGATTAAATAAAGGCGAATAAAAACAATAACTTAAGTCTTTTGGTTTTGGCAAGGCTTTTGCTTTAGCTTCGTTCTTGGGGCATCTTTAAGGATCAACAGATGGTTTTATCGCAAATATCGACTTTTCTGAAAAATCACGGCTGGCTTTCTAATCTTATTTTTGTGTTTCTTTGCATGTATTCTATCGCCAATACGGTGAATGCTTTGGTTGCACGCGAATTACGTGAACCGCCAACAAATGCAAGTAAGGCAAAACTTGGAAAATTGAAGCGTGGCGCAGATGCCAAAGCCAAAACCCAATTTAGTCATTTGTCCGCACGCAACCTTTTTGGTGCAGAGCGTGAGGTCCTCAATCCTGTCGAGGTCGAAGTACCATCTGAATTAGAGACACCAGTGGAGACAAGCTCCGCAGGCTCCGATTTTGATGAAAATGAACTCAAAGATTGCACGTTGTCGGGTACACTTCGTGGAACCCTGGTGGCCAATGAAGCACCAGAGTGGTCAATGGCGGTGTTTTATAGCAACGCCGATAAAGATACGCACGTCTATACTTTAAATTCTGGGTCAAATGATTTCTCAGATGGTGCAACCTTGGTTGACATTCGACGCTCGTCAATTGTTGTTCGTAAAAACGACCATTTTGAGCTTTGCAATACCGAAAGTGTGGGAAAACCGGGATTAAGTCGTTCTTCAGTTAAAAAACCAAGTCCATCCAGCAGCAAAAAAGAAGATGCGGGAAATGGTGTACAGAAAGTTAGCGATACGGAGTATCGGATAGAGCGACGGGAAGTCGATGATGCACTTTCCAATTTAAGTAAAATAGCGACTCAGGCTCGTATTGTGCCAAGCTTTAAGAATGGAAAGTCCATTGGCTTTAAACTTTTTTCCATTAAACCGGGCAGCATTTATTCCAAACTGGGCATGAAAAATGGCGACGTTATTCAAAAAATAAATGGTTACGAAATTAATAGTCCCGATAAGGCTTTAGAAATTTATCAAAAATTACGTGATGCATCTTCTGTGAATATTGATCTCTTACGACGAGGACAATCGATGCAAATGGGTTACAACATTGATGAGTAAAAGAAGCAGCATATTTTTATGTCGAATAAGCCCTTATTTGGCATTTCTTTTTCTTTGCGTTTTTTCTTTTGGGGTGACGAAAGCAGAGAGCGTTGGTGAACATTACTCTTTGAAAAATCTCGATGAACCTCAGAGTCAATGGCTCGGCTATGTTGTTGGTCCAAGAGTACTGCCTCAAAGTCTTCTTGCGGCGACGAAGACGGCCCCCTATGGCAAATACGATTATTGTCCCTTTCTTGTCCGGGCGATTGTCGAGCGCGATGAACAGTCGAAAAATTTTGCGATGCTTGAAATCGCTGAAGAAAGTCAATTGGTGAAGGTTGGGCAGAAGATCGAATATTTTGGGGAGATATTTAAGGTAAGACGCATTACCTCCAAGACGGTCTCGTTACGTTCTGGCAGCACAACTTTAAAGTGTCGTCTATTTAAATAAGGAAATAATGATGATGAAGCAGTTCTATTTTTTCATGTTGACGAGTGCTATGCTCTTGAGTCCGTCGGCTTTTGCCGGGGACTCCGAATCAAAAGGAAATGAGATTGCTCAGGTCCAGGAGATGCGTCCTGACCCTGTGACGTTGAGGGGGCTTAATCCTTTGATGGAGCGCAGTGCAATAAAGAAAAAACTTAAGCCGTCAAAAAAATCTAAAAAAGAATCTTCGTCTAAAACATCAAGATCGGTTACGAGCAAAGGTGCTTCTGATTCTGCCGCATCATCAAGTCAAAGTCGTGGTGCAAACAAAAAAGGCAATACCAAATCGTCACGTGCTTCAGACGCAGAGGCGAGTGGCAATAAATCGGGTGTGACAACAGTGGCGCCAAAGACTCAAAATATTGATTTTCAGGCGAGAAAAAAGAAGGGCAAATTTACATTCGAATTTAATAAAGCTGAAATCATCGATGTGGTCAAAGCCATTTCCGATATGATGCAACGCAATTTTATCATCCCTGAAAAGCTAAAAAGTCAAAGGATAACTATTCTTTCTCCACAGCAAATTACGGCCAATGAGGCCTATCAAGTTTTTCTCGCGGCATTGGCTTCAAATAATATTACGATTGTGAAAATAGGAAAATTTTATAAACTGGTCGAGGCTAAAAATTCCATCAGAGAACCGATCCCTACTTGCGTCACCCCTGATGACGAATGTCCTTCATACCAAGCCAGAATGATTACGGTTCTTTTAGGACTAAAATATATTGATGGTGCGCAGATTAACAGTGTTTTAAAGTCTTTGATTTCCAAGGAGGGTGAACTTACCTTCTATCAGCCGACAAATTCATTGATTGTGAGCGAGTACGCAACAAATCTGACGCGTTTGCGGAAAATTATCGATGCCCTTGACGTTCCTGGTTTCCAAGATGAATTACAAATTGTCCAAATAGAATATTCAACCGCTTCAGAGATTGCTGATAAGCTTACACAAATTTTTGAAGTGAAGCGTGGATCTAAAAAATCCGGTTCGAAAGGTAAAAGCAAAAGGCCTTCTGCTAAAGGGCCTGACCTTAGTGATTCTGGTGATGAAGGCGAAGTTCATATCTCAAAAATCATACCTGACGACAGAACCAATCAAATTATCATCAAGGCGAATAAGAGAAGTTTTGAAGCGATCCGTAGTTTGATCGCAAAATTAGACATACCGATTTCAGATAGTGAACAGGGTCGCATTCATGTGTATTATCTCGAAAATGCATCGGCGGAGGATTTATCATCAACACTCTCAAGTCTAGCACAGGGGAGATCTGGGGGAAGTTCAAAAAAAGGAAGTAAATCAAAAGCAGCACAAAGTGCCGTTTTGTTTGAAGGCGAAGTACAAATCACCGCTGAAAAATCAACGAATGCGCTTATTATTGTTGCCAGTCCGCATGATTTTCGTGCCTTGAAACGACTCATTGAAAAACTCGATGTGCCCAGGCGTCAGGTTTATGTTGAGGCAGCAATTTTGGAAGTGACGGTCAGCGATTCTGATGAATTTGGACTGAATTGGCATTCACCGATGCGTTTTTCCAAAGAAGATTTAGGGGCGGATTTAGGTGGCGCAGGTACGGTTGGTTTTTTGCAGAGCGCACATGGAAGTGGTGGGCTCAGTCCTACCATTGCAGCGCTTAGTTCGCCGGCCGGTCTCCTGGGTATCGCAGGGGGCTCTATTGCGGGTATTGTCGGAAAAGGTATTGATATTCCCGTCGGCGATCAAACTGTGAGTTTTCCAAGTTTTGGTGTTGTCCTAAAATGGTTGCAGTCGAGTTCAAGTGCCAAAATTTTATCAACCCCACATATTCTTACGACAGATAATGAGCAGGCTTCTATTGAGGTTGGGACGCGCATTCCGTTTCAGCGTGGTACCTCAATTCCAGGTGGGCTTGGTGGCATGGCTTCGGGAGCGGGGGGCGCTTTAGGCAATTTAGGCTCCTTAGGTTCTCTTTTTTCCTCAACGGATCGTATCGATGTTTCTTTGAAATTAAGTCTTACACCACAAATCAATGAGAGAAACAGAATCCGATTGGAGATCGATCAGCAAATAGAGGATTTGGTCGGAAAAGAGGAGGTCACCGGACAACCCATTACGGCGAATCGTTCGGCAAAAACAGTGGTTGTTGTTGATGACCAACAAACTGTTGTTTTGGGTGGTTTAATGCGTGATCGAGTTCGTGAGAGCGAAAGTAAAATACCTCTTCTGGGGGATTTACCATTGATTGGGTGGTTTTTTAAAAAACGTTCATCTGAGACAGAGAAGGTTAATCTTTTATTGGTTTTAACGCCCTACATTGTTCGTGACAGCGATGATTTTCAAAATATATTTGAGCGCAAGCTTGATGAATACGAAACCTTTGCGGCTGATTATTATGGTCACAAGTCTCAATACAGAGCACATATTGATTACAGGCGAAAAAACGGGCCGTTGGCTTTATTGGGGCGTACTGTTCAAAAAGAATTAGGAAAAATTGAAAACGGTGGAACGGGTGGTGAATTTGAAATTATCATTAAACCAGAAGCCGAATCTCAAAACGAAGAGACAAGTCCACCTTCTGAATCTGAGGATTCAGAAAGTACAGAAACAACAGATGAGTCGAGTTAACCCGTTTAAGGAAAGAGATGAGCATGTTGCATCAAGTACGGTTCAGCGAAGATACTTTTGGTCAGCTCCTTGTGGAAAAGGGTGCATTAGATCAAAAAATGCTTGAAGAGTCGGTTGTGATTCAAGATGAACGGGGAGGTCGCCTTTTCGAAATTGTTCAATCACATAGTAAACTGAGTGAATCTGTTGTTCAGGAAACACTTGCAGAGCAGTTTGACCTTGGTGTGATAGAGGCCATTGACGACAAAAAAATACCGGATGAGTTGAGCACTCGGGTTCCCATCAATTTTGTAAAACAAAATAAATTACTGCCTCTTTGTGAAAACCGTTTTGGCGGTATTGATGTCGCATGCAGTGACCCATTTAACGTTGCAGCAATTGATGACCTTTCAGTGCTTTTGGGCGCGCATTTGCGACTTCATTTAGCGGCATCGGATAAGATTATTAATGCAATTAATAATGCCTACAATCGCGGAACTGCGCATGCGGCAGCAGCCATGGAGGAAATGGCTGAAGGAGATTTGGATAGTTTTGCACAGGATATTGAAGAGGCAGTCGATCTTCTCGACAGTGCTGATGAGGCACCAATTATTAAATTGGTCAACTCGCTGATTTCTCAGGCAGTTAAAGAGCACGCTTCGGACATACATGTTGAGCCGAGTGAACGCGATATTGTCGTACGTTTTCGGATTGACGGAATTTTGTATGAGAAGATTCGCCCACCCCGTCGACTTTTAGCTTCGATTGTCAGCCGGATAAAGATTCAAGCAGGCTTGAATATTGCGGAAAAGCGATTACCTCAGGATGGACGAATACGTATTAAAATAGCCGGCAAGGACATTGACATCAGGGTGGCAACGGCGCCGACATCGCATGGAGAGCGCATTACGATGCGTTTGCTCGATCGCTCGGCCGTTCTTTTGGATTTGGATGATTTAGGCTTTTCCCCAGAGAACTTGGGTGGGATGCGAACTTTAATCCGTAAAAGTCATGGTATCTTTCTTGTCACTGGTCCAACCGGTTCAGGGAAAACAACGTCACTTTATGCGGCTCTTGCGGA
Source organism: Myxococcota bacterium (assembly GCA_030749035.1). GTDB lineage: Bacteria > Myxococcota > XYA12-FULL-58-9 > XYA12-FULL-58-9 > JASMKV01 > JASMKV01. Next base: position 7,112 of record JASMKV010000370.1, on the reverse strand, counting down.
AATAAATCGCCCGGATTTAAATATTCTCACCATTGAAGATCCAGTTGAATATCAGCTTGAAGGCATTAGTCAGACGCAGGTTAATCCGAAAATCAATCTAAGCTTTGCCGGTGGTTTGCGTTCGTTTTTGCGGCACGACCCAGATGTCATCATGGTTGGTGAGATTCGTGATCTTGAAACAGCAGAAATTGCGATTCAGGCAGCTTTAACCGGTCACTTGGTGTTGTCGACCATTCATACGAATGATGCGCCAGGGGCGATTACCCGCCTGGTCGATATGGGGGTAGAACCTTTTTTAGTCGCTTCAAGTGTGATTGGGATTTTAGCCCAACGTTTAATTCGCACGCTTTGTCCCGAGTGCAAGAGTGCCTATGCAGCGCCTGACGAAGAACTTAAAGAGTTGGGTTTGAGTAAGGATATGGTTGGGCCTAAACCAGAATTCTGGCGTGGTGAGGGCTGTCCCGCTTGCCTTGAAACGGGCTATCAAAGACGTATGGGGATTCATGAACTGATGATGCCCAATGATGAATTACGTGAAATGATCTTAAAAAATGTCGATTCGAACACCATTAAGAAAACAGCCATGGGCAAAGGTATGCGTACGCTTCGTGAAGATGGCGCGAGAAAGGTCTTGATGGGGCTGAGCTCAAGTGCCGAAGTTTTACGCGTGACAGCGGAGGATGCAGTTTAGATGCCTGTGTTTTTATACAAAGGTTATGCAACAGATGGCGCTGTCGTTAAGGGCACGCGGGACTCTGAGAACGAGCGCTCCATAAAACAAAGCTTACGCAAAGAAGGCATCTTTGTGACCGAGCTAAAAGAAGCACAGGCAAAGAAGGAGGGGGCGGCCAGCCGGTTCAATTTTCAAATGCCTTCCTTTGCAGAACGGGTTTCAACGCAGGATCTCTCGGCAGCGACACGTCAGCTGGCGACGCTTGTTGGCGCAGGCATTCCGCTGGTTGAATCGATTATTGCACTCGTTGATCAAACGGAGAATCCGACACTTAAGACCGTTTGGGCAGACGTAAAGCAGCAGGTGAATGAAGGTATTGGTTTGGGTGATGCGATGGGCGCACATCCAAAAGTGTTTTCTCCATTATATATTAACTTGGTTCGTGCAGGTGAAACATCAGGGGCAATGGATATTGTTTTGGGCCGTCTGGCAGATTTTACTGAAAGCCAGGCGCAGATGCGTTCTAAGCTTATGGGGGCATTGTTTTATCCTATTGTGATGATCATTATGGCTCTTGGGGTAACGGCCTTACTTTTCGTGGTTGTTATTCCTAAAATTTCAAAAATATTTGAATCGCAAAACGTGGCCTTGCCCTTACCCACACAGGTCTTGATTTTTCTTAGCGATTTTACGAAGAACTATTGGTTTTTAGCCATATTCATCATGCTGGCATTGGCCTATGGTTTTAAGCGCTATATCGGCAGTGCTAAAGGGCGACCCCAATGGGATAGTTTCCTTTTGACCGCTCCAATCTTTGGCCCTTTGGTTCGTATGGTTGCCGTAACGCGTTTTACAAAAACCTTGGCCACACTTTTGGCCAGTGGTGTACCGCTTTTAACCGCCTTTGATATCGTAAAAAATGTTGTTCAGAACACAAGACTTACAAGAGTGATCGAAACGGCACGGGATTGTGTCAAAGAAGGTGAAAGCATTGCTGCGCCCATCAAGCGTTCCGGTGAATTTCCCCCTATTGTAAGTCATATGATTGCGGTTGGTGAGCGCTCGGGGCAGCTTGAAGAAATGCTTGGCAAGATTGCTGAAGCTTACGAAGTCCAGGTTGATGCGCGCTTAAGAATGCTGACCAGTACTTTAGAGCCACTTCTGCTTGTTGTTCTTGGGGTTATCGTTGCGTTTATTGTTTTTTCAATTTTACTTCCAATGTTGGAGATTTCGTCATTCGCGTAAGAATTTTTATAAGGAGTTCATCATGAAAAGAAGAGATACGATGGTTAATAAACAAGAGACTTGTGACAAAGGTCACGGGCTTAGCAAAGAGCAACGAAGCATTGGTCTGATTCGACATGCTCAGCGCGGTATGACTTTAATTGAAATTATGGTTGTTGTTGTCATCATCAGCCTTGTGGCAGGTGTCGTTGGCGTTTCGGTGCTTAACAGACTTGAAGAAGCCAGAAAGAAAGTCGCATACACACAAATTAAGCAGATCAGTGAAGCACTGGAGCTTTACAAGCTTAGTTTTAAAAAGTTCCCAGGTACTGCAGAAGGGCTTAGCGCCCTAACTGTTCCAAAAGGCAAAGAGCAGCCATTCATGCCTTCTATTCCGACAGATCCTTGGGACAATGATTACGTGTATATTTATCCGGGATCAAAAAATAGTGGGGCCTTTGACCTCATGAGTTATGGACCCGATGGGGTTGATGGTGGTGGAGATGATGTTGGCAATTGGGAAGAGACGGCATCAGAATAGTTGATGCCCATACAATGGTGAAAAATGGCGATGCGGCTTAAAGGGGACGAAGAACATCAACGGCCTTGTGTCAAGAATGGCTTTACCTTGGTTGAGGCCGCGATTACTTTGGCCATTTTAGCGATTGCCGCATCTGTTGTGATTCCTTCCATGGGCAGAATTACCCGGGCCGAATTAAGAAGAGTTTCGGGGCAACTTTCAGGCATGATTCGTACCGCATACGATAGTGCGGCATTGACCGGGCAGGTTCATCGCTTAAAGTTTGATTTTGAAAAATCATTTATTGTCATTGAGTCAACAGATGGAGATTTTCAGATTGGTCACGTGGATCCCGAGGATAGCTCAACAAACCTTTTGTCTCGCTTGTCCATACCCGAACCCTCTCCTGATGACGAAGACGCTGGTGCTGAAGGTGAGACGGAGGATGAATTAAATGGTTTCGCGATAGGTCAATTTTTAGGGCAAATGGGAAATGCTATGCGCAGTGGGGGTGGGGAATTTTCAGCTCTCGGTAAGGGTTTAACCCTTGGTGATAAAATTGAAATTTTGCGCATCGATTTTGCTGCTGATGAGGCGAAAGTTGAAAAAGGTGAAGGCTATATCTATTTTTTCCCACAAGGCTTTGCACAAAAATCGACAATCTTTCTGCAAGATGTGGATGGGCGTATTTTTACAATAAAAATTTCTTCTCTTACGGGAAAACCAACAATTTTTGATGAATATGTGGAGAAAGATTAAGCGATGCCTGTGTTTTGTCGAAGAAATGCACAAGGTTTTACCTTGCTTGAGGTTCTTATTTCACTGGCTATATTGGCTCTAAGTCTCGGTGTCTTGTTAGAGTCACAAGCCTCGAGTCTTTCTTATGCCGGGCGTGCACGCGATCTCACCATTGCCGCAACTTTAGCCCGCTCTAAATTAATCGATATTGAGTTACATCTTTTTGATGAAGGCTTCACTGAAAATGAAGTAGAAGAAAATGGCAGTTTTGAAGAAGAGGGTTGGAACGATTACAAATGGAGTTATAAGATTTCTCCGATTCAGTTAGACCTCAATGGCTTGAGTGCGATGTGTGGCTTGATGGGGGGTGGCGATGGAGAAGAGGGTGGCATGGAAGAATGTGAAGCGAGCATGGGAAGCATGGGGGGGCTGATGGACACATTTATGGCAGATATTTCAAATTCGATTCGTTTTGTCGAATTGTCTGTGTCTTGGGGGTTGGAGGGTGGATATGAACATTCGATGAAAATTAATTCATTAATGACCAAAGATGATTTCACGATGGCTCCAGCGGGAGCTTTAAACCAAGCATTGGGGCTATAATTGAAGTTCGAATGTACACATAGAGTATGCCATAGAAGTTCAAAGGGTTTTACCCTCATGGAGGCTCTCATTGCTCTGGCGATTATGGCGATGATCGGATTGCTTAGTTTTGGTACATTTACACATGCGATTGCAGCGCGAGAAAAGGCTGAGAAGATCACATCCCATTATCATCAGATTAGGCAAGCCTTGCAACGCATGTCACGGGAAATATCGATGGCCTATATCAGTGAACATCGGAATTGTGATGACCCGACCACAAAAACAATATTTAAAGGCGAAAGTGCTTCAAATGGAATGCGCCTTGATTTCACAAGCTTCTCGCATGTTAAAACGCAATCGGATGCCAATGAATCAGACCAAAATGAAATATCTTACTTTATTGATAAAGATCCTGTGAACACTTCAAGTAAAGCGCTTATTCGAAGAGAAGCAAATCGTATTGATGACGAGCCTGAGGAAGGCGGCGTTGAAGATGTGCTTGCTGAAAATATTGATGAAATTGAATTTGAGTTTTATGACCCCAAAGAAGACCGATGGGAAAAAGACTGGGATACTGAAAGCCGTGATTATAAAAGCCGACTGCCTCTTTTTGTTTCCATAAAACTAAGCACCAAGGACTTGCATGATAAAGAAGAAATCTTTGTGACGAAAACGCGCATTATGTTGCGAGAGAGTCTTCTGATTCCAGGAACGGGGTTTAGTAAATGCATCGATTAGGCATACGGGTCAAAAAGAATGAGCGGGGCGTAGCACTTTTGGTTGTGCTTACCACAATCGCACTTTTGGCGAGTGTGGTTGCGGATTTCCAGTTCAACAGCAGGGTTGATCTACAATTGGCATACAATTCTCGTGATGCTTTGCAGGCGGAACAAAATGCGCTTTCCGCACTTCGCGTTCGTGCTCTGATTCTAAGGCAATCCCGGAAATTACAAGGCGCGCTTTCGGGTGTGTTTTCCTCTCTTGGAATGGATGCCGGCGCAGCACCAGGTATTGGACAGATTTTAGAGATGCTGCCGGTTGATTGTGGCATTTTGTCTATGTTGGCAAAAGTTGGTGAGGATGATGGTTTTGACTTCGGTGCAGAAGACGATGTTGAAGGTACAGAAACCCAAGATTTTATGGCAGGCGAGTGTACAGCCATAAGCGAAAGTGAACATGCCAAGATATCGATTAATATGTTGCGCAACAAACTAAACAAAAAAGATGCGCAGGTGACGCGTTTACTTTTGGGGTTTCTGTCTAATCCCTCTTTTGAACGTCACTATCAAGAAGATGATTTAAATGGCAGCCGAGTTGAAGAACCTCAAGAACTTGTTGGTGCTATTATGGACTGGATTGACCGGGACAACAACAGCGCTGTGTCTGAGCTGAGCGATGAAGGTCGGTCCTACGATTTGCTTGCGGATAATTACCGCATTAAAAATGCTCCCTTTGATTCCGTGTCTGAGTTGCAGCTCGTACACGGTGTTGACGATGAATTTTTTCAGCTTTTGCGCGATCATGTGACGATTCATAATGATGGTACGGCCATTGAGTTGGCAACTGCATCACTTGAACGTATCTGGTTAGGGCTTTTGGCAACAGTCCCTGAAAACGTGCCCATTGAAGAAATCTTTGTTCAGCCTGGCTTTATTCCGCTTCAGGAAGCGCTTATGGAACTTAAAGGCGCGGGGGCAATGATGGGGATCACGGTTAATGTGAATAGTCTGAAAGCGCTTGTAGGGCAGGTTGGGCTAACAGGATTTTTTGATACCGGAGCCTTTAATGAAGTCTTTACGGATAAGACGAGTACGACTTGGTACAAGATTAAGGCGGAAGGCATTGTGGGTAACGCGGTAAAGCGTATTGAAAGCATTTTCCAGGCAAATGAAGGAAAATTTTACTATTATCGGATGAATTAAATGGCACAATATATTGGCTCATTAGAAGTAACAAAAAAAGAAGCAAGACTCATCGTTTTTGAGTCAAGCTTCAGAAACTCTAAAGTGATAAAACAGCTTGTGATCCCCATTGATGATTTGGAAAGCACAGATTATTGGGAAGAAATAAATAACAATTTAGATATAAAACTTAGTTCACTCGTTGTGAATGCGGAAGCGAGTTCTGTTTCAACACATTATTTGTCTTTTCCTTTTAAGGACCCTCGGAAAATTGAATCTGCGATTGATTTTGAATTGGAAAATCAAGCACCTTATCATTTAGAGGATATGAGCATGACTTGGATGCCGGTGCGCAGTTCAGGCACACAGTCAAATATATTAAGTGGTATGGCCGTCAAAATTGATTTGCAGGAGCAGATTGCAGAACTCAAAGATGTACAGTGCGAACCGCATGCCATTGTGATGCCGGCAGCATCTTTGGCGGATTTAGTTTCCGGAAATGATGAAGATCCGATTGCTCTTCTTAGTTTTGATGAGGAAGAAAGTCACTTGAGTTTATGCCATGAAGGGCTTCTTTTCGCTCGTACGCTACGTATCGGTGGAGATTATATTGATCGAATCATTGCAGAGCATTGCTCTTTGAGTCTTCTTGAGGCGCAAACATTACGCCGAAAATTGCCAACAGGTTTTTTGTTGGCAGAACCAGACTCTTTGAGCAAGGATGAAGCAAATTTACTCTTGGCGATGCATGAAGGCATGAGGCCTCTTGTGCAGTCCATTATGATGACGTGCACGATGGTTGAAGCGGAAAATGCGCCAAAACGCTTATTGTTAACTGGGCGACTGGCAGGTTTTTCAGGGATGTGTTCTTACCTCGAAGCGAAGTTGGGCTTACCGGTAGAGCGCTTGAACTTAGATTCATGCCTGGGTGAAAACGTTGAGTGTGCCGAGAATATTGACCACGGCTTTGGCGTCGCATTGGCGATGGGGCTTAGCTTTTTGCGTTATGGAACCCGTTTGCCTTTGAACTTTAGGCGTGGCGAACTTTCTTACGAAGGCAATGTCGAACTTTATCAAGGGCAGATTTTACGTGTCGCTCTTGGGCTCAGTTTGGTTTTTATGTTGGCCTTGGGCGGTACTTTTATCAGGTACTCTTTAATTAAGAGTGAAGAGATGGCTCTTGATAAGGAATTTGGACGAGTGACCAAGGAAATCATTGGTAAGGAGATTCGTGATCCCAAAAGAGCACTCGCAATTTTAAAACAATCGCCGAGTGAAGGTGAGGGCTTTTATCTTCCAAAGTATTCCGCATCAACGCTTTTTGAAATGGTGTCAAAAGGTTTGCCAGCAGAAATAGATGTCTCATTTGAAAATGTTGATTTTCGAATTGAACGACGTCGCGATGAAGGTGACCGAATTAACGGAAAAGGTGAAAGTGCGAGTTTTGATGCAATCGAAAAGGTTGTTGCGG
>JASMKV010000369.1 GCA_030749035.1 Myxococcota bacterium | reverse complement strand
ATCGATGCGTGGGCTATTGATGAGGACCTCTATGAAGAGGAGCGCAGTGGGGATGAAGAAACCCATTTTTATAATCCGTCGACCACAAATCTGATGAGCTATTATTCGCAGACCAGAGAACATCTGATCGAAGAACAAGGTGCGAGAATGCGCTTCTGGCTGGATTATCGCCTGAACAATTCCATCGGTGATGATGGTTTTACGCTGCAGCTCTACGATGTGATCGGCGAATAACTTACTCGTTTCCTTCTTCCATACTCCAGGGCTCTTCAATACATTTTTTTGCAATCTTGGTGAGCTTCGCCACTTCGAAGCCATCGATATAACGATGGTCTAAAGTTGCGGTCATGGTCAGTTGTGGCTTGGCCACGATCTGTCCATCTTCGACGCAAGGGCGCTCTTTAATCGCGCCGATGGTGATCAAAATGGGGTTACGACAAAAGGGTGTGAAGGGCGCGTAACCTTCATCAAGCCCAAGCATGCCGACGCTGGTGATGACACCCGCGCCAAAAGGAAAGCGTTCTAAACCCAAAGCAGGTACACTGATGCCCAAAGATCCGGTAAGCCAACCGGTGAGCCAGACCAGGCGCCGAATAATCCAGGTGGGCAGGAGTTTGAGAAGTGGTTTGCTTTTTTCAAACTCGTCGTCTTCACCTTTGCGCAACCGTTTTGAACCCGAGCGCAACTCAGAGGCGACTTCGCTAAGCGATTTTTGGTCGATGTTCTCGACTTTGACTTTGGCCAGGTCGCCACCATCCTCAAGCGCGACCAAAAAGCAAATGCTCACCTCATCAAAGGGAATGTATTTTCCCCAGAGGATGCGACCATTGAGGCCTGGCGCGGCCTTTAAGGCCATACCTACCGCTTTGCCGACAATATGGGTGATGGTGATTTTTTCTTGCGTCTTTTCGCGCAGCTCTTCAATATAGGACAGGGTCTTACTCATATCCAAAGTCATTTTCCCGTAAATGCTGGCTTCAGAACAGTTATCCCATGAGGCAATCGCAAGTTTGCGGCGGGTCGTCATTTTTCGCATATGCATTCCTCCGATGAATTCACTCTTTTCTTATAGCCCAAGCTTGAGTCTGGGCCAAATCACCTTTTTAAGCTTGGCAATGCATAGGATTCTCCTCTAGGGTAAAAGCTGATGTCACGTAAAGCAGCGACAGATTTCTTTGAGCGCATTGCCGGCGATATAGAGCTCAAAAGAGCGCTGCGCCTTTTGCTCAAAGACAAGAACACGCAAGAATTGATGCCGGCATTGGTGGGTTTTGCCAGGCAACTGGGCTTTTATTTTAAGTCTGAAGAGTTTATCCGCGTCTTATGGTCCAAGGTTGATGTTCCGGTTGAAGAGAAGCGCGATCCTTATGCCCATGTCTTGCGCGGCTTTTTTCACCACTACGCGCCTGTCGAGAAGGTCGAAGAGCCGGTGGCGTTGTTGGCACAAAACACGAATGAAGAAAAAAATGAGGATGCTGCGATACAAGATCCTGTGGAGCAAAAAGATGCGTCTGAACAAAGCGTGAACGATGAACAAGAGCAGGGCGCATAATTCGTGAGTACAGTATCGAAACAAGATCTTGTCGAATCGGTGCAGCGCGTTGTGGTGAAAATCGGCAGCTCTTTGCTGGCTTCGGGCTCGGGCATTCATCAGGACAATCTCGTACATTTTGTGGCTGAGTTGGCCGCTTTGCAAGAGCGTGGTCTGGAAGTCATCGTTGTGTCATCGGGGGCTCGGGCTGCAGGTTTAAATGCACTTTCGATGGAAACCATCCCCAACAGTATCCCGGCGCAGCAAGCGGCGGCAGCGGTTGGTCAAATTCATTTGATGGCGCATTATGAACGATGCTTTGCCGAGCACGAGATCAAGATAGCGCAGGTTTTGCTGACCGCGGCCGATATTGCGCATCGTGGCCGTTACCTTAACGCCAAACATACCATCGACTACCTGCTTGAGCGGGGCCTTATCCCCATCATCAATGAAAACGATTCGGTGGCGGTCGATGAACTTAAGTTTGGTGATAACGATAGGCTCTCGGCCCTTGTGGCGGGCTTGTGTGAAGCAGAGCTCTTGATTTTGCTGACCGATGTCGAGGGTTTGTACGATAAACATCCTAAGGAAGATGGTGCAGCGTTGATCCCTTTGGTTGAAGAGGTCAGTGACACCATGCTCGCAGCAGCACAAGGGCAAGGCACTTTAGGCACCGGCGGCATGCTGTCAAAACTCGAAGCGGCAAAGGCCGCAGCCCGGCGCGGCATTCCAACGATGATCGCCAAAGGCGTCACGCAAGGCGTGCTGAGCAAAGCTTTTGACCCTAAGCAGGAAATGGGCACACTGGTTTTGGCGGCAAAAAACCCTTTGCGCCAGCGTAAACATTGGATCGGTTTTGGTGTGACCCCCAAAGGGCAAGTTGTCATTGATGCGGGCGCTTGTAAGGCTCTGGTCGAAAAAGGCACCAGCCTTTTACCGGCAGGTATTCTCGAAGTGCGTGGTGACTTTGAAGCGGGTGAATGTGTTTCTTGTTTGGACGAACAAGAAGAAGAAATTGCGCGGGGACTTGTGGTCTATGATGCGCGGGATTTGGGGAAAATCATCGGCGCCAAAACATCGGAAATCGAAACCCGATTGGGCTATCATTTTGGTGATGAAATTATTCATCGGGATGATTTGGTCTTGGCAAGGGCGAAGGAAATATCATGAGTGATGGAACAACAAAAAGCGTTCATGAAATTTGCGATGACGCCAAGCGGGCCTCGGCGGAGTTGGCGCAGCTCTCTGATGCCAGGCGTTCAGAAGTCTTACGTTTAGGTGCCGACGCTTTGCGCGACAATGTTGCGCGCATCTTATCTGAAAACGCCAAAGATTTAGCTGCGGGTAAAGAAGCCGGCCTTAAGGCTTCCCTCATTGACCGTTTGACCTTAGATGCCGAGCGTATTGAAACAATGGCCCAAAAAATGGAGCAGGTGGCGGCATTGGCTGACCCTTTGGCCGAAACCATTGCGTCCTGGAAAGCCCCATCAGGGATCGATATTGCGCAGGTGCGCATTCCTATTGGTGTGATTGGGGTGATTTATGAGAGTCGCCCGAATGTGACCGTGGATGTGGCGGCCTTATGTTTAAAGTCGGGTAATGCAGCGATTCTTAAAGGTGGCAAAGAAGCATTTTATTCGAATGGGGTTTTGGCGGAACTTTTATCGGAGACTTTAAGTAAGGCGCAGGTCAGTCCTGACGTGGTGCAACTCATTCGCTCTACAGAGCGCAGTGCCACGCATGAACTTTTACAACAATCAGACACTGTGGATGTGATTATCCCGCGTGGTGGTTTAGGGTTAATCAAAGCGGTCGAGGAGCACTCCAAAATTCCCGTGGTCAAACATTACGAAGGCGTCTGTCATGTTTATGTGGATAAGGATGCCAACCTTGAGATGGCCACCGACATCGCGCTTAATGCCAAAGTGCAACGACCAGGGGTCTGTAATGCGATGGAGAATTTGCTCGTGCATCAAGATGTGGCCAAAGACTTTTTGGCGCAAATCGGACCGCGTTTGCGCGAGGCGGGGGTCGAGTTAAGGGCCTGTGAGACGTCGGCCAAATATCTTGAAAAAACGCAAGCGGCGGCTGAAGAAGATTGGTCGACTGAGTATTTGGACCTGATTTTGGCGGTCAAAACCGTCGATGCTTTAGGAGAGGCGGTGACTTTTGTGAACCGTTATGGTTCGGGC
>JASMKV010000368.1 GCA_030749035.1 Myxococcota bacterium | reverse complement strand
ACATAAAGATCGAGGTCGCTAACATCAATACTCGTAATCGACGGTGCGGAATTATCCTTATCTAATCTAAATGTGATACCCACCCAACCGCTGATGAGGGCACTAAAATAATGGTCATTACCGGAACACCCCGTAAGCGGTGGCAGACTAGGACACAATCCAGGATTACAAGCGCGTGAACGATTAGAGAATGTCATATACGCCGATGTTTCTAAATTATAATATTCCTCGGATGCATTTGATTGGGTAATATCGACTTCATTTCCAGATGGATTCGTTATTTTAAGGTCAACAGCTGAAACTTGATGTTCAAAATTCCATGAGTGTAAAGTATAAGAACCGCAGCCTGAGACATCCACCACTTCATGCAATTCAACTTGATTGATGCGTATATGATTTGCCAACCATCTGTAAAAACCTTCAAGGTACTCTACTGAACCCGGAGTCCAATCTGAAAACTGGCTACTTTCTACACAATCATCGTAGCCGTTTCCATCCCAGTAACACTTCGTACATGTATCTCCATCCCAGGAGCCTGTGCCATAAGTCTGACTCGCATCTGTACAACAGCCACCTTTATCGCCATTAAATTGCGGATTTGAACATTTTCCTTCCCGGCTCCAATCTATAAAATTACCCACATTATATCGATAAGGATCTGTATTCATATCTCCCAGTATTAAAACATGTTCATTGGCCTCCGGTATGTCTTCATACATCGCTTTATAAATAGATTTTCTACAGACATCTGCTTCATAGGTTCTTTTATGATCTGGATGGGCAGATATCACTTTAACATTAGAATAATCCCCCAGGCCGCTTGTATCTATACAATTATAACCGAGGTTTCCCCGCGCATAGGTGCCATCAGCATTGAGACATTCGTCTGTTTTGACCTGAAACATGCCATGGGTAAGCTCAAGAGGTGCCTTCACCGCCACACAACTGTACTCGACACACTCGATGTTATAGAGCGGCGTTCCGGCATCATACATGGCTTTCGTATTGCCCACCAACCTGTCTAATTGATCAAGTCCATAATACGGGTCGCTCGTATTGTCATAACATGGCGAGTTTGGATTGTTCCAATGGCCCGAACAACTCCCGGACTCGCAGCTGTTATCTGTGATATAGGCTTCGGTAAAGTTGATCACATCCGGGTTGCTCTGACTGATGTACTCAGCAATTTCTTCTTCGCGCGTTCGTGTACAGACGCCGTTGCCAATACAGGAACCACACTCTTCAAAAGAGACTGGATTTAAGGCAGTACAGTCATAAGGACCTCCACTACAATCACTGCGACAATTAGAATAACTTTGCCAGGGATCGTCATAGACTTCTCCGGTCGAACCGCACTTATATCGAACATCAACCATATGTTCGCTCATTCTGCCAATATTCATATGTATGACCTTTAAATCTGGTGCGGAGAATCCACCACCACAGACGCCACAAGCCTCATTCGCTGTAAGTCCACAATTGGGGTTGGGCCAATCATCTGCATAGTCACCACATCGCCATGCCGCTCCGGCATACCAATCGCAACCAATCCCCTGACCACCATTGCCATCCTGCCACACCCCACCGGGTTCACCAGGGCAGGCGAGATCTTTAACCTTACATGAAAATGGTTCGGGTTCGGGTTCGGGTTCGGGTTCATCTTCTTCGCCATCATCATCGTTATCGTCATCACCTGAGTTCGGTTCACATTCACCTTCGCAGGAAGGACCATTGCCGGGCCACGCGTCTTGATCGAAACCATTATCGGCCTCCTGTTCTGAGTCGTCAAGAATCATCGTTGCAAGCACCACAATATCCAGAAGAGTCACAACCCCATCCGCATTCAAATCCGCACAGCCATTGGACTCAACTGTACCCAAAATGATATTCACCATTGCAATAACATCCAGAATATCGATGCTTGCATCTGCGTTGAGATCACCGGGCAATCCGTTCGGACATTGAACGCGATACTTTTGACCTGTACTTAATTTGGCGCTTTTCCCGACAAAGAGAGGTGTTTGTTGCGGTTGGCAGGAAACAAGAAGAAAGAAAAGACCCCAGGATAAAAACGTCAATAATGTTTTTGCACGTCGATTGCTGTATTGCATGGAGCACATCACCTAAGTTCTGACTTCCCGCTTCTTTGATGATGACCAAAGAATCACGAAGCTCTAAGCGTTAGGGTGCCACAACAATGTAAATGCAATTCCTGGACCAAAGCCCAAAATAAAAACTGTTTGAAAAATCAGTCCTTTAGGGATGCTTTATTCGACGCTTAAGAAATTAAACGTGAGGGCCTTGACCCCATCGTTCAGGCTTTGCCCCAAATACACCGGACATCGGATTTCAATATGTGACTCAGACCTTCATGAAAGGACAAAACTGCAGGCTAAGGCTCATCTTTAAGGGCCTCGCGGGCCAGGCTCCCAAGTCCCCCAAGAGCGGCGCACTAACCACACTAAGCAAGAGCAACCGGCAACCAAAATCCACCACCAGACACCGCCTCCAACTCAAAATCCGTGAGTTCAGCCCCATCTGCCTTAAGATCTTCAAGGGCAGTGGTCAGCTCGTTTTCAGCGAAGGCATGACCATGCTCGTGAGCCAGCTTAATAAAAGATGTTCCATCCTTGAGGCGCGCTTGCAGCTCCGGACTTGTGGCAAGAACATGTCGGAATTCTAAAACAGCTTCATTCTTTATAAGAGAAAGGTAGACGCTGCCTGCACTTGTGGCAAATGGTTTTATTGTAAAAATATCCATACGACTCTTGTCGAGAACTAAAATCACCTACCCCCACTGCAGAAGCAGCAAACTAAAGTCATGGATATCGACGATGCCATCGCCATTGATATCGTACTCCCAATCCGTGCCGCCAAAAGCCCCCACCCAGGAATTAAAGTCATCCATATCGACCACACCATCAAAATTAAAATCCGCCGGTACCGCAAAGTTCCAGTCATCCTGGGCTTCCGCCCATAATTCTGAACCCAGGTCATCGGCCCCCAAAGTTGTCGTCCACGTATCGTACCAGTTCCAATGGGGGTGAGCCTGACGGCTGGCAAAACGCTCTTCGATATTCTGAAGATATCGGTTATCTCTAAACTTGATGCCCTGAAGATCGGTTTCAAGATCGGTTAGTGTCACACCCATATGAATCGTATTTCTACCATCCAAGTCACCTTCAAAAACATTTCTGCGGACCATCACATTCTCGAATGCTGATTGTCCCGTCTCATCCGAACCATTGAGCCCCAGGCTACCCCAATTCGACGAGACATTATCCTCAACAAGTACATCGCGAAGTTCGCCGCCAAGAGTAATCGCTTTGACCGCCACACTCTCATTGGCATCGTAGAATTTATTGTTCCGAACAATCACACCGTCAGCCTGAGCGATGCTTATCCCGGTACCCCGTGGCGCATCGTTGAGGCGTCCCGCACCAATGAAGGTATTGTGTTCAATGATGCCCGAGACCGGTTGTCTGCCTGGGTCGGTGCTTGCCCCCATATGAATGCCAATAGAATTGCCCAAAAAGGTATTCCCATAAATGTGTGCACCGCTGTTGGTTTTAATGCCATTGGTCGGCGCATGGCCAAAGGTGTTGTTGCGAATGACCACATCGCTACAGTTATGTTGTAAATAAATACCGTGGTCGAAGATGAGGTCGGCGTACTGCTCAGAGGAAAAATAATCCACCGTGTTGCCCTCAAAAAGCAGTCCTTTGATATGATCCATATACACCCCACATTCAAGGACCTCTTCCGAATGCGCGTCGAGGATCTGATTGTTGATAAAACGCACATTGCGAAACTCAGGGTTATCCCCGTGCGGTGCCACCAGGGTTGTATATGTGCCATCCATAAAACAATTTTCCACCAGAAGATTTTCTTCGTTGTTAAAGAAAACCCAAAGCATTTCTGTAAAATGGATATTTGAGATGGTTAGGTTACTGCAGCCAAAAGTGTAAAAGAACGGTATGGTCGGTCGCTCTCCTTGCCCATAAGAAGATAAGGTCGTGCCATCCCAGTTCCACTCTTCGATACGTTCTTCCCATGCATCGCCGGACTTAAGTAAGAGCTGATGGTTGTCCCCCATCAGGGAAAGCGCGTGGCTTATGCTTTGAATCGGGGTATTCTGACTCAACCCATCGTTATTGTCGTCCCCTTGCGAAGAGCTCACATAAATCGCATTGCTTGGCGTCTCTGCTGGCGTCGCCAACTTGACTTGCCTTTTAAAAGTATCATCGATGACCCCTCTTGTTTTTTTGAGGCGCTTGCCGACTTCTCTCTTGCCCCCTGGTGTTTGCAGCAAAACGCCTGATTTTTGCACAAAAGACTGATGTGACAACATGTTCGACGCATCATCGCCGCAAGACCAGATTGCCGTACAGACAAGAAGGGTTATGAGTTTTATATTAAAGTTGCTGCGGTCATTCATCAAAAGCCCCCTTTAGGCTTGCTGCTTCTTGTCGGGCAACCAGCAGCCTTAAGCTGGCTAAAGCACCCCACCCACCCGAACAACGGACGCTGCAGCAGTAAAATGACCTGGTAGGCAAAAGACGAAATTGTCTCAGTATCATCATTATCGGTGTTAGAAGAAATGGGTTGCTGGAAATCTGGGATTTCGATGCAAAAAATAATCCTTGGCGGGTTATTTCTTGCGACGAGGCTTGATGAGGGGCTCGGGTTTTTTCGGTAGATGGCGAAGGCCCATCCAGCCGAGGGCGGAGAGGTGGCTGGCCACAACTTCCACCGAAGGTTTGCGTTCTTCGGTCCACCATTGGCCAACGAAGGTGACCATGCCCACGAGAGCGTGGGCGTAGATGGGCGCATGTTTGGGACTGTAGCCCGAATGCTTGAAAGCTGCCGCGAAAATATCGCCAACCCGCGTCGCCACTTCATGAAGAAGGCTGGACATACCACCGTCCCCGGTGTGTATCGGTGAATCATGGGCTAAAACCGCGAAACCATCGGGGTGATCTTTCACATAAGTGAGAAAAGCCAGGGTAGCCGCCTGGATCCGATCGCGGGGGGTTCCGCTGCCAATGGCTGTGGCGATCAATGCGACCACATATTCGATCTCGCGATCCACCACCACCGCGTAAAGCCCCTCTTTCCCTCCGAAGTGCTCGTAAAGAATAGGCTTTGAAATATCCGCCCGCCCGGCGATTTCCTCCACTGAGCTGCCTTCGTAACCCCGTTCGGCGAATACGCTTCGTCCGATTTCAATAAGTTGGGCCCGGCGGGCGGCTGCGGTGAGTCTTTTTTTAGAAGCCATCTTGACAACTATACTACGGAACCGTAGGTTACGGAACCGTAAGTTACCGGTTCATCGCTTTCTGGCATAGAGCCGGGATCAAAAGGACCATGGTGGCTTTTAAAGGAGTGGAAAAATGTACATACTTGCCTGCTTGGCTGTTTTCTTCGGCGCTTATCTTCTGCAAATCACGATGATCTCCGCCTTTTACCACCGTGCCCTCGCCCATGAATCCCTGGTCCTTCAACCTTGGTTGAAGCGCTTCGTGGCTCAAAGCGGTATGTGGTTTACCGGCCTCGATCCCAAAGCATGGGTGTGCATGCACCGAATGCACCACGAACATTCCGACACTGCCCTCGACCCGCACAGTCCGGTGCATTATGGGTTTTTTGGTGTCCTGCGTGGCCAGTTGCGATCCTACGAACGAACCCTGGTCCGGCTGGCAAAAGGCGATCCCGCCTACACCTCTAAGGTGGCGGATTTGGATTTCCCGACCAATTGGATGAACCGTCATCGCCTGTGGGGCCTCCCCTATGTGGCCCATTTCCTGGTGGCTTTGGCCATCGCCTTGTCCACCGGTTTTTGGATTATGGCCGCAGGTTATTGGTTGGGTATGATGAGTCACCCCATTCAGGGTTGGCTGGTCAACTCCTTAGGCCACGCCGTCGGCAGCCGAAATTTTAACACACCGGACAACGCCCGCAACAACACCTTGGCGGCCTGGCTGATCTTTGGTGAAGGCTTTCAAAACAACCACCATCAATACCCAGCCTCCGCGAAGTTTTCCTATCGTAAAACAGAAGTGGATTTGGGCTATGGGCTTTGCCTGCTTATGGAACGTTGTAAACTTTTGCGCATCGAACGTGCTACCTTAATTCCGTCGCCCAAAAAAAAATCCCCCGAGACTTTCATTGGAGAACCTGTCACCGAGAACCGATGACCCCAACACAATTCTTCTGCGCCTTATAAGTGGAAAAGAAGAAATCATCTCCTTCTTTATAAGTATGCCCGGAGCACAATGAGGCTTTGAATTTCGTTGGACTTATGATGTGATGGGCCCGAAAAAAAGGCTTTGGAAGCCATTAATATGAAAAATTGCTTTGTCTGCTGCTCTTGGCGCAAACATGGTCATCTTGGTGGATGCTCGCTTCAAAGAAGCAACCTTGTTAGGGAGATTGAATAATTATGGCTGGTTGGAACAAATGGTTATGGGGTGGCCTTGGCTGGGCCATGTTTGGTCCTATCGGTGGCATTATGGCCTATGCCCTCGGTTCAATGGCCGAAAACACCCAAGGGTTTTCACGCTCACAAGAGTCACATTCTAATCAAACACAAACCCGGGGTGGTGATTTTGGCGCGGTCATTCTGATTTTGTTTGCTGCTGTCATGAAAGCTGATCACGAGCTGAAAAAATCTGAACTTGAATTTGTAAAACAGTTTCTGATTCAACAATTTGGTGTTGCGCATGCACAAAAACGTTTGAAACTTTTTCAACACATACTTCAACAGGATGTTTCAATCAAAGAGGTCTGTTTACAAGTCAAACAATTTATGGATCATGCCTCCAGGTTACAACTTGTGCATGTCCTTTTTGGATTATCTCAAGCAGATGGTCATGTGCATCCGGAAGAAGTAAAGGTCATTTATTCCATATCCCAATATCTGGGTATTAGCCGTAATGACTATGAAGCGATACTCGCGATGTTTTACAAGGATACGACTTCAGCATATAAAATACTGAAAATATCACCTGACGTTTCTGATGTTGAAGCGAAAAAAGCTTATCGAAGAATGGCAAATAAATTCCATCCCGATAAGGTGCATCATTTAGGGGAAGATTTTCAGAAAATGGCTGAGGATAAGTTCAAAAAGGTGAATGAGGCTTATCAGCAAATTAAAATTGAACGGGGAATATAAACGTAGGAAAAAAAGCCTCAAATCAAAGTCCCTCTGAAAAGTCTCAGCCCCTAAAAAGCTCCACCCTCTCGCCGATTCGAACAGGCACATTTTTAAAAGGTTAAAAAAATTAAGTTCTGGAAGTAGGATCTTGCGCCAAGAGATTATACGATAAGACATGCCTGCAAGTGACAAATCCCCTCCCCTCTCGAAATCAGGTGCGCGAAAAACGCTGATCTGCACATGGCCAATGTCCAACTTTCATGGCTGGGGCATTTACGGGCTTAATCTCGCGCTGCACTGGGCAAATGATCCAGATCTCTTACCACTCTTTCCTTATGGAATTGAGGAAAGTCAGCGCATGCTCACGCCCGAAGAGACCCAAATGCTTGCACACATCGTCAATAGCTCTAAAGATTTGCAACAAAGATGTTCTGAAAAACCGACAAGAGTCCTGCCATCTAAAGCTCTTTTACTCCAGGCCTTAGGCAATCAACTCTCATTTGCACAAGAGAGTGCTGATAAATTTGAATTCCCAGAGCATCAGGGGTTGGGCGTGGTTTTTCTTGAAAACACCAAGTTGAACGCCGCTGCTCTTGAGCGCGGAAAACGCTGGCCGCTTCTGATAACAGGCAGCACTTGGAATCAGGCCTTGCTCGAGTCATATCAGCAAGCGCAGGTTAAAACGGTTTTTCAAGGGGTCGACACAAAGATTTTTTATCCCGGACCCAAACAAGATCAGAAAAGAAAGCACTTCCGCATTTTTTCCGGAGGCAAACTCGAATACCGTAAAGGACAGGACCTTGTGCTGCTGGCCTTTCGGCACTTTGCCCAACGCCATGCAGATGCCCAACTCATCACCGCATGGCAAAGTCCATGGCCCCATTTGGGACGTGCCCTGGAAACCAACCCGGAGATTGCCGCCTTGCGTTTTAAAAATGACCAGACGGTCAATGTCGAGGCCTGGGCCGAAGCCAATGATATTCCAGGAGATCGGGTTGTTGATCTCGGGCGTGTCGCCAATCGGGACATGGCAGAAGTCATGCGCAACATCGATGTTGCCATTTTCCCAAATCGTGCCGAAGGCGGCACCAATCTGGTCGCGATGGAGTGCATGGCATCTGGAGTCCCGGTCATTATTTCAGAAAACACTGGCCATCTCGATCTGGCCAAGCCTGAATGTGTGTTCGGTTTAAAGACACAAGGTCCCGTCAGCTTTGGGGATGTGGGCACAGAGGGCTGGGGTGAAAGCTCTGTCGATGAAATGATTGCGGCCTTGGAAAAAGTCTATCAGGACCAGGATGCGGCTTGGGTTCTTGGACAAAAGGCCCATCACATGATGCAGGATTGGTCATGGCAACAACAAAGCAGCATCTTAAAACAAACCATCATGCCTTATCTCTAAACCTCTATTCAGGCCCGGGGCGCGACCTTAAGCAAAGCCGATAAAACCTCTTCCGGCTTAATCCTGGACATATCACCATCGCCATCGATATTGACAGAGGGCTGCGCGAGCCGAAATCCCCAGTCCGCACTTTGGGTCGTTCCAAAGAGAGCCACCCCTGGTATGCGGTAAAGATCTGCCGCATGTAAAAAACACGAATCCACACCAAGAAAACAATCGGCGAGCCCCACCAGGGCCATGGCCACCTCAAGATGGGGATGAAGATGATGGACCCTTGGGTGTGCACGCAATGCATAGGCATGGCGGCTACACACCACAACCCTATATTCAGGACAACGTTCGAGAAATGCGGCCAATACCTCATCAAAATACGTGGCACGCCACATTTTATTTACGAGCGTTTCAGGATGAACGAAAAGAAATTTTTCGTGCTTGTTGATTGTCTCTTGCGCGAGTCGTTGCGCCAGATTTTCTGCCGGCGGCGAAAACACGGGCGGTGCACAAAAATCCTCAAAAATAAGATCCGGGTCTAAATGCTCTGCTAAAGCGAAGCTGCGCTCAAACATGTGTACATCAGCAGCCACCTTGACATCGTCGCTAAACGCCGGGTTAAGACCAATGCTGCGCCGGGGTTTTGTCGCGCAAATGACATCCCATAAAGAATCGCTTAGCCACGGCCCTAAATGAATAAGGGTATCGCATGGACCAATGGCCGCGGCGACCTTGTCGACATCAAAAGTCAGCGCCTCTCGATCCTGGTATAAAGCACGCACTTGCCCTTTGAAGGGCACATCCCGACAAAACATAAAGCGCATGCCCACCCCCAAAACCAATTTAAGTCGGTTCGGGTAAAGTTGATGAAGCGCCCGCATGGTCGGCCAGGTGAGGATCTGATCGCCAAGACCATTGATTGATACAACAACAATATCCCCGGATGTCTGCCTGCTCATTTTCGTATTTGACTAAAAAGCGCTGGAAAAAATCCAGGACAAAACAGAACCCGGTGCCACTGCCTTAATCGTCAAGGGTAATCCTTTTTCTTCTGAGCTTGTAGGCCGGTAAATGCCGCTTATCCACAGCCATTGAGAATGCTTTTCTCATGATGAAGGTCTCTTTTTACCGCTTCTGCCAATTTGTAACTTTTATATGATAACAGTGCGCGCTTCAAAATCCGAGCCGGCAAAATCGGCGGCACTTGCGCCGCTGTCCTTGACTATAACCGTTCGGGCCGTCGAGCCAGATCCGCCCAGCATCGGAAAACCAACCGTGCGCATGCGCTTGAACAGAGATGACGAAAAACCAAGAAACGCATATCGACTGCCACCGCCGGCAACCTTGTCGAGATCCTGCTCACTAAGCTCTTGATTTTGATTAAAGGCCGCAAGCAAGGATGTCATCGCATCTTCTGCGCCCAAATCGGGTTTGTCCATCACCTGGCAAACAAATTGATGGAAATCATCGGCTGAAAACTCATAACCGAAATTGGCAGCCACAGCAGACCAACCTACTGCTGATTCTTCAGTTGTCGCCAGAGCTTTAGCAAGCTCCTCATTGGTTGCGATGGATTGAATAAATAAAGACACATTTTCTGTCGACATCATAGACCCCCTAAGAACTCTAAGCCTAGCATTGATGGGGAAGCATTTCAATCCAACCGCAAGAGCACAGAACAACAGCTAAACCTGTTATTCGTGTGCCAAAGTTTTCCCGCGGTCATGTTTCTGGGGTGAGACTTGATTTTGGACTTCGAGGGCTGATGGACAATAATCACCCTCTCCCGCCGTGCCAGAGTAACGGACTACACATAGGGCGGCACTGGTGATAGAAACAAAATATGAAAAGGTACAAGGTGACACCTGAGCATCTATCTTCTGCGGGGCAAGGGGTGGTCGATGACGACAACGACTATCGCAAAGCTCTGCAGAAGTGGGGTCAGGATATCGACCGACTGCGCGAAGAGCCTGAGGAACTTCTCTACAGTTTGACCGCAGAATTAAACCGACTTGAACTTGAAATTGGACTGGCCAGCGCCTGTATTCGCACGCCCCATCCTCAGCTTGATATGCTGGTGTTTCGTTGGCGGCCCCTTGAGATTGAAGAGATTCCGACCAAGACCACATCATCTATTCTCGGACAGGAAACCTCCAAACGGATCGATGGGGTGCAGGACATCTATCCCCTGGCTCATGGACATACGGACGAGGAGATGTATCTCAAAAGTCCATTTTATATGGCCATTGAAGCCAACGATATTGTACGGGTTTCGCTCGAAGAGACCGTAAAGAATCCGGTCCCCTTTGCTATTCTCGACGATCTGGTCCAGCGCGGCATGACAGATTACGTTGTTTTTCCTTTGGAGACGGGCCAAAAAGCGACCATCGCCATAAGCCTCGCCACCCGTCGGGAAGGGGGCTTTCCCGCAGACTTTTTAGCGGCCTTCCATAAGTTCATCCCTATCCTCTCGCTCTCGGTGGCGTATAAAGTCGAGCGGATCCAGTTCCGTGAAGTCTTGACCGCCTATATTGGCCAGGAACCAGCGTCCCTGGTTCTCCAAGGCCAGATCAAGCGTGGCGACCTTGTCTCCAGGCGGGCAGCCATTGGCTTTGCAGATCTGCGGGGATTCACTGCCGCCTCGGAGCGTCTGCCCATAACCACGCTCCTTGAGCTTCTTGGAGCTTTCTTTGAGCATGTCTACGAGGCGGTCTACGATGAAGGTGGCGAGATCCTTAAATTTATGGGCGATGGTATTCTCTTTATCTTTGTCGATCAAAACAACGCCGCGGAAACCTGTGATCGCGCTATGCGCGCGGTAGAGAAACTCTGCAGCACACTCGCCACACACAACGAAGCGCAAGCGGATTTACCGATTCGCTTCGGCTGTGGTCTCCATTTTGGTGAAGTACTTTACGGCAATATTGGTTCGCCATCCCGCCTGGACTTTACGGTCCTGGGTCCGGCGGTGAATCTCACCTCGCGGGTGGAATCTTTGACAAGTGGAGCTGGCGAGCAATGCCTGGTCTCCCAGGATTTCGCTGGACTCACCACCCACCCTCTTCGTTCTGTAGGCGAATTTGACCTGAAAGGAATCGAAGGCGGGCAAAAGATCTATGCACTCGAGTCCATCGCGCAGATGAGTGATTAAGGTTGAGGCGATAGGAGCGAGTGGCCGATAATCGATAACCTCCCTACCCTCTTACAAAACGCAGCCCAATCCGCAGCAATCGTTTTTCCTTCGGATTAATCAGCTCAAAGAACGCCGTGTTCTTGCTTCGTTGTGGTGCCAGTGGCGTTCTGCCCAAACCAATCGCATTTTTATCGCGCACAATTGCCCAAGGCTTGCTCTTGATTTGGTAGGCAATGCTGTCGGCGCCAATGTTGTAGGACAATTCGACCTTTTCAAAGCCCGAGTATGCAGTACTCGAACAAGACAGTCCTATGATTCCCCTGGACACTTGTGGCATAATGCTCTGCGTACTGGTCGTACCGTTATGCTCAATTGTACATGCTGCGTTAGCCACCACCACCTTAATCATCGTTCCATCCCCCAAGCCAAGCTCCTTGAGCGGTTTGGGTTCAGCCACAAAATCATCTGGGGCGATATTGTCCTGTCTGCTTTGTATGGGTAGCAGGAGCTGCGTCACGGCTTGGCGCACCCCTTTCGGCCATTTTTGAAAATCCCCCGGCAGCATCTCCAGGGCCCGATGACTGGTCCGTACTTCAAGCGGTTTCACAATACTCAGCTTAAGGAACGTTTGCCGTTTCATTTTTTTAACTTCGGCCTGTAAAATATCGGCTCCGCCCAGCGCCATACCTATTTCACTTAAACACACCACATCCGAACAACCCAATTGGTCTTTGACCTTTTCCAGCCCTAAGACCGCGTTGATTTCGGCGAAGCTCAAAACATCATAATCACCAAATCGACTAACCTCTTGCAGCAAAAGCATCCCTACCAGATCCCGACTCTCGGCATTGAATACCCGAGAGGTCACAGGCGCAACAAAAAGACGCGGCTTACCTTGCACGTCTCCAAGATAAAGACGGTCCGCGCCCCGACGATTTGCCTGCAAGGCAACCATCAAAAGAAGAACCATGGATAACTTCATAGCAATCTTCATCATGTGGATTCCTCAAACAATGTAGAGCCTTGGCTGAGCAAGAAACTCCACATACCTCATCGGCTTATTAGCCATACTTAAAGAGTATAAGTCGCACAAAGCCCTTTCAACTGTGACCGAGATCACATTCTGGCTTTTAAAATGGGGTTTGTCTTCTTCGCTTGGCATCCACGATGCCACACACCAATCTCGTTACAATTTAAAATTAAACGCCAGGGCCTTATCTGCCTCAATGGTGATAACCTTTACTCTCGCAATCCCCGCCTGCGGATTGCTTAAGCGCAGGCGATGTTCTCCTGCCTTGAGACGGATCTTAAACAGAGGCCCGATGGACGGGAGAGGATTTTGCCATGTCAAAAAATTTAATTTAAATGCGGGCGTGTTTCCGCAGCGACTCGTGCAGTATTGATGGTGGTAGACACGCCATCGACGGAGGAGAAGCTCAGACTATACCCTGCAGAAGATGTTCAACCCCGTTACCCTTTTCATCGGGAAAGGCATAGCCCTCACGAACCACCTGTCCATCCTTATAGACCATAAAATATGGCGAAGAAGTAACGCCTTCATTGGTCGTCAAATTTGATATCTCAGCCATCGCCGGATCGTTTGGATTCCACCAGACCTTATAGACATCCAGGTCGTCGCCATATTTATCTGCCACCGCATGAACCGAATCAAGCTGCTCTAGAAGCAGACAGTGCATGCAATAGGTCAGGCCATATTTCACCAAAACCGGCTTATCGTAGGAAGCTTGTCTGACTTTAGCATCAAACTCAGCAGCGGAATCAATGGTATGTGCTGCATTCCACGCATTGTTATGATTAATTTGCATCATCTTAGCCGCATCGTAGGGATAGTATGTTTCTCCCTGCGCTTGGATTTCTCTTTCCAACAAACTAAGCTTTTGAATGTGCTTCCAAGTCTGGCGACGCTCGTCCGTACTGCTGGCGCTGCCAAGCAAAGAGAAATACTTCTCAGCTTGTTTGTTTTTTGCATAACGCAACTCGTTCAATGTTAAAGCCCCGTCCCCCGAATTCAATACAGTCTTATCCGTATACCAGGCGAGGGCCTCAAAAAATCGATCACCTGTATGACCATCGTTAGGTAAATGGGGATTCAGCACCGCCTGCCATACTTTACTCGTGTACACATTCAGACTTCCTTGCTGGTAAGCCTGATTGATAAAATCCATAATTTTTTCATCGGTCCAGCCCGAAACACTGTATTGCTGATAAAGGCTGTCCAAAGAATTTGCCTGAGTGTCGTTGGCCGCAGCCTGCAGAGCAACCACTGAATCGTAAACAGAGCCTGGTAGCTGCTGTGCCTCGGCTGAAGAAATCTTACCATCCCCATTCCCATCCGCATTGGCCACAGCGCTCTGTACATATGACTGATACGCTTGGGTATAGGCATCAATGGGCATAGCTCCACCGGCAAAATAAGCATTGGCCGTTGAGTTCGCCAGAGATCTCACATCCGCCGGCAAAGCAGCACGCTCGGTGCTGTTCACATGGCCATCCCCATTGCTGTCGACCGCCATTAAAGTGTTATAAATTCGGCTAGTTAGCTTATTAACAAGATCTTGATTGATAAGATTAGGCATCCACTTTCTCCGTCTATGTGGGGCTAACCTTTGTATTTCGACCCAGTACTTATTCGGGCCGAACCTGCTGCCATTATCGGCCGTCTAAAATGAAGGTTGCGGAAAAAATATGAGGCTCGATCGTTGGGACCTTAATGGTAAAACCACCCTATTTTGCCTTCAATGCAGAAAGATGTGACGAAAAAATCGATGTGCTTTTTTTGACTTTAATCTATTGGCTGGAGTGAAATGGCTGGGCAGAGGCACTCCTGCGCTCCGTTGACTTGCCCTGGCCGCTGGTTTTTAATGTTTCGTGATGAAGAGTAAGCCGCGAGCAACAGGGCGCACCCAAAGAAAAGCATTGCTTCTCATTGGCGGGTTCGTGCTCTTTCAATTCGCATACCATTTTTACTTTACAATTGAGACAGGCAAGAAAGGTCCGCATTTCGAACCAGCAATGTTGCTCTGGACGTTTGATGCGCTTCGGAGGGCTCTTCGGCGTTTGTTGCTAAAAGAAAAACAAAGTAAAGTGGCTTGGTCGATGTTGGGTATAACGGTTCTTCTTACCCTTCCCTTTGCCATCCTGTATGGGATTATTCCCGAGCGTATGCCTGGCCTCTACGACTTGATTTCCCCCGCAAAGATAAACGTCCTTTTGACTTTCGCAATTGTGTGTTTGGTGTGCCTGGCGATAGATATTCTGACAAACAAAAAAACAATAAAAGAGGAAAGCGGTCCGCCAAATGGTGATGCTGACAAAGAGATGGCGGAGAAGGTTGAACGCTCAAGAAAACGCGCATCAAAAATCGTTAAAATATTTTTATATTTCCTTGGCGGCTCTTTTGTTTTACTGCAGATTGCTGTTTTCGGTTTAGGGATCATTACGACAGGATACCCTCTAAATCCTCCACCTGAATTATCAAGATTCGAAACAGTTGATTGGGTTGCGACACACATTCTGGCAGGGTGCTTTGGGCTATGTCTAATTCTTATTGGGTCAAGATTTAAAGAATTTCCACCGTTACCGCCAATAAAGTCTCAGCCAAATTCCGATGAGCGACAGCCGACGTCCGATAGCCGATAACCGTGCGAGCCGTTACGGAGACTTACATATCAGCAGTCTCCAATCGGGTATTTTATTGAACTTCATGTTGGGGACTCGCATCAAAACAATCTCCACCATCAAAATCGAATGCGCTACAAAAGAGGTCCGCTTCCGCGCCGTTGCCATTCTCGCAGATGTCATTGTCTACAGATGCACTTGGTTCTTCCCAACAGGTACCAGAGCAATCAAATTCACAATAGGATGCATCTGGACACCTCTCATTGCTATGCAAGCACTGGGTTCCTGACTC
>JASMKV010000367.1 GCA_030749035.1 Myxococcota bacterium | reverse complement strand
CGAGCAGGAGGCCGAAAACCAGGACGTGGTGCATCGTGCCTGGAGGCTTTCGCAAAAACATATCAACCATTCTTTGCGCCACGCCTATTACCAGGGCTGGGATTTACACCCAGGCCAGGTGCCTGTGCGTTACTCAAGCGTCTATTACTTTTTCCTCAAAGGCCTGGAGCAAAATTTGCTGCGTCTTAAATCCTTTATGGACAAAGCGGCACAAGCCACACTGGTGGGCGATGTGTTTGATGATGCGGCCACCGGCCAAGGTCTGCTGAATTACTTTTTGCGCGGCATGAACTGCGGTGCCATTTCTGTCGACGAAGCTTTAGAGACGGGTTTAAGTTTAGATGAATTTAAGACCCGTTCGTTTGCGAAGATTTTGGATATGCGTCGGGACGCCCATGCCAGCTGATCGCTTAGAATCCATCGACGAGGTTTTGCTTTTAGGGCCCGGCCCATCACCAGTTTACCCGGAGATTTATCGGGCCTTAAGCACCACGACCTTAGGGCATTTGGATCCGAATTTCATCGCCCTGATGGATGAGATTAAGGCACTCTTACAAAAACTCTTGAACACCACCAACGAACTTACCATTCCCATTTCCGGCACCGGCTCGGCGGGTATGGAAGCCTGCTTTGTGAATTTGGTTGAACCCGGTGATAAAGTTTTGGTTTTAAGCAACGGTGTATTTGGTGGACGTATGCAGGATGTGGCGACGCGCCTTGGCGCTCTGGTCGATACCTTGGATTTCGATTGGGGCACACCGGTTCTTATCGACCAGGTCGAAAAGCAACTTGCCCAAAACACCTACGATATGGTGGCGGTGGTGCATGCGGAGACCTCCACCGGCGTCTGCAATCCGGTGGCTGAAATTGGTGCGCTCTTAAAAGACAAAGGCACGCTCTATCTTGTCGACGGGGTCACCTCTTTGGGTGGCATCCCTGTTGAACTCGACGCTTGGGGTGTTGACGCGTTTTACAGCGGTACACAAAAGTGTCTTTCCTGCCCACCGGGCTTAGCGCCGCTGTCTTTCTCGCCGGCAGCCGTGGACAAGCTGCAAAAGCGCGAAAGCAAAGTGCCCAACTGGTATTTGGATTTGAGTATGATCACCAGCTACTGGAGTGGTGCCAAGCGCTCGTATCACCATACCGCGCCGATCAATATGCTCTATGGCCTCTATCAGGCGCTCTATAATGTCTTTGACGAAGGGGTGGAAACCGTTTTTGCAAGACATGCGCAAGCCCATGAAGGGCTCAAAGAAAATTTAAGCGAACTTGGCTTGGAATTTTTCGTCGCCAAAGACGCACGCCTGCCGATGCTCAAC
>JASMKV010000366.1 GCA_030749035.1 Myxococcota bacterium | reverse complement strand
AAAAATGTTTTAATTTCCTTAGCTTACGCCTCGGATGAGGGACCCAGGGCCACCTCGTCGTAAACCTGTATAGGTACGTCTGATGCGCTCGATGGACTCAATACGATCCATGGCCAAATTGTTGGCCGCGCGATAGGTCGGAATATTGTCGGCTTTGGCTCTCGAATAGACATCTTTGAGGATATCGTAAACCCCTTCAGCCTGGTCCAAAGCCCGCTCTTGATTATAGCCCTCAAGCTCGTTGGCCACATTGATGAGTCCGCCACCATTGATGACGAAATCAGGCGCGTAGAGAATATCACGCTCGGCAAGCGCCTCCCCGTCACGATTTTCATCACCCAACTGATTGTTCGCCGCACCGGCAACAATAGAACACTTTAATTGTGGAATCGTATCAGCGTTGACAATACCACCCATCGCACAGGGCGCAAAGATGTCACACTCGACACTATAGATCTCTTCGGGTGACACAACCTCAACACGATAATCGGCCGTCGTTCTCTTGAGTGACTCATTATCCACATCCGTCACGAACACTTTCACGCCAGCACGCACCAGATGCGAAACCAAATGGTAGCCCACATGGCCCACACCTTGAACTGCAACGGTCAAACCTTCAAGAGAAGATTTACCAAAGCGCTCTTCAACCGTGGCACGCATTCCAGCAAAACAGCCCAGGGCTGTGACCGGCGATGGATCGCCAGAGCCACCTAAGGCGCGGGAGATCCCCACAACGTGCGATGTTTCCATGCGAATAAATTCCATATCCTTCATGGTGGTGCCCGCATCTTCAGCCGTAATATAACGGCCACCCACACCTTCAATAAAGCGTCCAAGGGCACGCCAAAGCAATTCGGTTTTATGCTGTTTGGGATCACCGATGACAACACATTTACCGCCACCTAAATTGAGTCCACACACCGCAGCCTTATACGTCATGCCTTGGGATAATCGTAACACATCCACCAAAGCTTCTTGTTCAGATTTATAGGGGTACATGCGACAGCCACCAAGGGCTGGGCCCAACATCGTATTGTGAATACCAACAATCGCGCGCAGGCCACTGAGTTCATCCCGGCAAAAGAGAACCTGTTCGTGGTCACGACTTTCCAATTCCTTAAATACACTAAATCTCGACTCTTCCATGGCCGCGGTCAATACTTGCTTTTAGGGGCATTGGTCAACAACTAAAATTCATGGATGACAACGAAGTGCACCAGGCTCCCTAAGAGAAAATGCGCTATTGGAACTTGAATCCTTGCGCAATGCCTGACATGTTGCCCTGATGGTACGCCCTAAAGGCCAAAGACTTCATAGTTTATTGATACTTAGCTTTTCTCTGCCCTTGGCGTTGCTCCTGGCCGAAGGCCTCTGCAGGCTCCTGTGGACCCCGACCATCTGGCACGACTATTACCGGGCCGATC
Organism: Myxococcota bacterium; assembly: GCA_030749035.1. Taxonomy (GTDB): domain Bacteria; phylum Myxococcota; class XYA12-FULL-58-9; order XYA12-FULL-58-9; family JASMKV01; genus JASMKV01. The sequence goes on along the minus strand of JASMKV010000366.1, from coordinate 5,944 downwards.
CTATTCTACACCACCGGGGTAAGGCCCAAATCCAATCTTTTCAGATTCTCCCCGACGGCACCCGCATTGAAATCCATACCAACAGCCTGGGTTTACGCGATAAAGAAATCCCTGCTGAAAAAGGTGATGAAGTGCGCATCCTCATACTGGGTGACTCTTTTACCGAAGCAGGCACCTCGCCCTTAGACAAAACAGCTGCCACAATTCTTGAGCAAAAACTCAATAGAGAAAATGTGACTCCTGCCCATGTCCGGGTGATCAATGCCGGGCAAGTATCCTACAGCCCAATATTGGAATACCTTTTTCTTAAAGAAACCTTGCTCGACCTAAAACCCGACATCGTCCTGCTGAATCTTGATATGACCGATGTCCAGGATGACTATATCTATTCGAGTATTGCGGAGTACGATGACCAAGGACTTCCTCTGGCCGTGCCTAAGCGCGACAGTAAAATTTGGGTAAAAGCCAAGTACAAGCCATCGAAACTCTTTACTTGGTTGCATGAACATTTTTATGCGGTGCAACTTTTTGAACACTTAAGCCATTTTGAATGGAACAAACGCGCTGCCAATATTATTCCCGGTCGCTTGGCCAACGACCGACTTGGAACAACCCGTGATGGCGTCAATTACACGCAAGATTATATGCGTACCTTTTCACATATTTTAAACATGCGCGCGCTGCTGCAAGAAAAGGGTATTCCCTTTCTTGTCTTTGTCTACCCCCATGGACATCAAAGCGCGGGGCGTGAATGGCAGCGTGGCCGTGAAGCCTACGCGTTTGAGCAAGACAAAGTGTACACCGGCACCTTCTTCCCTTTTTTGGCCAAGGCCTGTCAGCAATACCGTGTCCACTGTTATTTGCTTCTCGAAGAGTTCAGAAGCTATAATGGTGCAGAATTGCTTTTTTTACCATTCAACGGCCATTTTAGCGCAGCCGGAGAAGCGCTCTTGGCGCAAGCGCACTTCGAAGCCATTGTCGGAGGCAAATACTTACGCAACCATAAAAGTGTACCATAAGGTCCGCCAACAATAAGACGAGCCGATGCTTTTTAATTCCTTTCAGTTTATTTTCATTTTCCTCCCCGTTGTCCTGCTTGGGCACTGCTTTCTCTCCTGGAAAGGATTAAATAAGGCCGCCATTATATGGCTCGTCACCGCTTCACTCTTTTTTTACGGTTGGTGGAACCCCGTTTATCTTTGGCTTATCATCGGCTCACTTCTTTTCAATTACACTCTGGGCAAAGCTTTATGCGCACCAAACGCAAAGCAGCCCTTAGACAGCCCTGTCTTACGCAAGGCCCTTCTTGTCTTGGGGGTAAGCGCGAACCTTGGCGCATTGGCTTATTTTAAGTATGCAAATTTCTTTGTAGAGAACATCAACTTCCTTTTTAACACCGGGCACCAAATCGAACGCGTCATTCTGCCTCTTGCCATTTCCTTCTTTACTTTTGAGCAAGTCGCCTATCTTGTCGATGCCTATAAAAAGCGTACCGCCCCCTATCACTTTTTCTCGTACGCCTTGTTTGTGACTTTCTTCCCGCAATTTATTGCTGGACCAATTGTGCATCACAGCGAACTCATCCCGCAACTCGACAAAAAGAGCACTTTTCAACTCAACTTTGACAACCTCAGTGTTGGACTCACCATTTTTATTCTTGGCCTGTTTAAAAAAGTTATTCTTGCCGACAGCATCGCCCACTACGCCACTTCATCATTTGAGTTTGCACACCAGGGGCAAACACTCTCTTTCTTTCAAGCATGGCAAGGTGCACTGTCCTACACCTTTCAAATCTACTTTGATTTTTCTGGTTACTCAGACATGGCCATCGGACTTGGACGCATGTTCAACATACGTATCCCATTGAATTTTCATTCCCCCTACAAAGCCCACAATATTATCGAGTTTTGGCGGCGATGGCATATGACCTTATCCCGGTTTTTGCGCGACTATCTCTACATCCCTCTTGGGGGTAAGAGAAAAGGCAAAGCACGACGGCACGTCAATCTTCTTTTAACCATGCTGCTTGGAGGTCTTTGGCATGGCGCCAGTTGGAATTTTGTCATCTGGGGGGCACTGCACGGCGCGTATCTTGTGATCAATCATCTTTTTCGCCAAATTGCCTTCCCCCTCTCAAGCGGACACGCGGTCTGGCAATTTCTCGTTCAAAGACTATCGCATTTCCTGACTTTCGTGGCTGTCGTCATGGCTTGGGTTTACTTCCGAGCGGAGACCTTTTTCGCAGCCAATGCGATGATTGAATCCATGCTCGGTCTTAGAGGCATCACTTTGCCTGAGCATTTCGATTATCCCTTCTTAATTCTTCTGTCTCTCCTCTTTTTCATTGTTTGGTTTTTCCCCAACACCCAAAGCTTCATGGCAGAGGCCATACGGACTTCTGCACCCGACAAACTTGATGCACCCGAGGCCCCCCCTGTATTTCAATGGAAACCAAACATGAGATACTTACTTGTATTCAGCACAATGGCCTATTTTATCCTCACGGAAATCCCCGGAAGAATAAGTGAGTTCATTTATTATCAGTTCTGAAATTATGATGAAAACGAAAACATATTTTTTTAGACTTCTTACCTTTAGCGTGGTGCCCGTACTCTGCCTCTTTGGCTTGTTTTTCGCTAAGCCCAACCTCTTTTATTATCGCGCATGGGAATACCACGAAGATCTGGGCTTTAAAAATGCAGCTCTAAATTACTGGCAAGGCGATGAGCACGGCGACATGGGTCGAAAAAACCTCTTCTACTACCAATATAAAAAGGAGACAAACGTCACGACCGATGTATACGGATTCCGCACCAACAACACACAAGAACAGCCCTATGAAATTGCCGTCATTGGCTGGTCACAAATTTGGGGGAGCGGTGTTGGGGATTCGGCAACGCTGCCCTGGCAACTTGCAGAAATCACGCAACGCCCTGTCTTCAACGCTGCGCGAACAAGTATTTTTAATTCACTCAAAAGAGCTGATTTAGCGAGTGTCGATTTGGTCATCGATTGTGTCTCCGAGCGATCTCTAGGCAGAGTCGATGGCAAAGAGGTCACACATCAGTTTTACCAATACCGAAATCAACCCCTTATGCCGATTGTGCATTATCAAAATGCCCTGAACTCTCCGCAGAGTTCAGGCTTGGCCTACAGCCCCATCGAGCATCTTAAGCTTCTCTTCAGCGTCCCGCCTGAGCGCTGGATGTTTCGCTTCACACGCCAAGTTTCACGCCTAACCCAAGACCTTCTGGTCTTTTTACAAGGAGGCCCTCGACCAAGGCTGTTTAGATTCTTCACGAAATCTAAAGCTGACCTTCACGCATCCATAAGCTATGCCAAAGAACGCGCTAAGTTTGTTCGGGCTTTGGGCAAAAGCTATGTTTTTATCCCACTGCCCACAAAACAAACAATTTATGTACACGATGAGCAAGTGCAAGAATCCACAGATGACTTCACACAAAACTTAATTTCAACCCTGGAACAAGAATTGAGTAAAGAGAATATCGACGTGATTAATCTTGTCCCTATCTTCCAAAAGCATGCCGACAAAAGCCTCTTTTTGCCTTACGACATACACTGGGATGAATATGGCCTGCATCTTGCTGCAAAAACGATTGCGCGAGAACTCACACGACGCAAACTCCTGTCCCCCAGCCAAAACACCGAATAACTCTTTTCTTGGCATTTATTCAACGCGTGATAGACTCCAAAGGGTGTACTGTTTTCTTGGTTTCAACACCGACACACCGATTATCGCGACCGCCATTCATCACGGTCATCAGCTTCGTCCAGGCCTCGAAGAAGAGATGAAAATATCCAAAGCAGATCGGCTTCGTGAAGAAGATCCCTACACGGGCCTTTTTTGTGATGTTGTCGATTGCCGTGTGATTGCCGAAAAAAGCCGCTTCGAAGTCGACCTCAATCGGCCACGGGAAAGGGCTGTCTATCGCACACCCAAAGATGCGTGGGGCATTCAGGTTTGGCATGGGCTGCCAAGCCAGCAAGTCATTGACGATTCCCTGGACTACTATGACTCCTTTTACGCAGAGGTCGAAGAAGCTTGTCGGGACTTGATCGCACGACTGGGCAAAATAGTTGTCCTCGACATTCACTCGTACAATCACCGCCGTTTAGGCCCCGATGCTCCTCCCGACGATCCGCAGGAAAATCCGGAAGTCAATCTGGGTGTAGGCAGCGTCAACATGAAGATATGGGGCGACATGATCGAAGATTTTGAACAACGCTTTGCCCAACAATATGTCAATGGCTCACCTCTTGATGTGCGAACCAACATCAGGTTTACCGGCGGTTCTTTTGTGCGCTGGTTGCATCGCACCTTCCCCGAAGATGTTTGCGGTATCGCCGTGGAATTCAAGAAAACCTTCATGGATGAATGGAGTGGCGAGCTCAACCATGCGTACTTGAACGAACTCCGACTGGCCCTGCACAATGCCTTGCCTGCACTTTTAAATGTTGTGGCCAAATGAATTATCACGATGACCTCGATCGGCGTCTTTGCCACATCGAAAATCAATTTGATTTCCTCTACTACATCACACCTTCGAATCATACGCAGAGCTGGCAAGCATTTAAGGCCAATGGTTTTCGCGCCGCACCACAAATCCAATATCGCGCCCAACCAGACTTGCGCGCCCTTAAAGAGGAACTCGGAAAACTCGCCAAGGAGCCTCACCCCGTCTCTGCCTTAGAACAAATCTATCGGGCTAAAATCCATGAAACGGGTCAAATGATTGCTCTGGTCGAAGCCATGGGGCAACCAGAGTTTCGCAACTTAAGCATCCAACTCTTCGGACAACCGGACACCGAACTTCTTCATGTCGCAAAACACATTCTTAAAAACGTTGATGCAAAAACAAACCATCAGCAAAACGTGGATGCGCTTCAACTGAAAGATGTTTTTGACCAACAAATCACAGAATACCAAACGAGACATCCGACCTTCACTCCTGAGGTCATTGTCCGCGACGACATTGACAGCATGCTTGTCTCACGCACAAAGCTCTATGTGGGTGCTGGTTTTAAGACATCAATGCAACGCGCACACGCTCTTTGCGCGCACGAAGTAGGTACACATCTTGTCACACACTTTAACGGTTTGAGACAACCGGTCAAACTCTTCGCCTATGGACTCGCCGCCTACGATGAACTGCAAGAAGGCATCGCTGTGCTCAGTGAACACCTGGTGGGAGGACTAAGTCAACATCGCATGCGCATTCTGGCTGGCCGCATTGTTGCGGTAGAAGCAATGCTCCAGGATATGCCCTTCATGGATATTTTTGCACTCTTACATCACGACCATCAATTCGCAGCGCAAGATGCTTACGAGCTTTGCTCCAGAGTTTTTCGTGGTGGTGCCTTTACCAAAGACACCATCTACTTGCGCGGCATTTTAAGAGTTAAAGAGATGCTGCAACAAGGACAAGCGCTCTCCCCCTTGTTTCTCGGCAAAATCTCCTTCACCGAAATCAAGGACCTTCAGGAATTTAAAGATACCGGGCTGATATCCGATCCGAAAATACACCCGCACTTCATCAAAAAGGAAGGCGAAGAAGCCCGACGTCTGAAAACGCTTTCGGCTAAACCTGTCGAAGAGTTGATCGATTAGCGATAGTTGCAATAATTTAATTCAATGCCGAAATCTTCTTCATTCAAAATGCGCTGCACATCCTGTAAAACATCTCTTGAAGGCGATGTGATTCTGACCTGATCGCCTTGAATGGAAGCCTGCACTTTCTTGAGTTTTTGATCTTTGATGAATTTAACAATTTTCTTAGCTGTATCGATCTCAATGCCCTGCTGAATATTAAACTTTTGTCGTACGGTTCCACCCGTTGCAGCTTCGATATCGCCAGAACGAAAATTACGACTCGGCACTTTGCGCTTAATGAGCTTGCCCTGCGCCACTTCCCAAATCGCCGTA
>JASMKV010000365.1 GCA_030749035.1 Myxococcota bacterium | reverse complement strand
GGCCATCGACCATCAGTCATCGGCTATCGGCTATCGGCTATCGGCTATCGGCTATCGGCTATCGGCTTTCAGCTTTTAGAATGAATGGCTGGCGCACTAGCGCAAGCCTTGCTAGAGTCGCGCCATGTGTCGCGTCATCGGATATCTGGGCCCCTCTGTATCGCTGGAAGATCTCCTGACCAAACCGGCCAATTCGTTGGTGAACCAGAGTTTTGATGCCGAATACCACCACCTGCTCCAGCTGGGGGGATCGGGGTTTGCGGCTTGGCAGAAGGGTTCACCTTACGAGGACGAGCCGCTGCTCTATAAGAGCAGCCAACCGGCGTTTTTCGATAAAAATCTACAGGCCATCTGCAGGAAAACCCGTGCTAACAATGTCTTGGCACATATACGCGCCACCTCCTATTCGGATAAAGCCATCATCAGCGATGAGAATTGTCACCCTTTCCTCTACCCAGGCTTTCGATTGGCTTTGGCCCACAACGGCGGCTTACCAGGATGGCGCAGCATGCTGCAGGACATCATCGCTGAATGCAAAGGTGAAATCGTCGCCCGTTTATCGGGGAGCACCGATACCGAACCGCTCTATGCTTTGCTCATGTCCCAATATGAAGATCCGACGCGGGATATGGATGTTCAGGAAATCGTTGGCGGCCTGCAGCGATTCATGGACGTGCTCCTGCACATCAAAAAGAAACACGACAACAAAAAAGTCGCCAAGTTGAAGTTCTTCCTGGCCGACGGTAACGATCTGGTGGTGGCCAATCTGGGATTCGGTCCCGATTATGCCACTGCAATCGACCAGCCCTGGGAAGAATTGCGTCATGCAAAACCCGGCAGTACAGACTTCACCCTGGCGGGAGTGGTGGAGCCCGTCTGGTATCTCAAGGGTGATGACTATCAGCAATATGAAGGAACCTATGACATGCGCGTAGAGGATGGGGATGAGGCCAGCACCATCATCGTGTCTTCGGAGCCATTGACCGCAGACCAATCTCATTGGACCCAGGTTCCCTTCCAACACGCCGTACATTTTTCGCGAAAAGAGGGCCGCTGCAAGGCTCAGGTCGAAAAACTCTTATAGGAAAGTCTCACAACGCTTCGCACGGTCATCGGCTATCGGACACTCGCCTACTCGACTAAAGTGCGGCTATCCTTATCAGGCACCCGCACTAAGTCTCCGTAAACGGCTCGCACGGTCATCGGCTATCGGCCACTCACCTACTCGACTAAGCGTCTCTGCTCCTGAACCCGCAGATACGCAAGTCTCCGTATTGGCTCGCACGGTCATCGGTCATCGCTTATCGGTCATCGCTTATCGGCCATCCATTATCGGCCATCCATTATCGGTCCTTCGAATGCCTACGACCCAAAAGTCTCATCTCCAGGATTTTCTCGTAATCAATCGTTTGTACCTCATCAGGCGCTTTCTGCAGCTCCTCTTTGTCCAGCTCCCGAGTCCGTCGTGAAGCCCGCTCGAAACATTCCACAAGCTCTTTGTCGCCTAAGGTTCGCGCCCCTTGGAGGCATTCATCGATAACATTTAAAGCTAAATGATGTCGTCGCACCAAATCCTGCGCACTGTTGGCCAAACGTTTTTCGTTAAGTCGTGGATGCGCCAAAACAGTTTGGGTGAGCTTGAGCAAATCATCCATATGCAGATGTTGCATCGAATAGAGCATGAGCCCAGCCTGGAAATAATTGTAAATCGGAACCACTCGAACGCCATAGGCTGCATAGCGTTGGGGTCCGGAGCGTCCTTCGAGATGAATGAATATGCGCTCGACAGGATTCTTTTCTTCCTGACGTTGTCGTAAAGGCACGTAAAGCTCAAGCGCATGATCGATTTGATCCTCATAGGCGCCGACTTTTTGCATAAGTCGTTTAAGTCGTTGGGGTTCGATCTTACCGGCAACAACATCGCCATAGAGGCTGTAGATAAAGGCATCGACCTCCGCATCATCACCAAAGCAAATCTCTGTGTGCGCAGAAGAGATTTTTAAGCGCTGTTCTAAGAGGGCGGGCAATTTATAACCAACCTGCTCTTTAAGGGCACGAAAGCGACCGCGCAAAAAATTGCTGAAATTGGGTTTAAGAACAAGCGCATCGACATGGATACCATCGAGTTCAAGTTTCTTTTTCAAAACTTTGCGCATCGGGCGCGGGCTTCCGGATATAAAAGTTGTTTTACTCTCGGGGATCGCATCAAGCGCATGAATGAGGGTGGTGGCGCCGGCAAAAACTTCCTTGTCTTCAGCTTTTTGAAAGAATGTGCGGATTAAATCCTGTACGCGTGAAAACTCGGTCTTGAGATAGGTTTTATCTAAGTCCCAACGAAAGACAATGGCCATACTCAAAGCGCCTCTTTGCAAATCTTCAAAAAATCGTTGGTGATGGCTTTTTGCGTTACTTTCAAGGCATTGTAGTGCGCTTGCTCCGAGGCATTCACGGCAAGTTTGATGCAGAGCTGTTCATAGCCAAGCAGAGGGGCGCCGCCGTATTCCTGCCAATCCATAAAGCTTTTGATGTTGGTGAGTGCGGGGCCGAGCATCATGAGTCCAGCTTTAGCGAGTATCTTTTGCCGGTGTGCGTAGGTGATGAGCCGTTTGATGATAGATCCACTGCTTTCTAAAAGCTTGAGGGCCATATTGCCGACAAAACCATCACTGACAATGACATCGGCTTTACCCAGTGGGATATCAACCGGTTCAAGTAGACCGATAAAGTTCATGGTGCTGGATTCATGAAGCGTCGCGGCGGCTTGTTGAAGGTGTGTGGGGGCTTGGGCAAGCGTGGGACTGCTGGCCAGGAGTGCAACGCTGGGTTTGCTGTTTTGCGAAATGACTTGCGCATATGCGGCGCCCATCAACGCGTAGTGCACAAGATTTTGGGTTGTTGCAGTGGTTTCAAAGCCAATATCTAAGATGAGAGAAAAAGGGTCTTCCTTGGCTCCGCGACGTTTCTCTGTTGGGAAAACGGCGCAGAGCGCCTGTTTGTCCACGTTGTCCATTTTGGTCAACATGGCTTTACATGTTGTTCTAAGTTGTTCCACAGGGGCAGCGCTGACCAGAGCATCGGCGCGGGCCTCTTTGACAAGTGTGCAGGCTTTGCTTAAGGCAGAATCGGCTGCTTGCGTATGAAAGATGGCCAGGTTTTCAGCATCATGACGTATGCCATCTAAGGTGGAACCAATTTCGTGTTCATTACCCAAAAGCAAAATTTCAGGGGCATCAGACTTCATTGAAAGTTTGGCCGCCGCGCGAATAGCGTGGGTTGAGCTTTGCGCGCCGCTCATCGTATCAAGCGCTATGGTCACAGGGCCTTTTGAGATCATGGGGTCTTTTCCATTCGTTTGTGCATTACTTCAGCACAAGGACGAAAACAAGGTGTTTTGCGCTAAGTCATTGACTTCCAAGGTATGGATGCAGACCGCCTTGGCTGGATCAATATTGTGATGTATGTAGAGTTGATAAAATGGGGTCTAAATCATGCGAGAAAATTTTAAAGTGCCGACCCATCGCCGGGAAGAGCTCATCGATATTACGGACCAAGTGCGTGCTTGCGTCAAAGATCATGGTCTACGAGAGGGATTGGTGAATGTCTATGTTCAAGGGGCGACAGCAGCGGTGATGATTCAGGAGAATTGGGACGAGAGCGTACAAACCGATGTGGTGAACTTTTTACGCAAGATAATCCCCAAAGGTGTATGGTTGCACGACGAGCAGGATGGCAATGGTGATTCGCATCTAAAGGCGGGTCTGGTAGGGCCTTCTGAATCCATCCCTATCATCGATGGGGAGCTTGGGCTTTCGCGCTGGCAAAATATTTTTCTCTGCGAATTTGATGGACCGCGCAAAGAACGCTCGATCGTGTGCACGCTGCTCTCCTAACGCACTGACTTTATCGATCTTTTACAACTGTCTTGACACCAACTTTTATTCGTGACGATGCTGTCAAGTGATGTTGCAGCGATTGAAGAAGGCTATACGGATGAAGATTATAATGTCACTGTATAGGAGCACCATTTGAAAGCTTGTTTTAGAATCGTTTCGTTTGCTCTTGTCTTTTCAGATTGACGTGGCAAAACTTGGCCTATGAGGACGACCTGTTGCCGCGCTATTCTTATCTTTTGCTTTGTGTCCTGTCAGGACAGCGCGGAACCGAGGGCGTCCTACGACATCAATGCCAATTTCGAATGGGGTACGGCAACAGCTGCGTTTCAGGTCGAGGGCGGTAACACGCATACGGATTGGTATCAGTGGGAAGCATCTTGTAGCGAAACAAATGAAACGGTGGCCCATTGTGAAAGCAATTTGGACGGACCAAACCATTGGGAACTTTATGCAGAAGATATCGCGTTGGCCAAAGCGATGGGACATACGGCACTGCGCATGGGACTTGAGTGGGGAAAGATTGAACCCACACAAGGAGAATATGACGAGACGGTTCTCGCCCACTATCATGCGGTGATGGACGAGGTTCTGAGCCACGACATGACGCTTTTGGTGACCTTGCAACATTTTACCTTACCCATTTGGGTCAACAATATACTTGTCCCCGAAGCGGGACTCGGTGGTTGGCCCGGAGCCGCAAGCGATGCCTTGGGGGAAAGCCCCATCATTGAAGCTTTTGAGGGTTTTGCACGCAAGATGGCGGAAGAATTTGGTTCTAAGGTCGACCTTTGGATCACCATCAACGAGCCTTTGGTGCCTTTGGTGGGGGGGTATCTTGCAGGCGTTTTTCCTCCGGGCAAAAGTTTGCAAATCGAAACACTTTTACGTGGCGCTTTTAATATGGTGTGGGCCCATCGTCGGGCTTACGATATGTTGCACGCCCACGATCAAGGCGATGTCGATGGGGATGGACAAAATGCCCTGGTGAGTGTGGCCAAGCACTGGCGCATTTTTGATCCAGCAAATCCTGAATCCACAGGCTCTATCGAATCGGCCTTGCGTTTAGAATATCTTTATAACGATGTTTTTATGCGTGCCATATGGAAGGGCGAACTCGACCTCAACGCTGATGGCGATATCGATGATGCAAATGAAGGCAAGCACAGCGAACTTGTTGGCGGCCTTGATTGGGTCGGGGTGAACTACTACGGACGGTTCATGGTGCAGGATTCTCTCTTGCGTGTTTGTGATGACATGCCTTGTGCTGAGGATGAAGGCGTTGAGGTTCCCATTCTCTTCGAGGAAAACCCAGATGCGACCCATACCAATGACTTGGGTTGGGAGATTTATCCGGGAGGACTCGTTCGGGTGCTCGATAAAGTTAAGAAATATGATCTGCCGATGCGTATTACCGAAAATGGGATAGCCGATGCGGATGATGATTTGCGACCTCAATTTATTGTCGCCCATGTACAGGCGATGCAAGAAGCGATGCAGAAGGGTGCCGATATTCGCGGTTATTACCACTGGACGCTGGTTGACAATTTTGAATGGGCCGAAGGCTATGAACCACGCTTTGGGCTTCTCAAAGTCGATTATGACGATGCCGCGCGAACGCGCACCAAAACACGGGGCGCCGATGCGCTCACGGCGTTGATTGAAGCACAGGGTGTGACCCCAGGAATCGTCGAAGAGTTCGGGACTTTTGCGTTTTAAATTATGTGTTCGCTTGATATGCGCGGGCTGTTTCTTGCGTGAGTTGTTTAAGCCACATTTTAGGGTTTTTGAGCGCATGGCTTCGGGTTGTCAGCTCTTCGAGGGCAGCAATGGTCTGAAAATACGTCTTCGCCGCTTTGCTTTTGCTGTATGAGCCGCAGAGCATGATGCAAGGGGTACGCACCTGCATGGCGTATTTGGCGATTTCTCCGCAGCCTTTGCCCATGAAAGATGTTGGGTCCAAGCGACCTTCAGCGCAAATGACGAGATCGGCATTCTGGATACGTTTTTTGAGCTTGGTGTGTTTGGCAAAAAAATCAAAGCCAGAGCCAAGCTTGGCGTTAGCAAAAACTTTTAAGCCAAAACCAAGACCGCCAGCCGCACCTGTGTGTGCTAAAGATTTAATCTCTTTTTGATATGAGCGCTCAACAATATTGGCCAGGCGCTTTAACGCTTGTTCTGCATGCAGAAGCTCAGGGGCGGTCAAGCCTTTTTGCGCGCCATATATTTTTGTCGCCCCTTTGGCGCCAAGAAGAGGATTGGTCACGTCAGCGGCAACATATAGGGGAGGAAAGTGCGGGCTGAGTTCTGGAGGCTCGATATGGGTTAATGTGTTTAACGCCATCCATTGTTTGATTTCCCGATGCCTGGCGTTAAAAAATTTCCAGCCCAAGGCCCGTGCCAAGCCAAAGCCGCCATCATTGGTGCCGCTGCCGCCTAAACCAATGACGATTTGCTTTGGTTCATGTTTGGCTATGTTGCGAATAAGTTCGCCTAAACAAAATGAATCTCTTTTGCGTGGCGCCATGTGCAGACATTTATTCAATCCAAGGACAGTCGCCGCATCGATTAAAGCGATTTGACCTTTTGCGGTTTTATACCAAGGTGTGCGACGGGACACGCCATCGACATGCGCCACTTGTGTGCTGTGGGAGGTGCTTGGCAGATGCGTGCTTAAGATTTTAGCGAACGCTTCACCACCATCGCTTAAGGCAAGCGTCGTGAGTTTGTCTTGCGGACATGTCGCTTGCCAATTTCTTCGAATGATGCGTGCAATACTTTGGGCGTTTAAAGTGCCTTTAAAGCTGTCGACTGCGATGAGAATATTTCTGGCCATAGATCTTCTTCATAGAACACCAGAGTATTTGTACAAGGCAGAAGCGACCATGCACATTTTTTCAATTCAAGAAAGTGTCGAGATTTTCTCAATGTACATCATATGACACGCTTAATTTCTATGATGTTAGAATTTAAGGCTTTTATTGAAAGAGGTGAGATCTCATGATTGTCGTTAAGGGTCTTTTTTGGACAAATTGGGCTAAATAAATGGGGTCTTTACGTCGATAGAAGATGTGACGCTAATTTAAAAAATGGAAGTAAAAGAATGACGATGGTGGAGGGAAACACCAATATCGTCAGTGTTTCTTTTGGCGATCATTTGAACCACGGCGATGGGGAAAGTCGTTTGTACAACCCCATGGCCTTGGCCCGCCGAATGTCACACTGGCGCCGGGATTTAGGGGCGAATACGCTGCATTGGCGTGTTTTAAATACCCGAAATTCCGGATGGATGCACAGGGCCGAAGAATCCAGTGTGCCCATAGTCGACAATGCCATACATCGAGGTTGGGATGATTTGGATTGGGTGCCTTATTTGGCCCATCAGGCCGGAATGCGCGTTTACGCCTATGTGACCCTTTTTGATGAGGGCTGGCCACTCTTACCCGAGAGTGAGCAGGATAAGTCATTTCTTTCAAAACGCTTTGGTAAACATGAGTCCTGGCAAAGCACATTTGCTTTGCAACATCCTGAATATCATGTGGTTGATCAATCAGGTGAAAAAAGACAATGGGGTGTGTTGGAGTTGGCCTACCCGGAAGTTCGACAGTATTTCACGCAGCTTTTTTTAAGTTATCTGGTCGGTCGTCAATTTGATGGGCTCTTTGTCTGTTTGCGCTCACGATCAAAGCCAGCTGAGCATGCAGACCTTTACGGCTTTAATGCGCCGATTCGGCAGGAATATTTTGCCCGCTTTGGTCAAGATATCTGCCATCATGGATTCAAAAGACAACCGTGGAGAGATTTGCGTGGTGCATACCTGACCAAGTTTTTACGGGAACTTAAGGCGCAGTTGCAACCGATGGGTTTACCTTTGGCGGTGGGGATACCGCGCGGTAATATTTTAGGACCACCCATGGGCAATATGACGATGGCTTGGTGGCAGTGGGTTGAGCAGTCTCTTGTGGATGAAATTGTGATGAATCAAAGCTCACGGCGCTGCCCATCCTTTGGCCATACCCTTTGGCCCATGCATAAAGGTATCGGTTATTTGCAAAATTACGATACGGGCGCAGGCATGGAGCCTTTAAGTGTACAGCTTAAGAAGGGGTATTTACCGCAAATACAAAACACCGCCATCAAACTTTATGTGGCCAGTCAATGGGAAGGCGAAGGCTTTCATGTCAATCAAGATTTGTTACGTTCGCCCGGTATTTCTGGCTTGGTTTACAACAGTTATATGCACGATCATCAACCAGAGTCCTTATTGGCTTTGGCGTCTTAATCGCTTCTTGCCTCCAAGCCCACAAACTCGATAAAACATCTTTGCGAGCAATGATTTTGGAGTTGTTGTGTCTTTTGCTGATGTGCGTCTTTTATCGAGCCTTTTGGTCTCACTTCTTCTGGGGGCATGCACTGATGCCCTAAAGCCCTTTGATGAAGATAAGAACCCATCACAGACAAGTGCTGCGTGTATGGATACGCTGACGCTCGACCAACCTTTTGCGCTTTATGATATCGGCATCGACCCGTTGCAAATCCATCTTTATAGCCTTTATGCAGCTGAGTCCTTGTGGTTGGCATATAATCTTCGCAATGCCAATCCGGATAACGCCTATGCGAACACGGCACTCTTAGGTTTATCTTGTGATGGCGAGGTGCGGGTTGAAGAGACGGTGGTGAATGTTGAGGATACCAACAACCATACCGATCCCGTGCTTGCCTATCATGGAGACCGTGTGTTGGTGGCCTGGCAGAGTGATACCTTAGCGCTTTCTCCGCAAAACCTGGATGTGCGCTTTCGCCTTTATGATACCTTTGGACAATCTTTAACGAGTACTGACCAGGTTTTAGAGACCACCGTGAACGACGTCGCCGAAGGTGCCAATGCCTGGATGGTGGCGGCGTCTCCTGCAGGTGCAGATGGTTTTGCAATTGCTGGTGTTCGCGGGCATTCTGCGGCGAGTGGCTTTCAGGCTTTTTGGCAAAACCTTTCGTCATCCGGTGCGCGCATTGGAGATACCGTGGACCTCTCCTTAGAAGCGAATGTTGGCCATACCTACCCGACATTGGCGAGTGATGGTGACAACACTTTGATGGCTTGGGAATATAGTGAGAATTGGGACAGCAGCCAAATTGCTTTTAGCCGTAACCCTGCAAGTGATT